>JBDRGC010000386.1:0-13381 GCA_043818215.1 Chloroflexota bacterium | reverse complement strand
CCAATCTCCAATCCCCAATCCCCAATCTCCAATCTCCAATCCCCAATCCCCAATCCCCAATCTCCAATCTCCAATCTCCAATCCCCAATCCCCAATCTCCAATCCCCAATCTCCAATCTCCAGTCCCCAATCCCCAATCCCCAATCCCCAATTCCAACACCGCCTCCTTTTCCGAGAGGCGGTGTTGTATTCCCCGGTTATGAACTAATTTCGACAAATCTACACACGAGGAGTTGAGTATGCACAAACGAATTGTTATCACCGGCCTGGGGTGTATCAGCCCTTTAGGCAATGACGTGGAAACCACATGGGGGCACATTCTCGCCGGGAAGTCGGGCGTGGGGACGATCACACGCTTCGATACCAGCGACTTCAAAACCAAAATTGCTGCCGAGGTCAAAGGCTTCGATGGAAAAGAACTCTTTGGAAGCAAGGAGGCCCGGCGCATGGACCTGGTTTCTCAATACGCTATGGCGGCGGCTCAACAGGCGGTGGCGGATGCAGGTTTGGAGGTCAACGCCGAAAACCGCGACCGCATTGGCGTGGTGATCGGCACCGGGACCGGGGGAATGGATACTATTTCCAAGAATATGCAAATATTTTTCGAACGTGGCCCCTCGCGAGTGAGTCCCTTCCTGGTTCCTATGATGCTCCCAGACACTTCCGCCGGGATGGTCGCCATCCAATTCGGAGTGCGCGGCCCCAATATGGCTGTGGTCACCGCCTGCGCCTCAGGCACCAACGCTCTCGGCGAGTCGGCTGAGATCATCCGCCGCGGGCAGGCCGATGTTATGCTGGCCGGCGGGTCGGAAGCGGCCATCATTCCCATCGCTATCGCGGGCATGAGCGTGATGGGGGCACTTTCCACCCGTAATGAGGAACCCGAACGCGCCTCCCGTCCCTTCGATGCCGGCCGGGACGGATTTTTAATGGGGGAAGGGGCCGCCATTTTGGTGCTGGAATCGCTGGAGCACGCCCAGGCGCGCGGCGCACACATCTTGGCCGAAGTCAGCGGATACGGGACCACCAACGACGCTTACCATATTTCCGCCCCCGCCCCAGACGGAGCTGGCGCGGCTTTATGTATGCAGGTCGCACTGGACAGCGCCGGACTGGATACCACCGATATTGGTTATATCAACGCTCACGGAACCAGCACATCCCTTAATGATAAAAGCGAAACCGCAGCTATCAAAACGGTGTTTGGCAAACAGGCCTACGCAATCCCGGTATCGTCCACCAAATCGATGACCGGACATTTGCTGGGAGCTGCTGGCGCTTTGGAAGCCATCTTCTGCGTGAAAACCCTGGCGGAGGAAATCCTGCCTGCCACTATCAATTACGAAACCCCCGATCCCGAATGCGATCTGGATTATGTACCCAATCAAACCCGTCCGGCCCGCATGGATCACGTCATGTCCAACTCTTTCGGCTTTGGGGGCCACAACGCTACTATCATTTTGAGCCGCTTTTCGGACACGGCGGAATGATGCGCTACGCACATATCACCGGCTGGGGGATGGCGGTTCCTGAGCGGGTGCTGACCAACGATGAACTTGCCGAAATGGTGAACACCAGCGACGAGTGGATTTTTTCCCGCACCGGCATCCGCGAGCGGCGCATCGCCGCCGCCGAACAGAGCACTGCCACCCTGGCAGCCGACTCGGCCCTGCATGCCTTAGAAGTGGCGGATTTGAATCCCGCGGATGTCGATTTGATCATTGTGGCCTCATCTTCGCCGGAGCATCTCTTCCCGTCCACGGCTTCTCTCGTGCAGGACAGCATCGGAGCGGTGAAGGCTGGCGCTTTCGATCTTTCAGCCGCCTGCACCGGGTTCATTCTGGCCCTGAACATGGCAGCCCAGGCAATCCGTACCGGCTCTATCGAGAATGCCATTGTGGTGGGGGCCGAGACGCTCTCGCGCCTGACCGATTGGGAAGACCGCAACACCTGCATCCTGTTCGGCGATGGGGCCGGGGCATTCGTGCTGCAAGCCAGCGACGAGCCAGGGGGTGTGCTCTCAGCGGTGATGCGCTCCGATGGCTCCGGCGGCGATTTGCTCTCTTTACCGGCGGGCGGCAGCAAATTACCGGCCAGCGCCGATACGGTGGCAAACGGCCAGCATTTCATCCACATGAAAGGACGGGAGGTCTTCCGATTTGCCACTCGCGTGATGGCCCAGGCTACGCGGGAAGTGGTAAGTTTAGCAGGACTAGAATTGGACGATATCGACTTGATCGTTCCCCATCAGGCTAATCAACGCATCATCGAAGCCGCGGCCCGGGGGCTGAAACTTCCCCTGGAGCGCTTCGCGGTCAATCTGGATCGATACGGTAACACCTCGACGGCCTCGATCCCCCTTGCGGCAGTGGAGGCCATCCGGGAAGGGCGGCTGAATCCCGGAGATCGTGTGGTGTTGGTCGGCTTTGGCGGCGGGCTGACCTGGGGGGCACTTGCCGCCCAGTGGACTGGCCCATTATCCACTGAACGCCGTCAGGCATGGCCGTACCGCTTCGACCGCCTCTACGTTTTGTACGTGAGCCTGCGCTCGGCTGCGCTCCGTCTGGCGCGGTATATCGAAGGTTTGATCTGGGGCCGGCAGGAATGATAAAAAAGGGCCTCACCCCAACCAGCGACTACCTCCTTAACAAGAAATTTCACCACGAAGGATACCTATGCAGGCACTGCGCACGAAGGAACACAAAGAAAACCCTAACCATACATCGGGACGATGTGTGGTGAAGCAATTTCCTCTTTGTTTCCGACCTGTCTGGGTTGGTTAATGACAAACCCCTTTCCCGGAAACGTCAAGACCCCAGAGGTTTCAATTAATCCTCTGGGGTCTCGTTATAGCAGCAATCAGTATCCTCTCCATATTGCAGGGAGAGAATCTAGCAACTGGTCAGTGAATGGGTAAGAAATTAAACTTGGTAATTGTCATTGCGAGCGGAGCCTGCGGAGCGAAGCAATCTCCTCCTTGGCGAGAAGGAAATTGCTTCACCGAGAAGCGTCGGTTCGCAATGACATGGCATTATGTTTCTTCGTAGCGATTTGTGCGAAGCGATCTCCCACTCGCCAAGGATGAGATTGCTTCAGCGGTAAAGCTGCTTCGCAATGACAGTTTATGGGTATCCGCTCCATATACGCTGAATAATTGGAATACTCCCCTACTTTTTAGAGAGGATACAGCAATCACTTAATCGCGCCAGGCGGCTTTTGGGGTGCAGGCGTTTGACCCGTGTTTTCACCTTGCTGGCCAGATTTGGGGGCCGGAGGTGCAATCTCTTTCTCTTTTTCTTCACTCTCTTTTCTCACTCGTCAGAAGTTCAATATGATTCAGCAATCGCTGCATCAACTGCTGTACCTGAGTATCCAAAGTTCAGTTCTCTGAAGTCTTTGCTCTGAAATGACTCTTTCCTGATGTTGTTAGGATACACTAAGTTCTTGCTGTCGGAAAGTGGCAAAGGTATTCGATTATTTAGGAAATTCTCCACTTTTCTTAACCCGCCACATATTACCACCAACATTATTATTATCAAATTCGTTTGCCCCGTGTTTTTTACCTTGGGGGCCGGATTTGGGGGCCGGAGGTGCTGTCTTTTTATCTTTTTCTTCACTCTCTATTCTGAAAACTTTCATCAGCCTGCGGACGATTTCGGTGAAGACATTGTGCTGGTATCCGGCTAACCAGGCCAATACGTAGATAATAATCGGCGATGTGATGTTGCTATCCGGGTCTGAACCTAGGATGGATAACAGCCCGGTGCGCATGAGCAAATAGACTGCGATGCCGACGCCCATTCCCACCAAAGGGCTGCCGAAGTACCACATGAAAAACTGTTTGTCGAAATCCTGGTCTTCGGAGATATGCCGCACCAATGACAGCAAAGCTCCAATCACGCTCCCAAAACCACCCCAGATCATGCAGGCTAGCAAGTATACAAGGGCAGGGTCAAGAATTGTTGCGGCATTGCGGGCAATATCTGTACCGCTGGCGAAGGCTACTTCACCCAGGGATGTAAAAAAGAGTGACCCGATGAGCACCGCTCCGAATAAAATCTCATAAATGAAAAGCGGGATACCATACATACATGACCATTTCCTGACCCTATGGGCAAAGTTGATGCTGAACTCGGCCTCGTTGATATGCCTCTCGGCTTCTTCGTAGTGGTCTTGGCCACCTAGCAGCTCATGACGGGCAAATTTTATCTGATCGAGAAGCTGTCGGGCAAGTTGCACGTTGCTAATTTCGCTCTCGATATTTTCGCTGGCTATGTCGGCTCGCTTCCAAAGTTCACAAACGCGTTTATGGGTGACCAGAAGTTTTAGCATTGTATCTGTGGCGATCACTTCTTCGGGCGGCACGGAGGCGCCATCATCTGGTATGGGACCTGAAGGGCCGGGGATCTCCATCCCTTTGCCAAAGAATAGCGGCGCTCCTTTCAGAGATTCATGCTCTAGCTCGATGATGGGCGTCGAGAGTTCGGGGGGCAGGGTCTCGAATTTGAAGGGGTGGTAGCCCGCGGACATGCCATCATCGGGGGTGTCTTCGGGTGGGTGGGTATTTCCTTCCATAGAGGAATATTCCTTATCTGTGGATGCGGGTATATTTTCTCTCATTTCGGGTGAGTCCGGTGGTTTCCATTCATCGGTATGGGGGGCAGAGTCCTCGATATCGTCGAATGGAATGCCCCGGTCAGGAATCATTTCTTCTCCTTTTCCTGCCAGAAGGTCTTTGGGATCATTGGTATGCATTGCTGACCTCCTTGGCGAGTTGTTGATAAGCCGCCGCGACGGCGCTCTCGGGTTTGTAATCGATGGCGGTCTGGCGCATGGCGGGGGCTATGGCGGCGACCTCATCGGTGGGAATGAATGTGCGGAATACTTTGTGTTTGAAAACGGCCCGCATTTCGGCGATGGCCGACATGGCGTAGGGCGTGTTGGGCTGTACCAGGGTGGGGAGCACACCGAGCAGTTTCAACCCCGGGTTGATGCGCTCTCGGATGAGCCATACGGAATCGAGCAGGGAGCGCACGCCGCGCATGGACAGGTAGTTGGCTGCCACCGGGATCAGCAGTTCGTGCGCGGCGGCGAGGCCATTCACTGTGAGCAGGCCCAAGCTGGGCGGGGTGTCGATGAGAATGAAATCGAGTTGTGTATGGCTGCGTTCTATGGCTTTGCGCAGGCGCAGGGTGCGGTCCGGCTTATTTAGCAAGCGGTATTCAGCCGCGATCAGTTCTGCGTTGGCAGGAGCCAATTGGATGTTGGGGCGCGTGTCCCGCAAGATTTGGGAGAGCGGGAGATTTTGCTCCAACAGCAAATTGTATGTCGATGGGCGGATAGTGTAGGGGTCGAATCCCAGGCTGACGGTGAGTGCCCCCTGGGAATCCAGATCGATCACGGCAACACGGTATCCAAGTTTTGCCAGACCCGCTGCCAGGTTGGCAACGCTTGTGGTTTTGCCTACCCCACCTTTTTGATTGGCTACAGCAATGATGCGTTCCATGTTATGAGTATAGATTATCTCGTATGAGAAGTCAAATGGGTTGAGAGATTGGGGGCTAGGGATTAGGGACTAGGGACAAGGGACTAGGGACTAGGGACTAGGGACAAGGGACGGGATAAGTGCTTCCTGGTTTCCTGTTTCCTGGTTCCTGGTCCCTGGTTTCCTGCTTCCTGCTCCCTGCTCCCTGCTTCCTGCTTCCTGCTCCCCTGGGCTGGGAGGTGCTCAACATCTGCTGTCCATGGATGTGATGGCAAGCGGAATGGTGCGCAGTGCGCTGATTGAGCCGACCGCGACGCCAACACCGCAGCCCCGATTAGTTGATTTTGCCACCGCTTGGCGACAACAAAAACAATTTGCTGATGATGCACCCACCAGCGGATAAAAACCTTAGCCTGATCGTGGACACCGCACGACCGTATCAGCCACTGCTGCCAGTTTACCCAGTCCACACTTCGACAAGCTCTGTGCAAGCTCCGGTGGACTTCGCGTATCCCGTTGCCATGACTTTCGCGCAGCATCCCCGAAGGGGGAAAGTCGCCCGGAGATGATAATGGAAACTGCGCCCAGACTGCCGAAAACGCCGGTGGCTTTCAGAACTTGGTACACATTGCATTGTTCGCAACGGTGTGCCAAGACGTGTCGCACCGACAGAGGATCCTGGCGTTGAAGCCTGACCTGAGGCCGCCGCGATAGTGGAACTTCTGCCTTGAAATATGAAACAACCACCGCTTGCCAGTCCATGGTTCTGGCAGGCGGTGGGGGTTTTAAAACCTTCTTTAATAGAGTATTTTGTAGGGTGGTATTTTGCTTTAGATACTCGCTTCTTTTGTGTCTTGCCTTGGTTTTCTTTCACTTTCCGAGCAATTTCTAATTCACCCTTGACACTGCAACTCATCGGTAGGTGCTATGAAAATCCGCGTTCAAAATATTTCAGGTAAAACCTGATGGCATCAGTTCCCGGCCCAATAACTGTTGCTTCTATCCAGTAATCGTTATGGTTCTTTGTTTCTAACACCTGATAATAAAATTCTAGCCTGTTTTGATCCAGGTTGTAACGTTCTTTCAAGTATGAAATATACTTATCTGCTGTTATAAACTCGCTCCCGTTGATATGTATCCATGATTGACTTTCAACTGTTGAAACATATTCATTCGGTAACCAGCCACTAATTTTTAGTGACCAATTTTGCTCTGGACCTGTTTCAACTCCTAATCGGTAACCTAAGCCGTGTGGAATATCTTCCAATTGATATCCATTTGAAATGCTTCTTGTGAACATATCAGTTGACTCCACTGAAAAAACTCTTTTACCGCGGAGAACGCGAAGAACGCAGAGAAAAACAAAAAACCAAGTTTAGAATTCATACCAGAATCTGAGCAAAGTTCAGAAACTTTAAACAAATTTTCGAAAATCTCAGCGCTCTCTGCGTACTCTGCGGTGGAATAGCCTTTTTTCAGTAGAGTCATCAGTTGAGCGAAAAAAATACCATGGAAAATCTACCAACTCAGAGCATTGAGCTAATGAAGGAGGATCAGAATCGTGGTGTTCAACTTGATTTCTAATGGTCATCAATTTGTCTACCATTAGAGGCCGTAGAATACCTACAGTGGCCAATACATCGGTGGTTCGTTTGGGCATATTAGACAAAGGCATTCTTCTTAATTGGTATTTGCTGTTTAAATCTTTGATCCGAATATCAACCGCTCTTTTCAGAGTAGAAATTACATCGACTCGATCAAATTTTGTTTGGGCTTTAGTTAACAATTGTTGGGCATGTTGCCAATGTTCGTGGGGTCTCTGCCAATCATCATTGAGTACAGGAGTCGCAGATTCGGCCCTTAGTTTCCAATCGAAGATTTTAGGCGATATCCAAATATCTATACTTTTAGCACCAAACGGATTGCGTAACCAGCCTGCCGGTTCTGTCCCCGGGCGTTTCTTCAGCCTGAGTGAACCTTTGCAAAATGCGCCGCTTTACCCCCTGCCGAAGGCAGGTCTGGTGCCGGGTAGAAGGAGCGGTTACCCACCCCTCCCCCCACAGATCCGGACGTCCCACGGGATTGCTGCGCTGATGAACAATTCGCTCATCCGGTTCTTCGGTAGCCAAAGGTTTATGGTCTCCCATTCACCAACGGCTAACCAGTAGCTTCCACACCACTGGCGTATGACTATCCCAGTACCTGGGACAGGTGTGCTACCCACAGCACTTCTTCAGGGTTCGATGATACGGTTTGCGGTCTCTATGTACCTGCCGTAGTTCTCTCTGTTGAAACGTCATACCCGGCATCGCCTTCCCTTCGGTGGGTCGCTTGGGTCTCACTTCCCCAACATCCCAGACATGATACTTTCTGACCATCGGTACTACACCTGCCCCACCACAGGTGCGGGTGCTCCGCTGCGACTGCCAGTCGCCCTTCTTGGGTCGATTCGCTTCTCGCTTTCGCTTCCCAATACCTTTCCTTGCTTCTTTTCCTTTGTGTTCCATTTCTGGCTCGCAGACTCGGCCTGAAGCTACCTGCCTGCGCCAGGGCTCTTGTTTTATGCCAGTACCCCTACTCTTCTGGCAGCTCGAGGAAAGGAAACAACTAGCTCTCTCAAGCGGTGTCCTGAACTTGTCGAAGGGTTCCCGAACTACCCCTGTAGATACACATCGTCCCAATGTCCTTCGGGATGCCCCGCTCTCAGACCTCGGTGGTGTCCTGTGTACTCGCCCTTTCTTTTCGTGTCAGGACTACTGCCTTCCAGCGCATGAAAACCGTCGGCTTTCCCATACTCACTTCTAAGTATGGTTATCTTTCGTTCACAACTATACCCTTTTCGGGGCTCAATACCCAAAAAGCTGGGCACGCTGTGACGCGGCCTGTATCCTTGCTCCATCCAGCTCCGTACTCCTGTTACCAGGTTTGCACGACGCAGCCCCCGCCAAACGGGGTGGATTTCGCTACTGACCTGCTAGCTAGGCTTTCCCGAAGGACACACTTGCACTGCGTGCGGCGCAAGTGTCGGGACGATGTGGTCAGGTGGGACTTTCACCCACTGGGTAATATCGACCAATTTCTTAGAGGGGTCCTTCTCCTTTCTCTATTCCCAAGGTCTCGGATTTATCTCGACACGATCACGCGGGGTTGGGCTGTCTTCTAGTATGAGTGTACTGAAAAAACTCTTTTACCGCGGAGAACGCGAAGAACGCAGAGAAAAACTTAAAACCAGGATTAAGAATTCGTACTAAAATTTGAGCTAAGATTAGAAATCTTAAACTAATTATTTAAAAATCTCAGCGATCTCTGCGTACTCTGCGGTGAGATAACCTTTTTTCAGTGGACTCCTAGTATTAGTTTTATTTATTTACTTCAAGCCTTATTCATATACTCTTATAGCTTGAATTCTTTTCGACAATAAAGTCACTTTACCGATATTTTCTCGTATATCTTTTCCTGCCCGTTCACAATAAGTATGTTCTAACGTTAGCTCCATTTCTCCAAATTCATTTTCTAAAAGCTGCATTGAACTTACCAAACCTAGATAACGATCTCCATTTTCTAATGTAACTAATAACCAATTTGGTTTTTTGTGTTTTTGTTGTAGAATTTTCAATTTGTAAATATCGCTTATCTTGGGTCGTAGAGTGACAGGCAAAATACGAACAAGAATCTCACTAACTAAACATGAAAAAAAAATAGTTAATATAATCGTAATTAACATTGATAAAGCAATGTTCACAAAAATTATAAAAAATTCATCAATAGAATTTGGAATTGGATTGCTAATTAATAACAAGAAATGTTTTGATAAGGGTGTCCATTTTAGTAAGGGCCAAAAACACGTTATTATGAGAATATCGATAATCAATCCAAAGAATACAAACGTAACTATTTCTTCCGATGGTGACTGTTTTTGTTTGTGATAGTAATAAAAACCTGGATAGCGCGCTTTTAAAACGGTACTCATTACTAAACCAGGTATAGCTAATAGTATAAAAATTATTAGAGCTTCAATTGAACTTGGCATTTATCTAATCTGCCCAAGGGTTTCTTGCATCATCAGGAACAGAGAAGTTAGTAGATTTTCCTCGCATAAACTGACGAGAAATTTGATGATACTCTTCTAACTCGTTTTCGGATAATTCATTTTTTCCTACATTTTCTGAAAGCCACAAAGAAACAGCTTCTCCAATAATCTTCAAAAACTCATCTTTTTGAAACTGTTGTTTCTGGATGAAATCGTAGGCACCGCGTTTGAAGGCCTGTCTCATCTGATCAATACCCCCATATGCGCTTAGTACTATCGGTTTACTCCTTGAAAAAGAAATACTCTTTAAAAACTGCAAACCTTCTAATAAATTAAACCCTGAAAACTCTTGTCCTCTTAAACCTTCTGCACCTAAATGCAAATCAACTATTACAACAGCATTATCTGATTTAATAATTTCATCCAATGCTAGTTCTTTGGAACTAGCATTATCAACAGAATAACCGGCTGCCTTTAGTATTTCAGATAGCTCTTCGCACCATCCAGGGTCATCATCAACAACCAGAATTTTATTTTTCTTCTCCATTCACATTTTTCCTTTTACCACTGGGCTTTGCACTGTTTTTTGCCCTTTACAGCGTATCAATAATTTCTTTTCGTTCAAAAAAAGCTTTTTCTATTGCCCCAATGACTGCTTCCTGAAACTCTATTGGAGTGAATCTTTTTTTATCTAGATAATCACACAAAGAATATTCTTTAAAGCCTTCCCGAACAATTTCAGTATCCCCATAGGCTGAAATAATTATTACCTGAGTACCTTGTTCTTTTCTTGCTTGTGCAATCATTTGTATTAAGTTCCATCCATCAAAATTTCCTTCTTCCCAATCATTTAACCTTAGATCGAGCAATACTAGGTTAAATACATGATGTGTTAAATAGTCATGAGCTTTCTGGAAACCATTAGCGATTTTAATTGCATAAGGAAAGTCCTTTAGTAGGTGCTTAATTTCTATTTGCCATTCACGTTGATCTTCAACAATTAAGATTCTTCCATCTGTAGACATTGTTTCACCTCTTAAATCTCAAAACCAGGATGCCTTTTATTGATAAACTGGCAGACAAACTTTTACAACTGTCCCTTTATCTAATTCACTTTCTATAAGAATATCCCCGCCCAATTGGGTTATTATTGATTTTGAATACCAGAGGCCAAAACCGCCTCGCCTTTGAGAAATGTCACCATTTCCTCGAGAGTAAAATAAATTAAATAGCTTAGGGATTTCTTCAGAATGTATTCCAAGGCCACTATCTTCGATATAAACAACAACAAAATTGTTTTTTTCAAGCTTAGCTGATATTGACAAATACTTCTCATCCGAGTTGGCCATAGCCCGTATTGCATTGGAAAAAAGTTCACAAAAAACCTCAATTAGCCATTGATTTCCTGCAACATATGGAGTGTCAATATTGCCAAGAAGGAGAGTATAGTCAGATGGTATTGAAACTCTTTTTATAGCATCAGTAAGTAATTGCTCTAAATGGACCTGAACTTTGGGAGCTATAGCTGATTGTGCGGGAATGAAAAGGGCATCACTTAACTCTAATAGATACTCATTCTCTTTCTCAATTTTTTCAATAATATTAAGAACATCTACCTCTTCTGATTTTAATATTGATTTCAGTTTTTGAAGATGAAGCCGGATAAGCCCACTTTTACTCCCTACTCGATGGGCTACACCACCGGCTAATAATCCTAGATACTTAAATTGTCTATCCCCGACATAATGATTTTTAGCACTTTCAGAATTGTTGTTTTCTTTATCGCTACTAATTATTAATGGTTTCATTTCTCTTTTCAATTCCCGATTAAATTTAATTACATATTTCTAATTTTTATAATATCATATCATCGGTTTACTTCACTATCTTCCCGATGCGGCCCAACCCTTAAGTATACAGAAATAATTCGGGATATACTTCACGTTATTTGGAAAAGTTTCTTATTTTGACAATGGCACATTAGTTGGCCGGATTTCCTGTGTAGCATCAGCACTTTGACAATATATCAACACATGGTTAAGCTCATGATGAGAGGAGTTTGCCATGTGCTATCGACTGTGGTTGATGTTTCTTCTGATAATATGGGTGCTTTCACCATTGCTATCGCCCGACGAATTGGGACTGAGCGCATGGTGCGTGCCGGATTATCTGGCGGAGCGAGTGGTTTGTCAAATTCAGGCCCAGAGACGGATGCACTGGCTGCCTCGCCGGGCGTACACTCGCCGTCGTCATTCACGGTGCAGGGGATCAGCACGACAGCAAACGGAGAGAGCTGAGGCGCAGCCCGCAAGCACATCACCCGATGGACAGTCTACTGTAGACCCGCCTGCTGGCAACTTGCCCAACAAACGGCTTCCAGTAAACCATCCACAACGTTGGGGTTTGACGCCTGAACTCAGTCAGGAGTTGCCGGAGCAGTTGCACGACTTTTGGCAGCGTTTCTATGGGTGCTTCAAAACCCAAACCCGCAACGATGGTGGGTATGCTTATCATTATCTGAGTGCCCTGTTGCGAATGGAAACGAAACGCAACTACACTAACATCGGGCAGGCGACGGGAGTGCCTGGGGAGAATGTCCAGCATTTCATGTCAAAATCGCCGTGGGTAACGCAGACCGTCTTGAAACAAGTCCGGGAGGAGATCAAAGCCACACCGGGGCTGCAACGAGGCGGAATGCTGCTCTTGGATGAAAGTGCCGACGAAACTGCCGGAGACAAGAAAGCTGGTGCCGGGCGTCAATACAATGGGCGCTTAGGAAAAGTAGACTTGAGCCAAATCGGTGTGTTCCTTGCGTATGTGAACTTGACCGACATCCGCCGACCGGTCTGGACCTGGGTAGATGGCGAATTGTTCTTGCAAGAACACTGGTTCAGCCCTGAGATGGCTGAAATGCGCCAGCGAGTGGGCCTTTCGCCAGATATCAAGTTTGAAACCAAGATCGAACTAGGCTTGAAGATGATCCTGCGGATGAAAACCCAGGGGCTGCCCTTCGAAGCGGTGGGCTGCGACGATTTATATGGCAGGAGCACCCAGTTTCGAGACCGACTGTCCAAAGAAGATATCATCTACATGGCCGATGTGCCGCGCAACACCCAGGTCTATTTGGAGAAACCGGTGCTGGGCGTGCCGCAACCCAAGCCAGGACACAAGAGACGGCGTCCCACTCGCCTGAAGGTACTCAATGGCGTCAAGCCATTCAAAGCACATCAACTGATTCGACACCCCGATACCGTCTGGAAACACGTTCGGGGGCGCCCCATCGAACGAGGTGAATTGAATGACCCTTTCACTGCTCGGCGGGTCTGGAGCCTGAGAGAAGGAGATGCGAAGCCTGTCGAAGAATGGCTGTTGATCCGGCGCGAATCACCAAATCGGCACAGCTATTCATTGAGTAATGCCCCGGCGAGTTTTCCTCTCAAAGACTTAGCGTGGCTGAAGTGTCAACGCTACTTCGTCGAGCGCAGCAATCAAGATGCCAAATCGGAAGCAGGCTGGGATGAGTTGCAGGCTCAGAAATATCGGGGTTGGGAGCATCATTTGGCTCTCGTCATCCTCGCAATCTGGTTCGTCGCCCAAGTCAAATGGAGCTGGGGCCAGAAATGCACCCGTGACCCGGCTCTGGCCCAACATTTCGAAGTGGAAGTGCTGCCTGCCCTTTCCATGGCAAACATCCGCACTTTCCTCCGGGCTGCGATGCCTCTCCATCAACCCACTCCCGAAGAGGCAGTCGCGTTGGTTGCTTCTCGTCTGGTCAACCGCACCCGCTCCCGCAAGAGCCGCTTGAAACGCCAGAAAGCATCATACCAAGCTCTCGCACCGCCCTAATTTAATGTGCCATTGTCAAA
>JBDRGC010000385.1:0-2144 GCA_043818215.1 Chloroflexota bacterium | reverse complement strand
GTGTGGAAAAACCGTTTTTCAGTTGCTTGATTTCCCAGAGGGCTTTTTCGCTGAGCAAAGGGTTGCTCGTCAACCCGATGAACTTTTCGAAGTCAGCGATGGCCTCTGCTTTCTTGCCAAGCCCTTTATTGGCCAGTCCGCGTAAGTAATATGGTTGGGCTAGTTTGGGGTTTATCTCAAGGGCTTTGTTTGCATCCGCGATGGCCAAGTTAAGCTTACCAAGACCGTTGTAGGCATGCGCCCGCCCGATATAGGCTTCAGCAATGCTTTTGTCCAGTTCGATAGCTTTACTACTGTCAGCTACGGCTTCATCGAACCTGCTTAGTTGATTCAGGGCATAGGCGCGGTTTATATAGGCTAACGGCGTGTCAGGTTCCAACTCGATTGCCTTGTCGCAGTCAGTAATGGTCTTGTCGTATTCCTCCAGAGCGGCGTAGGCAGCAGCCCGGTTGACATAAGCGCTGACCAGCTTTGGATTTACCCCAATGGCCAGGGTATAGTTTTCGATCGCCTTCGTATAATGTCCACGGTTAGACGCATCATAGGCAATCTGGATGTAACGCTCCGCGCTGCCTTCGGGAGGTTGGGCGCAACCCAACAGAAAAACGGCGAGCAGCAATATTACAATAGCTAAAGGACGGAAAATCAGCCGTCCTGTGAAGGACTTCATACCTGGTTGACTCCTGTTTTGTTCTCCGGACGCTCTATTGAAAGTATCATGGGCCTGAGATAGTGTCAACCGTACTGGCAAACTGGAAGGGTGTTTTTCACAGTAATCAGTCAACCCACCACCCTGACCACCCTGAGATCCTTTGCTACGCTCCAGGATGACAAAATGGGACGTTTTGGTGTCATTCTGGAGTCCCGATACTCCTTACCACCTATCGGGACGAAGAATCTGGTGGGGGGTGGGTGGGGGGTGGGTGGGATTTTAATCTTTCCACACCGCTCTGAGATTCTTCTCCTTCTGCGGAAGATATAAGAATGACAATCCGGCCGTTTTCGTGGAAATGAAACAGGAGACGCCCGGGTTAGCGAACGTCTCCTGTAAACCAGGTTCAAGATTAATTGATGGTTAGGCCAGCATCTGCTCGTCGTAGGGGAAGAGAGTAAAGACTTCGTTGCCGGTTTCAGTGACAACCAGCGTATCTTCGATTCTGATGCCACCACCACCGGGGACCCCGGGGACGAAAATGCCGGGCTCAAGACTGAAGCACATGCCGGGTTTAAGCTCGACGACGTTTTCGGAGCCGATGGCAGCTACTTCACCCACGATGGGGTAGCTGAAACCGGACATTCCGATACTGTGGCCGAGAACCCCCAGGTAGTCATGTCCCTTGAAGCCATGGTCAATGACAACCTTACGGGCGGCTTCGTTGACCGACTGGTTGGTCTGGCCCGGTTTCAAAGTACGGTGGATTTCCATCATCATGGCATGCACGGCTTTGTAGATTTTCTTATGCTGCTCGTTAGGCTTGCCGCAGACAACCGTGCGGGTGAAGTCAGAAAAATAGCCGTTAAAGCAGCCGCCCATGTCCAGGAAGACCAGGTCGCCCGAGTTAATCTGGCGGTCTGAAGCGAAGCGGCGCAACGGAGCGGTGCCTTCTCCTGAAGTGCAGATCAAACTGCACTGGGGCACTTCCATTCCGTTGGAATACAGGGAGAACATACCCTCGGCCAGGATTTCACATTCCCTCTTGCCGGGAGCGATGGCGTTAGTTGCTCTTTCCATTGCGTAGGTAGCCATCTGGCTTGATGTACGCATGCACTTGATTTCTTCTGCGTTCTTGATGACAGCAGCGTCCTGGACGGGACGTTCACCGGGAACGAACTTCGCCTTCGGGAATGTCTCCTGCAGTTTTGTCAGGACGAGTAATGAGACATGGTCAACACCGATCTTACCGCTGGTGATGCCCAGCTCTTCGAAAGCCGGCTTGAACTTTTTCTTCATCTCGATATCGATGATGCCGGGGTCCTCCATTGTAGCCAGCGGGCGCAGGTTTTCTGGCTTCATCCAGTACATACTTTCACGGCAGCGTTCCACACAGCCGCTGGTGGGGAAGAGGATGGGGTCCTTATCGGGCACCATGATTCCTGCATTCCGTGTCAGGAATGAGATTGGCCACCAGAGTGGGCGGTAGCCG
>JBDRGC010000384.1:0-3269 GCA_043818215.1 Chloroflexota bacterium | reverse complement strand
ATGTCAACGCCGATGGCGATATCTCCAACTACTACCCGGACTTCATTGTCCGAACAAGCGATAGGAAGGTTTACATCGTTGAGACCAAAGGCGCAGAAGACCTGGACGTACCGCTAAAAATGGCTCGATTGAAACAATGGTGTGAAGATGTAAATACCAACCAGCGCGAAATTTCATACGCCTTTGTGTTTGTGGATGAGGAGAGTTTTAAGAAATATCAGGTGAAGTCATTTAAGGAGTTGAGGGAGACATTCAGAGAATATGAATGATCACCTAATTTATAAAGGAACCTGAGCCTTTATGGAAAAGATAATCAACTCAGAAAATATTGGCTGGATTGTCGAAGCAATAATGGCTATTTTAGCTTTGCTAGCTATTCTTGTAGCAGTATTTCAACACCATATTTATAGGTGGTTTTGGAAGCCAAATAGGAAAGCATCCTGGTTGCTTGGAATTTAAGGCGTACTGCCAGAATTAAACCAGGTTCTTTGCTCGCCTAGCTGAGTTTATTGTACATCCGAATTGCTAAGATTTGACTATTTGAGCGGGCAGAAACTGGCTGCTGCCAGTGCATTTTGGGGTTTCTCGAAGTGCTCACCTGCACTGCGCGAACGCAGTGAGGTGCATGTGTCGCAAGGCAGGCTGAACCAGGGTCGCCAGGCTGAATACTGGCGTCCAGGGAAGGTCCGGGTATTTCTCCTGAACGGCATTCGGTACACGATTTGCGGCCTCGCCAGTAATTTCAACCAAACGGGTTAAAGCAAGATTAAGCAACCGATCCGAATCAAGGTCAGAACGGGTTCTTCCTTTACAGAGTTCAACTGCTTCACGAGCGTGGGACAGGATTTGTCTTAATGCAATTTCGGGATCACGTTTGCTCATATGCAGACACAGCTTCCGATAACACAGAGGGTCTAATTTCAGGGCTTAAGAAGTTAATAGTCTGTAAATCTACTTTTCGTCCCAATAACTCAGTTAATTCAGCTTCCATCAAAAAGAAGTCAAAACCTGGCGTATAACCGGGTTCGTATTCAACCAGAACATCCACGTCACTGCCCGTACCAAAATCATCACGGACGACAGATCCAAAAAAAGACAATTGCCGAATGTGATGTTTCTGGCAGAACCGTTTGACCTTATCATTAGATAATAATTTTGTGATGTCCATACCATGATTATAGCATGTACGAGAAGTCTCTTCCAGAAAATTTCAGGAAGGGATCATGTGCGTGGCCTTTTAGTCGGACGAACGGCGATAGACCGTTCGGTCAGACTGCCTTCCCTTCAGCGGCACGCCCCTGACGGTTTCTGGACCGATCACGCTCCCAGTTTGAGAAGGGCTGCCGTAGTCGGCTTGGGCGATTCTGCTGGGATGGACTTTCCGGTACACGGTTACTATAGTCAAAACCGGGCAGGCGCTTTCGCTCGATTCTGGTGCCCAGCACTTTCTCGATATCACGGATCATTCCCTCATCCTCCGGCACGGAGAAGGTAAAGGCTTTGCCCGTTTCTTGCGCGCGCCCGGTGCGGCCAATTCGGTGAATATATGCATCCACTGTATCCGGCATGTCAAAGTTGATGACGTGGGATATATCCGACACGTCGATGCCGCGCGCAGCGATATCGGTGGCAACGAGAATGTCATATTTGCCCTTGCGAAAACCATCCAGAGCCCCTTGCCGCTGGTTCTGGGACATATTTCCCTGCAGCGCCGATGTGCGGAAGCCCTCAAGCGCCAGCTTGCGTGCCAGGTTTCGCGCTCGGTGCTTGGTTCGGGTGAAAATCAGTACCCGATCCATCGCCAGCTGTCGCAACAGGGTTGTGACCAGTGCAGTCTTCAGTATCTGGGGCACAGGATACAGTGCATGAGATACGGTTTTCGCCGGCGCGATCATGCCAATCTGCACGGTTACCGGATCGTGGAGGATACTATCTGCCAACGTACGAATTTCGTCTGGCATGGTGGCCGCAAAGAACAGCGTCTGGCGCCGCACCGGCACCCGCTTGAGAATGCGGCGAATGTCAGGGAGGAAGCCCATGTCGCACATACGATCGGCCTCGTCCAGCACCAACACCTCAACGTGCGATAGATCAATGCTGCTGTCACTCAGGAGGTCCAGCAATCGGCCGGGACATGCCACGACGATATCCGCACCACGCCGCAATGACTTCAACTGCGGAACCTTGCTCACCCCTCCGTAGATGGTCGCACTGCGCACACGCGTGTTCTTGCCCAGAGCGATCGCCGTCTGGTGGATCTGTTCGGCGAGTTCCCGTGTGGGCACGACGATGAGTGCCCGGATTTGGCGCGCTGGGCTGATGCTGAGACGCTGCAGGATGGGCAGGATGAAGGCTGCGGTTTTCCCGGTGCCGGTTTGTGCCAGGCCCAGGATGTCGCGCCTCTGGAGCACAACAGGGATGGCTTGTTGCTGGATCGGGGTAGGTTTGGTATAGCCCGCGGTTTTGATGCCTGCGACGATGCGCGGGTCGAGAGAAAATTGTTCGAAATGCACTAGAATACTCCTTGACTCTTTAGAGCCAAGTTGTACTCTTGAACCGATAGATTTTTGCGAATGACTTCGCTGCTGATGTCCCGAACGGATTGTTCACGAACAAGTACAATTCATTATACTCGTTTTTAGGAATTATGCACTACGACGTTCTGATGCGACGAAATAGCGATTTGGGTGGATATTTCTTGGGTTGAGATGGGTTTAAGCCTGGGTGCAAGACTAAAATCCAGCCTCCAGTGAAAAAGTGTGAACAGGAAACCGAAGTGCTTATCTTATCGCACAGGAACTAATTATTGATCTTTACTTTCGAACTCCACATCTTCACAATCAATAATACGTTGTGATTACGTCCTACACGGGCAGGGATTCATCACACTGACCAGCATGAAATTGGACGGGAAAGTCAGCGAACCGCTTGCCCGACTGATCGTGACGACTTTGTCCTCGACTGGCTGGCGTAAGACTTCCAGGACACGCGTGCCGAATTCAGGCAGCTCATCCAGGAAGAGCACCCCGCGATGAGCCAGTGAAATCTCACCGGGGTGCGGCCAGTTACCCCCGCCCACCAAGCCGGCATGGCTAAACGTGTGGTGCGGTGAGCGGAAAGGACGGGCGCGGATCAAGGGCACATCCGAAGGCAAGAGATCCACCACGCTGTAAATGCGGGTTACATCCAGGAATTCATCGATCGTCATGGCTGGCAGGATGGATGGCAGCGCCCGTGCCAGCAAGGTCTTGCCGGCGCCTGGGGGCCCG
>JBDRGC010000383.1:0-5570 GCA_043818215.1 Chloroflexota bacterium | reverse complement strand
AAAGTTGGCAAGGTAATCTCTCCTGACCGGCGTAGTAATACGCCGGGGATGAGTTGCCCGGAAAACAGGCGAAGAAGTTCACGCACCTGGGATTCTTTAGCCCGACCTAAATCGGCAGATGTGCGTTGGAATCGTTCTTCCAAGTTTCGCACCAGACCGGCCAGGTCTTCACGCTTTGGAAAAGCATCCATCTCCAACCCTTTGCTGGTATAGGCGACCCAGAAACGCAGGACCGCATCCCTATAACGATAATGTTTGTCCTGTTCTACAATCAGATCGACTTCCATTAACCAGCGCAGGTATTCTCGTACCGCCGAAGTTGATTTTCGCAGAGGGCGGGCGATTTGCGAGAGGGTGAGATCATCTTCTTCTGCCAACTCCTGCAGGATCGCCTTCAGCATCCCATACCCACGCGCTCGCTGCAAGGATAAATCATAAACATAACGGCAATAATTGTATATCTGTCCCCCACGCCAGAGGGTCTCTAACAAAAAGGCATACCTGACCAGATCAACATCCACCAATTCTCCGTCTAATGCGAGACGGTGAAGACGGCGAGTCAGGGAGGTGACGTAAAATGGGTAGCCCTGGGTGTAACGATATAGCTCGGCTTCGACCTCGGGGGGGAAATCACCGCCCAATCTCGCGACCAAAGTGCGAGAATCCTGCCGGTCGAAAGGCCCCAATTCAATCGTTTCGAATTGGAGAAAGAGGGGAGCCTCAGGGGTCTGGAACAGGCTCATCATGGCAGTCATGGCTGAACCGGCGACTACATAGGCTACATGATCCTGCCCGGCCAGCGAAGACCGAAGATGCTTGAGTGGTTCCCGGATTTGAGGGTAATGGGATAGCGTAGCAATCTCCGTGAATTCATCCAGGAAGAGAATGATATTACGACCCCGCTCCTGAGCCAGTTTTTCTGGAAAGTCGAAGGCCAGTTTGAGCAGTAAAGCCTGATCAGGTTTAGTGAGGCTCAGTTCCCGCAACAATGAAGTAGCCGTGCGCACTATAGTAGGAGAGTCGGTAGCTGCTGTCTCCAGCAATCGTTCCACAGTGAGATAAGCTTCTACTTCACCCTGTCCAGCTGTTAACGTCCAGAAGGCAGTTAAACCGATGTAACGTTGGACAAACATTTCGGGGGAGGTGCAAATATCCTCGAAGTCCATGTAGACTGGTAGAACCTGACCCCCATCCAACAGACGGGCGATTTGTTCGTAGATCAGTAGTGTTTTTCCCACCCGACGGAGGCCCCAAAGCGCTACTCGCCGCGGATATTCGGCGATCAAGTCATTGGCCACATCCTGGAGGAAGTTCAATTCTCGGACTCGATTTGTGAAGCGTTGGCGCAAGTACTGTGGATAGAAACTAGCCATAAGATACCATATCCTTTTTTCGGTCAATTGCCTTATAAGTCATTTGACCGAATTATAGCATAAGTAATGCAAGAAAAGAAGTGATTCTTCAACAAATTATTCGCCTACGTAATTGTCCACTTGCCCCTTGCACCCCGCGGCATAATGGTTTCAGAAAGGAGCAGAAATGCGCACTTTATTGAAACCAATTCCGGTTCGCGAACAGCTCATCGAAAAAGGGGTAGTGGTTACATATTGACTGATGGACTGTGGATACACAAAGGCGGTAAGGAAGAATGGCCCCACTTTGGCGCAGAAAGGCCCAAATTTTAGGGAAAATGCTGCCCAAAAGGCCACTTTTTGAGCAATTTCCCCCACGAATTGCTGATAGCCCAGTCACTTCGTGAAGCTATCAGTCAACATGTAACCACTACCTAATTATTTTAGCCTGATCTTTTTATACACGGGAATCTAATTACCTTATAAGAGAGATAGAGATGACTACACAGACAATCGCTATCCTGAGTGATGTTGCTGAAGAACTTCATATTTCCGAAGACGGTTTGATCCGGGATGGTTTGTATAGCCTCCTTGAACGCCGACTCCGAATAATTCAGGCGGGAATATTCGAGATCATAAGTCGCCATAATATCACTGATGTCGAGGGTATGGAGGAGCGTTATCGAAATGGCACGCTCGAAGAAGCCGATTCCTGGCGAGATTTGCAACGTCTGGATCATCTGGAATACAAGCGAGATCGACTCCAACATCTGCTTGAGACGCTCTCATGACACAAATTGATGTTGAGCAACTGCGAGAGATCGCCAAAGTTGAGTTTGCTGATGTTGTGGAAGAAACAATTGCCCCTGATGTCAACGAACTACGCATCATCCTCTCTGACGGCAGCTTTGTAGATGTCTGGTTCTCACTGAAACTTCAAGGTCGTTACAGTTATCACTGGGAGCGGCGTGCGATTGACGGAACGATTTACCAGCATGATAATGCCCCACATAAACATTGGCAGTTTGTCACAACATTCCCACGTCACTTTCACGATGCTGCTGAAATGAATGTAGTTGAAAGCCATATCAGCAACAATCCTCGGGATGCAATCCGGGAATTCCTGATGTTTGTGCGGGGAAAGATTATATGAAACCCTTTTCGCCGATAACGAGCATCCAGCCTGCACCGAACACAAAAAGATATTCGTCAGCCATAACAGCGCCAGCCATCCGCCAGAACGATTTGCGCAACAAGTTGAAACCCTAATCCAAGTGGCCTTAGCCGGGGACGAAGAAGCAACCCGCGATTTGCTCCGTCAACTAGCGTGTGGGGATACTATTAGCGCCGGTTGAACCTATTAGCGCCGGTTGAGTAGAAAAATAGCGCTGGTTGAGTAGCTGCGCTCTTTGCAGCGTATCGATATCATGCCCGTAGGGTAAACCAAGCGGCTCAACGCGAACCAATCCCTTAACGTCAACCCGCTCCCTTGGTTTCGACTGCGAAGCGCTCAACCAGCGTTCGATCTATACTCTCAGCGTCGGTTGAGTACTATCTATTGCCCCCCTAACCCCCCAACCTTGGGGGGAATCTGCTTCCCCAGAATTGGGGGGACCGAGGGGGGCGTACTTGCAGGGTGTCGGCAGTGAAGGGGGAGGGAAAGAACTGGGTGGTATAATATTGAAGCTTATAGTGCAGATGATTGGAGTGAAATCTCCAGGATGAGGTAGTGATGAACGTGCTAACGACAAGACGAATCGAGGATTTGTTTTCATCTTTAAAGGTTGAAGAAAAGGTTAATATCATAAGCCAGGGCGTTGTCCTGAGGTTGTCAGACCTGCGCAAGCGGCTGGATATGGCTGAAAACCGGGTGCGACAACTCGAAGAAAAATATGGAGTTTCGTTAGCCAGTCTTGAAGCAGATGGACTACCCAACGATGCAGATTTCGAGATGCATGAAGATTACATTTTATGGCATCATTGGGTTGAGGTTATTGAGCAAGCTAAGGTACGAATTTCTGCTCTTGAGAAGATTGCCCAGCAAGGTTTGTATTTAGGGGAGAGCCTGCGTGTTAGCTACTGATCGGTTATTAGAAATCGTAGAGAAGTTTGGTTCCCTTGTGCAGTGTATGCTTCCTCTTGAACTTGATGGGGAAACGCTGCGCGTTGTCTTGTATTTGAAAGATGGAACAAATATTCGGGTGACGGAACAATGGCATGGCTCATCTCTTAGGCGATACAGCTACTATTGGTTGACTTCCGCAAACGCGTTGAAGGTTGGCTGGGATAATGCGCCGCACCACACAAAACTAGAGAGCTTTCCGCACCATAAACATGTGGGCCAACAGGAAAATATGCTCCCATCAGGCGAAATTTGCCTTGAAGATGTGATGAACACCATCTTGGATGACGCGATATAAACGCCGCATCCCTATCATTGCGCCTCCCCTCCTGTCATTCCCCAAAGGGGACGATGTGCGAGGTACGATCGCGAAGCACAGTTCGTCCAGCTTGACTGGACTGGATGGATACTCACGGAGTGCCCTCGAAGTGCCCGCAGGGTGCAGGGTGAAGGGGGAAGGAAGTGTCGAAGTAAAGCAGTATCACGCCAATCAGCAAATGTCGGTGCGACACCAGATTCAACGAACTGCCCCCGCTTGATTCCCGTAAGATAGGTCACATCCTGGAGCGTACCGGTTGTGATAGAATGGGAAGAACTCTGGCTGAATTGCATAGTGGAGCAACACGATGACAGCTGAAAGAATACTATATCTCCCAATCATAACTGAGTTGAATGATGATGGATATCTGGCCCGTTGCCTGGATATTCAAGGCGCTTTTGCCGAAGGAGACACAATTGAGGAGGCGATTTTCAATTGTGTGGACGTCATTAAGCTGATTATCGCCTATCGGGTGGAACGCGGAGAACCGTCTGGCGTAAGCAGCATGGAGTATGCGCCAGACATGCGTCTTTCAGTTGCAATGCCGATAGGCGTTTCGTGATGGCAAAATTGCGCACGTTGCGCTATCGTGAGGTTGTCAAGCGTTTGCGCCATTTTGGATTTCGTTTCTATCGTCAGGGGCGTGGTTCTCATGAGTTGTGGGTGCGTGATGATGATGGGGTAGTTGTACCTGTGCCGCGTCACCCTGGAAAACCCATTCGTATGGGTACTCTCCGAGCTATCATTCGAGAAGTGGGAGTTAGTGTTGATGAATTCATGGAAGCAAAGTGAGATTGCTCAACAACCTAGCTGAAGCAGTTATCAACCCGTACGGAGACCCTAAGGGTTTTCGGAAACCCTCAGGGTCTTGCTGCCCCCCGCGTTGGTCACCGCAAGGATATACCACATACCATGTAGACGTTGGTACTGCGCAGATGCTGGTACTAGGCACCCGTTGGTGTTGCGAGGAACTAAGCAATCCCCTCCTTTTTGAGAAGATACGAAACTTGGTTATTACAGAAACCGAAAAAAAAAAATGAGACAAGTAATAATTTATCCTGGTGAAGATGGCTTTTGGGTAGCCGAATGTCCCGGCTTGCCCGGTTGTATTAGTCAAGGAAAGACGAAAGAAGAAGCTGCCATCAATATCCAAGAAGCAATTCAAGGATACATCGCTGCACTTGATGAAGACGGTTTGCCTGTTCCTAAAGAGCGTTTCGAGACATTTGTTGTGGCTGTATGAGCAGGTTGCCAGGTATTTCAGGAAGGGAGTGTGTCAGAGCACTCAAGAAGGATGGATTTTATCTGAAACGCCAACAAGGGAGTCACATGATTTTGCGAAGGGATTATCCATTCTCTCAAGTCGTAGTACCTGACCACAAAGAACTAGACAGAAGTACTTTACGCGCCATCATCCGACAGGCCAATCTCAGTGTAGACGAATTCGTAAAGCTGCTGTAAAAAGATGCAATCATCTCATCTTCCCTCCCCCCGGAAACCCTTAGGGCCTGCCTAGTTAGAGCGTCAAATCCGTGAGGGCGGTCCCGTCACCGTCACCGACCCGGAAATGACGCGCTACTTCATGACTGCACTGAGCTTTAGGTTGAGTAGCTTGCGTATCGAAACCATGTCGAAGTGACCATCCCTGAAGCGGTTCAATTGGCCGAAGGTGCAGGCTTCCGTCCTGTGCGTGAACGGCGAGCTTTTCGCGACCCCAGGGAGTGGATATGGGCAACCCGATCAAGATCGCTGATCTGGCCTGTGACATGATCGAACT
>JBDRGC010000382.1:0-11605 GCA_043818215.1 Chloroflexota bacterium | reverse complement strand
GTGATTGGAATAAAAGGATTGGCTGGTCTGGCAATGGCACATATCATCTACGGCATTCCCATCACAACACTTACCTTTCGAAATTACTACGCCAGTCTGCCGCAAGAATTGCTTGAAGCCGCGAAAATTGACGGCGCTGATATGCTGGGGGTCTACCGACATATTCTGCTGCCCATATCCATTCCCAGTTTCGTAGTGGTGCTTATCTGGCAATTTACGTCCGCCTGGAATGATTTCCTGTTTGCTGTCATACTTACCGGCAATACAGATTGGCCTATCACCGTTGCGCTCAACAATATGGCAGGCAGCCAAATCATCGCATGGAATGTACAAATGGCCGGTTCATTGCTGGCAGCCTTACCAACCTTGCTCGTCTACATCTTTTTGGGACGCTACTTCCTGCGCGGCTTGCTAGCGGGTTCACTCAAAGGATAGGCATAAGACCTTCACTAATATTTCCGGGAGAAAGAATGTGTCGATGAATACTTCAGCAAGAATCGAACCTGTCGTAGAAATGCGCAGCATCAAAAAGAACTTTGGCGCTGTCCAGGCGTTGCGTGGGGTAGATCTGGTATTGCACCGCAATGAAGTCGTGGGGTTGGTAGGCGACAATGCGGCGGGCAAATCCACCCTGATGAAAGTTCTCAGTGGGGCTTACATTCCTGATGGAGGCGAAATCCTCATAGGAGGCAAGAAGACGCATGTTGCCAACCCTATGGACGCTCGCCGCCTGGGCATCGAGATGGTCTATCAAGACTACGCCCTTGCGAACAACCTCGATGTGGCTGCCAATGTTTTCTTGGGACGTGAAGCGGTGCGCGTAAAACTGGGGCCGATTGGCGTGATGGACAATCGTCACATGGAAAAGGAAACGAAACACCTGTTAAACCGCCTCAAAATCGACATCTCTTCGGTGCGATTAAAAGTGGAGAGACTGTCCGGCGGCCAGCGTCAGGCAGTCGCCATCGCGCGTGCCACCGCCTTCAATGCCAAAGTCATCATCATGGATGAGCCTACGGCGGCTCTGAGTGTGGCAGCCATTGACAAGGTGCTCGATTTAGTGCGGGAACTCAAGGCACAGGGATCTTCGATAATCATCATCAGCCACCGCCTGGAAGATATCTACCAGGTGAGTGATCGCTTGATAGTGCTGCGCCAGGGACGCAAAGTCTCCGATACCCCGGTAGAAGGGGACATTCATGAGTTTCGCGAACGGGTGGTAGCCTACATGATTGGTGCCCGTGATGACTTTAGCGAAGAGGCAGTTGCCTGACAGGCCGAGGAGACTCAAGATGTCATTCATCAAACACGCTCGAACATTATTGCGCGAGAATATCCGTGAATATGGGATGTTTATCGCCCTGTTTATCATCATGGCGACCTTTACCGTCGCGACAAACGGTGTCTTCATCTCATCAAGAAATATCGTCAACCTGGTGAATCAGACCGGCTATATCGCCGTATTGGCGGTTGGTATGACGCTGGTCATCGTAATACGGCATATCGATTTATCAGTTGGTTTTCTCGCAGGCTTCCTCGGTGCGGTAGCGGCCGTCGCCCTGGTATCCTGGCACCTGCCTGTATACGCGGCCATATTCGTGGTGCTGGTACTCGGAATTCTGGCAGGGCTGCTTACCTCTTTCCTGGTAGCTAAAATGGGAATCCCATCCTTTGTCGCAACGCTTGCAGGATGGTTAGGATACAGAGGCGCATTGCAGCTTATCACGAGGAGTACTGGCACAATCGTTATTCCAAACGCTGCGTTCAACGCCATTGGCAACGGTTTCATTCCCGACATTCCAGATATTGGGATTTTGCCAGGTGTACATAAAATAACGCTGATCCTCGGATTGCTGGGCATCATTCTGTTTACCACAAACGAAATTGTCAACCGCAGAAAGATGCAAAGCTACAAATTCGAAGTATTGCCGATCGAGATGTTCATCCTTAAGCTGGTATTCGTTTCAGCCTTATTAGGTGGCGTCGCCTGGCTGCTCGCAGGATACAAAGGCCTCTCATGGACCGCAGTGGTCGTTTTGATTGTAGTTATCATCTATAATTTCGTTACCACGAAGACAGTACTCGGCAGACATATTTACGCCGTCGGTGGGAATCCTGAGGCGGCGGAACTGAGCGGTATCAGTGTGAAGCGATTGACCCATGTCGTTTTTGGTTCGATGGGGATGCTTGCGGCCTTATCGGGTGTCCTGTTTGCATCCCGTTTGCAGTCGGCCACAACGACCGCAGGGACCCTGTTCGAACTGGATGCCATCGCAGCGGCTTTTGTGGGAGGCGTATCCGCGGCAGGCGGCGTTGGCAGAGTTACCGGGGCGATAATCGGCGCATTGGTGATGACATCACTCACCAGCGGCATGAACTTGATGGGTATTGATATATCCTACCAGTATATCGTCAGAGCCATTGTTCTTGCAGCCGCGGTCATCTTCGATGTAGCCACCCGCAACACCGGGAAATAGAGTCTCCATCTAAGCGTGGATGTCCCCTAAAGGGGGATATGAGCAATTGCGCCGCTCCTATCCCCCTTTTTTGGCATTTTAACCAGGTTTTGCAGTAGAATTAGGGTGATGTCAGAAATATTACTGGAAGTTCAGTCTTTATCGAAATCTTACGGAAACCTGAAGGTGTTGGATGACATCACCTTCACGATGAATCGCGGTGAAATTATCGGCCTGGTTGGGCGGCGCGGCGCGGGAAAATCATCTCTGCTGCATCTAATAGGGGGAGTCAACCATGCTACCGCTGGAAGAATCACTCTGCAAGGGCAGCCGGTGCGTTTTACCTCCCACAGGCAAGCCCGCCAGAAGGGGATTGAGCTGGTGTGCCAGGTACCCCAGCTTGTGGAACAGTTAGATATCGTACAAAATATTTTCCTGGGACGCGAGATCTGTTGGCCCTCCCCCATTGGTCTGCCGAATCGAGATCGAATGCACCAGCGGGCCAGTGATTTGCTGATCGATTTCGATCTGCCAGTCAGCCTGCTGCAGGAAACCACGGGGAACTTAACCGACGAACAGCGCCACCTGGTCGCCCTGATGCGGGCTTTCTGCCAGCCATCTCAGTTACTTCTAATTGACGATATCCTGCCAAACCTCAGTTTTCACCATCAGGAGATCATACTCGCCCACGTCAATAAATTGGCGCAGCAGGGCCTCGGAGTTATCCTTAGCAGCGATAATCTCAAACACTTGTTTAGCATTACAGACCGCATCCTCGTATTATATCAAGGCAGGCTGTTGGCCGACCGATGCACAACAGACTGCACACCCCGCGATATTGTTGAACTGATAGTGGGGGGCAGCAACCAGGAGCAGGTAACACCCATCATGTGGGCGCTCGAAAGTTATCACGCCGCCCGAAAACAAACCGACGAACTTTTCCTAATGCAGGCTGTACTGCATGAAAACCTGGAAGCGAGCGATACGCTAAACCGCCAACTGGTTGAAAAATTGAGCGACCAGGTGAAGGCGTTGGATCGTCTCAATATCGCCCTCCAAGAAACGCAACGGCGATTGTTGACCGAACGTGAAGAGGAGCGCAAGGCTGTGGCCCGTGAACTCCACGATCTTGTGATCCAGGATCTACTGGGCGCGAACTATCACCTGGAAGAAACTGAAAACAATGAGCGTTCTGAAACCCAACGAACTGAGTTAAAAGCAATCCGCAACGGCATCCGACAGGTGATTGGCGATTTACGCCAGCTCTGTCGTGACTTGCGCCCGCCAACGATTGATAACCATGGTCTATCCTCGGCAATTCGGTCACACGCGCAGGAATGGGGGGAACGGACCGGCATTACCATTCAAGTGGACATTGATCCATCGTTAGGCCGTTTGCCGGAAACTACAGAGATTTCGGTATTTCGGATCATACAAGAAGGGTTAAACAATATCGGCAAACATGCAACCGCGAAAAGGGTGGTGTTGACTTTGCACCGAACCCCAATGGACAATCTACTCGTCCGCATTGTTGATGACGGTCAGGGATTCACCATTCCACCCAACCTGGTTGATCTCTCGATGCAAAAACACTTCGGGTTAATCGGTATTAGCGAGCGCGCCGCGCTTCTGGGTGGCTCCATGCAACTCGAATCGTCACCCAGAGGAGGATTTGTTTTACAAGTCGAAATCCCCGGTCGGTGGTGAAGTTAGATTATCACCAACCGATAGTTGAAGGGAAGGCGATGAAAACGAGGGGCCTGACCGTGGTCAACCGCTGGGCCGAGAGTGGCTTGCACACCCTGGTCGTAATGGAGCGCACAACAGTTGAGGTCGCCAGGCAGACAACTACCTGCGAAACCAGCTATTATGCAACCAATCAGCAAGTCGAAACAGCCCAACATGCTGTACAAAGCGATCTGGCCCAGGTCATCCGGGGTCATTGGGGCGGGGAAGCCGCTAACTGGATTCGGGATGTCACTTTCAATGAAGACCACATCAAGACCAGGGATGGCAACCAGGCCCAAATCCTGGCCAGTCTGCGCACGCTGGCGATCCGTTTGTTGCGCAAAGCCAGGTTCAGCAACCTCCAGGCCGCGCTCGAAGTGAGGCGCGGATCAATCAGGAAACTACTCTGCATTCACTACGGCATTCTTATGCTACTCATTTGTTGGAAAATGGTGTAGATATTCGTTATATTCAAGAATTGTTGGGGCATGTTGATATTCGGACGACTCAGCGGTATACTCATATAAGTAAGCACAGGCTGGAAAATGTGCGCAGTCCATTAGATGATCTGGCTGGGGACGTCTGATGCTGACAGCCTGCGAATCCAGATATGATGTGTTATTGCGACAGGTGGCGCAGAACATGCATAATTGGGCTGTTTGCCGACACCTGACGGCAAACAGCTGTTGGGTTGCTCAACTAAAAGAGAAATGAATTAGTCGGAAATGGTCATTAGATAATTTGAATTTGCTGATCTTAGTCCAGATGTAAAAAGGAAAATTGTAAAAATCAAAGCCAAGATGGAATAGGTGGAATAATATGCCTGTAAAAACGTTAGATGAACCAGCATACATCATTATAGATAATTGCGTACTTTCGATGCTGATGGAATGGTATTGCACTGACCTATGGTATTGCGCTGAAAATCGAAGACTTTCGGCTCAACAGAAATTAGAAAAGGCGCAGGAATGGCTGACAACGCAATTAGATTTAGTGCGAGCTAATGCGGTGGATGAATTTCTGCATACTACCTCACATGTTTCGGAAGAGTTCCAGCCTGAAAAGGGCACTTTGGGCGGGAAAGGCTTGCGAACACATCAAATCAGAACCATACGCAATCAAATTAGGGAGCAATTCCAACAATTTGTACCCGAAGATCGTTATATTCAGGCTCTGAGAACTTTGCCCAATGCAAATAAAAGGCTGGTACACCCAAAAGAAGGTTTGTCAGACCCGGATTTATCTTTGATATGTTTAGGTCTTGAACTTACCCAATACGGAAAACCCGTTATCATATTGTCGAACGATCAGGATTTATTAGATTTTGCTGCTTGGGTGAGAACGAAAAAATCTCTATTCGATGCGCCAATTAATACTGGTTTATTGGAAAGCGAAACCGGGTTAGGTTATATGGAACTTATTCATCGGGGTTGCCAGATTACAACGGAACAGATGACTCTGTTGATAAATTTTATGATCAAAGATACAGTAAATAGAATGCAGAAAAAAGATGATGGCACACAATTGAACCCCCAAAAGGCAGCGAAAATTTATAACAAAGTAACAGAAATAAACGCATTATTTGTTCAGGCTGTATCGATCAAAGCATAAGGTCAGAGGGCCACGATATGAGTGATAATAATCTCTTAGATGGTTTCTTGAGTGAAATGAGGGCATCCATGTCGCAAGATTCGCGGGATGCAATGATGCGCCGGATTAATGCTGAACGATTAGTAAAACTAACGTTAGAGAATTTATTGGAGCAGCATCAAGCTGAGAGCATTCGCGTGCTTCCAGATCAACGATTGACTAGTCAAGAAGCGGCGGATTATCTAGTGCAGGTAGACGATTATGATATGCGCCTGATTTTGCTAGATGCACCCAGAGATAAACCTGAACTGAATATAGAACAATTATATGGATGGAGCAAATTGCTCGAAACCAACCCCAGCACAACAGTTGTTCTTGCTGTTTGGTCAAACGATGAATTGTCTACTATTCCCTTTTCCCTACGGAGGTTGACAACGATACTCGAATCACCAGAGAAAACGGATAAATTGTTGGAGATCGCAAAACCATTCGAAGATGTGATAGTCGAGATGATTCAGCACCAAACAAAAGGATGGAAGATACCACAAATCGAAAAATCCGAACCGGCAGCAGCTAGCAGAGATTTATTCGCGACTTTCTCAGACATCATTGCCCAGGCCATAGATGTGGAAGCTAATCGCCGCTATCGCACAGATGAGAGATTGCGAGCTGCACAGAATTTCCCTTACCAACAGGAAAAGAAAACCATTCTGAGTATTCTGCAAAACGCACTAGATGGAAGGTCTGCTGTAGAGTTAGAAAAACGGTTGACAACCTTACCCCGGCGAGGTGGACAATGATTACCTACTTAAAGATGGTCAATTGGCGAGCTTACGATCAACGTGAAGTACACTTCAAAAAGGGTATTACTTTCCTGATGGGGGCAAATGGAACTGGCAAAACTTCCATGCTTGAAGCGATTTCCTACGCACTGACTGGAGAGGCTGCCTTATTCAAGCGCAGTGACCGAGCCCAATTGCTCAGAGACTTAACCAAGCCAGGAACAATCACATTGCGTTTTGAAGTGCAAGGAACTAATTATGAGATTCAGCGCACTCAGACTCCCGATCACGCCGGGGACGCTATCATGGTAAGTTTGAGCGATCAAAAAAAACTAGCACGCACACACACTAGTATTACTACTCAAGTAGAGAAATTGCTTGGTGTTTCTGCTGAATTTCTGCGACGTATCATTTACATGCCAGAAGGGGAGGTTTTTAGTTTCCTAAATGCCCCTCCAAAGAGAGCGCTAGATGGGCAAATCCGAGCAGTGATTGGTTTAGTTCAATTAGATGAATTTGCAGCAGCGCTCAAAGCCTCTGAAAAATTCTTCAAGGGCAGACTCAAAAGTTTACAGGAATTGAATGCTGATTTGACGCGCTTGGAAGTGCGCTCTATGGATGAGTTGGAAAGCAAGCTAAATGCCGGGGAGATGGCGAAAAAGCAAATTCTCGATCAACTTGATCAGATCGGGCGTGAAATCGGTGCAATTGAACAGAGTCAGAATGCCTTATCTAGACTCAAAAACGAAGTAGATAATGTGTCGAAGATGGTTCGCTCTGCTCCGGATCAATGGCGAAGCTTTACGAATGCACCATTGCTGAGTTATTTCGATAAACTTCAAGAACTGGCACACGATGCTGAAAGTCACGCCGCAGAGATTGCTTTTGTCATTGCTCGATTGGATGGACAAGACGATGCCTTCCAACGCGTTTTGTCCCTTTTAGAGCCTTATCAGGATAGTAACGATACTGTCCCCTGCCCGGTTTGTCAAAAGCCTCTGACCCTCTCAGAACGGCAGAGCATTCTTGAGACGATTCGCGAGGATATTGAGGCTTTAAATCAGGAACGGCAACATCAATTACAGAGAAAACAAAGCGCTCAAAATCAAACACAAACCCTACACGTGCAAGTTAGCCAACTTCAATCCCTACGAAACATCTTGGTGTATTCGGAAGTACCCGATATTCATCCGGCTCAACCCTTTGACAAAATCGCAAATTCGATAGCAAATCTCACAAATGAAGGAGAGAATAAGAAAATAGCAGAATTAAATGAAAAGCAGAAATCTACCCGGCAATTCTTGACCGATGTAGAGAGCCATCAATCCGAATATCAGGCGATCCAAAAACGAATAAATGATTTCAATTATCGATCACCTGAGGAACTAGATGATGAAATTGTGCGAATCGAAATACGGATGCTTTCGATTAGAGCAGCATTACAGGCCACAGAAGCCACCTTGCGCGATCAGCAAGATACAGATATGAGAATCGTATATGAACAAATAGCAGATTTATGGTCTTCCTTCCGTGATGAAGAAGGTTGGGGAGTCAAATTCAATGTAGATGGTTACCCAGTCATTTGTAACTCAGATATGGAGATGGAACTCGACTTGCGACAACTTAGTGGAGGAGAAAAGACCGCTCTGCTAGTAATGCTTCACACTATTATTGCTCATCATTTCTCGAAGAGCGACTTTCTTATGATTGATGAACCGCTGGAACACCTAGATCCAATTAATCGCCGATCTCTGATCCGCTTTTTAGTTGATGCTTACCGTCACAACATTTTTGGGCAGGCAATTATTGCCACATTTGAGGAGTCTTTAGTCCGCAAATATCAATCCACTGATGGTGTGAACATTGTTTTGGCATAAATTATAGTTAGGGAGTAGGATCATTACCCGTACTCCAGAGAGAGAAAAACGCAACCTAAGTTATGGTCGGAGGGGCAGTCGCCCACCCCGCCGTCACTCCCGAACCGTGCTTGAAACTTTCGCTTCATCCGGCTCTTCAGTATCCGGGTCTCTGTGTCGCTGTGTCGCTGTCAAAGACACCCTGACCGGTGAACTTCATCATGGCGGTGGCCGTGGAGGAGCAGCAGGTTGTCGTCCGCTGTCGTGCTTATCACCATTGCGGTGTGTACTTCCAACACATCGCCATCCATAAAACGCAACCCACAGTGGGGGCATTTGCTTCATTGTCGTTTCGTCCGACACTTCCTTCCCCCTTCGGGGACTATGCGGTCGCAGGATAAGTATCAGCAAAATTGTTTTCCGTATTGCCCGGGTGAGTGACCAAGTCCACAAGACAGCAACCTTCGCTGACCAGCCCCCACCGACTGTTCGGTGGTTTCGGTCAAACGGGTCGCACCCCAACGCTACACCAGACCTGGCTATGCCAGGGTTAAATCGGTGCGATTTGCAGGCATTCGCTCTGGTTGAATAAAGGCTCTGTGCAATTGCCGCCAGGCAGATGAGCTTATCCGTTAGGCGGGTGATGAAAATCTAAAATATCAACGTGTTTTGATGTAGGCGTTGTCAATGCCGCATAGTCGGTGTATAGTATATTTATCAACAAAGATTGTATCAGCCCAGTAATTCTCGGTATCGAAGATTATTTGAAGAATATTCCCCACGGAAAATAGCTAATTCTTCCGCCTTTGTCGGGCTTTAGCTATTTTGCTGGATCCAATATTTTTGTTCAATCTGAGAATTGCTGGCATCAGTCCATCATAAACCAAAGAATGAGGCATTGATATGTATAAGCCAATTATCGTAAAGCCGCTTCCCAAATATAAGTTGTGGTTGAAATACTTCGATGGAACATCGGGAGAAGTAGATTTATCTCATCTAGCTGGGAAAGGTGTCTTTAGCTATTGGGATAACTACGCCAATTTCGAGCAAGTATACATTGGAGAAAGCGGGGAAATAGCTTGGTCAGATGAAATTGATTTATGTCCTGATGCGCTATATATGAAAATTGTCGGGAAATCTGCTGAGGAATTATTTCTCGGCATGAATATGGAAGTTGCGTATGCCTGAAATTAGCCGTTTCTTTGGGATTGTTATTAAGATGTATTTTGATGAGCATAGTCCGCCTCATTTTCATGCGGAATATGGTGAGCACGAAGCACTCGTCAATATAAATTCAATGGCAATCATTGCAGGACGTTTACCATCCAGAGTATTAGGTATGGTCATAGAATGGGCATCTATACACCAGGGTGAACTCAAGCAAGAATGGGAAAAAGCCAGGAATATGGAATCGTTGGGAAAAATCTCACCATTGGAATAGTGTGAGACATTTTTAGAGAAAGCTGTTTGCTAAACGAACCCCGCCTACCGATAAGTTGCAGTGTCACCCCCAGGGGGGTGCTGCGCGAAGGGTGAATTAGAAATTGCTCAGAAAGCGAAAGAAAAACAAGGCCAAACACAAAAGAAGCGACTATCTAAGCAAAATACCACCCTATAAAACACTCCATTAAAGAAGGTTTTAAAACCCCCGCTGGCTGCCAGAACCGTGGACTGGCAAGCGTGGGTTGATTCATATTTGAAAGCAGAAGTTACACTATCGCGGCGACTTCAGGTCAGGCTTCAACGCCAAGACCTCCTCTGTCGGAGCGACACGTCTTGGCACACCGTTGCGAACAATGCAGGTGATATCGTGATCGATGCCCAAGCGTAACAAGCCATACTTGGCGAACTGCTGGCGAGTCATACCCTTGAGTGCCTTTTCATCCATGCGTTGCGACCAGGTGATCATCTTGTAAGCGATGGTTTCGGCATCGAAGTGGTGATAAGGTTCGCGTTTGGTGAGGATGTACCAAACTGCGACCAGCAATCTGCGGGCGACACTTGCGCCTGCACTGCACACTTGCACCTGCGGCAAGTGCAGGTGAGTGCAGGTGTAGCCACATACTGCGTGTCGCCGCCCTCGGCTGGTAGCTCACGGATTGTGCCTTTGGCGACCGCCTTTACACCCATGCACTCTAGCGCCTGTCCTGCGACCGAAGGAAGTGTCAAAGGGTTTAAGAACCAGTCGCTCACTATTGGGTGTCGCACTCACTTGTCCACTTCAAGGGTTGGAGTTGATGGTACAATCATCTCACCAACACATTCACTTCGTTCAGTGCAGGCACATTCACTTCGTTCAGTGCAGGCATGGACGTTCAGTTGTCGAAGCCTGCACTGAGCGCAGCCGAAGTGTTCGTCATCTCTCGGGTGACAAAGTCGAAAGACGGCGACCTTCGCTGACCAGCCCCCATCATCAAAGATGATGGTTTCGGTCAAACGGGTCGCACCAATGCGTGCAGCCGACCGCCTTCGACGCGGGTGGGCAGAGGTCAAATTACCTGCGAGCGTCATGGCTCACAGTGGAGTCATCCGCAATATCCGGCGGCGGCTAACGCGAGCCGTTGGGCACCAAAACGAAATAAAGAGCGAAAACAATGTATGAACATCAAACGCAGCCCCTTTTACCGCGCAGGCAATTTATTGCAAGGCTTCTAAAACATTTCGCGGTTACTTTCGCTCTGTTTTTTGTTTCACTCGGAATCGGAGTACTCGGTTATCGTGTTTTTGAAGGTTTCTCCTGGCTAGATGCTTTATTGAATGCATCCATGATTCTTGGGGGGATGGGTCCTGTTGATCAACTTTCCACTGTTAGCGGAAAACTATTCGCTTCATTCTATGCCCTGTTATCAGGAATTGTTTTTTTGGCTGGGGCGAGTATCATATTCGCTCCTATTGCACATCGCATCTTCCACCGATTACAACTGCAAGAAGAAAATTAGATCGTACCCCAAAGGAATCCACATGAATATTCCAGAGTATGTTACACAAAAAGAAGTACAGCGTATTTGCCAAGAGCTGGGTATCCGAGATTGGACAAAACTCACTGAGCCGCTGGTGTCAATAGAGGAAGCTGAAATTATTCAGGCAGAAGTGGGAAACGAAGCTATGTTGATATCCGTAGAAGCATTCAAACAGGGGCTAGATGTTGAGTTAGAGCATGGCATCCAATTTCCCGATGCAAATGTTACTAATA
>JBDRGC010000381.1:0-4461 GCA_043818215.1 Chloroflexota bacterium | reverse complement strand
TCACCGCTGAAGCAATCTCGCACTTGGCAAGGATGAGATTGCTTCAGCGATACAGCTGCTTCGCAATGACACGCGGAGTCAAAATCGTTTTCTGAAAGGCTATAGCGGACGTGCAAACTGTTTTGGGGGAGCATTTTATTGGCATGTATCTTTATGGCTCACTCGCAAGCGGTGATTTTGACCCCCATCGGAGCGATATTGATTTTCTGGTCGTTACCGCTGATGAGCTTCCTGACGAGATGGTTTCAGCATTAGAAGCCATGCATACTCGCATTACTGCCAGCAGCTCGATGTGGGCGGCGAAATTGGAAGGCTCTTACCTCCCGCGGAATGCACTCCGGCGTTACGACCCGACCGCTGCGCCGTGCCCTACGATCAATGAGGGACGTTTTTACGTAGCCCGCCACGGGAGCGACTGGATTATTCAACGTCATATCATTCGAGAAGAGGGGGTCGTGCTGGCGGGGCCAGCCCCACAAACCTTGATCGATCCCATCAAACCAGGCGATTTGCGCGGGGCTGTGCGAGGGATATTGCACGAGTGGTGGGCGCCGATGCTCCGTGACCCTGCATGGTTGCATGGCAGCGAGTATCAAGCCTACGCCACCCTGACAATGTGCCGGGCACTCCATACGCTTCAATATGGCACTATCGCCTCGAAACCGGTCGCAGCGCGGTGGGCGCAGGAGTCGCTTGGCGAGCGCTGGGGATTATTGATCGAACGAGCCTTAGCGTGGCAACCCGGTGTGCAGTTGGACAGCTTGAACGAAACGCTCGACTTCGTCCGTTACACGCTCGAACGCAGTCAGCAACTTGAGATGCTTACAGATGAAGCTTGAAGTTCCCATTTTTACGCTATAATAACTTTGCAGGTATTCCCTGACCCGGATAAGCCTCTATTTCCCCGATCCCTGATTTTTATCCGCGGTTTGTAGTTGCGCACGCTAGTGCGCTATTCCTCGCAAATATGCAATTTGATATTGTCAAAACCTATGAACCAAACTAACCTCCACCAACGACTCGAACAACTCCGCAAAGAAATCCACTACCACAACTACCGCTACCACGTCTTCGACGCTCCGGTCGTTAGCGATTATGAGTACGACCAGTTGCTGTTGGAATTGCGCGATATCGAAGCCCAGCACCCTGAGTGGATCACCCCCGATTCCCCAACCCAGCGGGCTGGAGCACCCCCTGCGGATGGATTCGTCAAAGTGCGCCACCCCGCGCCGATCCTCAGCCTAGCCAACGCCTTCGACGTTGGTGGTCTGCGTGCCTGGCTGGAACGTATCGCCAAAGTGGAGGCGCGTGCCCTCGACGCCGACTTCGTGGTCGAACCAAAACTCGACGGCCTGACGGTGGTGCTCCACTACCGGGACGGCGTTTTCGTGCAGGGAGCCACCCGCGGCGACGGCGAAGTGGGGGAGGACATCACTGCCAACTTGCGCACGATTCGAGCGTTGCCGCTGCGCGTTCCGCTGACCGAAGACCGAAGACCGGAGACCGACTCCTCCCCGTCCCCCGTCCTCCGTCCCCCGTCCTACCTCGTCGTGCGCGGCGAAGTCTTCATCCGTCTGCCTGACTTCGAGAGCCTCAACCGCCGCCTCGCCGCCGCAGGTGAGAAGACCTACGTCAACCCGCGCAACACCGCCGCCGGTGCCCTGCGCAACCTCGACCCTGCCGTCACCGCCGCCCGCCCCCTCACCCTGCTCATCTACCAAATCGTGGCCTGGGATGATCGTGGAGAGGATAGCGTGGAGCGTGGAGCGATGCTGACTTCCGCTCCACGCCCCACGCTCCACGCTCCACGACCAGCTACCCAACGCGACACCCTCGCCTACCTCTGCTCCCTCGGCTTCCCCACCCCCGAGAGTCGCTACTGCCCCACCCTCGCTGACGCCATCGCCGCCCTCCAACCCTGGGGCGAGCGCCGCGCGGCCCTCGACTACGAAATCGACGGCGTTGTCATCAAAATCAACGACCACGCTCTCGTCGCCGACCTCGGCATCGTCGGCAAAGATCCCCGCGGGGCCATCGCCTACAAATTCCCGGCGCAGGAAGTCACCACCCAATTACTCGATATCGGCGTCAACGTGGGGCGTACCGGCGTGCTAACCCCCTACGCGGTACTCGAACCTGTCGAGGTCGGCGGCGTCCTCGTCAAGCAAGCCACCCTGCACAATTTCGACTTCATCGCCGAGAAAGACATCCGCATCGGTGACCGGGTGCAGGTCAAGCGCGCCGGCGACGTCATACCCTACATCATTGGCCCCATCGCCGACGCCCGCACCGGCGAGACCCCCCCTTACGTCCCCCCCGAAACCTGCCCGTCATGCGGTCAACCCGTCGAGCACTTCGAGGGCGAGGTAGCCTGGTACTGCGTCAACGCGGCCTGCCCGGCCCAGCTCATCCGCAACCTGGAGCATTTCGTCTCCCGCGGGGCGATGGACATTGTCGGGATGGGAATCAAGATTGTGGAACAACTGGTCTCTGCGGGACTGATTGCCGATGTGGCCGATCTCTACACCCTGGAGCGGGAAAACCTGCTGGATTTGGAGGGGTTTGCCATTAGGAAAGCGGACAGCCTGCTTGAGGCCATTGCGGCCTCCCGAGGCCAATCTCTGGGGCGGCTGCTGACTGCCCTGGGGATTCGCGGAGTTGGAGAGGTGGTTGCCACCGATCTGCCCCGCTACTACCCCGACCTCGACGCTCTGGCGTGTGCCTCCGCCGAGGATTTGCAGGCCATCGAGGGCATCGGCCCCAATATTGCTCAGGCTATCGTGGATTGGTTCGCACGCCCCGCCCATCGAGACGTACTCGCCAGACTGCAGGCTGCCGGAGTCTGGCCTCGGGTCGAGATTCAGCCTCAGGGTCAGCAGCCAGCCTCGGGCTTGGATGGTCTTTCCTTTGTGGTAACGGGAAGCCTCCCCGGGTTTACGCGTCAGGCCGCTAAAGAATTCATCCAATCCCACGGGGGAAGGGCTACGGATTCTGTCAGCAAAAAAACCGATTATCTGGTCGCCGGGGAGAAGGCGGGGTCTAAATTGTCTAAAGCTCAATCTTTGGGTGTGCCGGTCATCAGCGAAGAAGAATTGCGCCAAATGGCGTTGGCAGTTTCGCCATAGACCGCGGATGACGCGGATTAAGCGGATTGACGCGGATTTTATTAATAAATTAAATCCGCGTCAATCCGTTTAATCCGCGTCACACCTGCACTTGCCGTAGGTACAAGTGTCCGCGTTCTATTTCGCCAGCCGCTTGAAACTTACCCATTGGATGCTGCACAAAATCCCGTGGTAAAATCTGGCCGATGGAAAACTCTAGAATTTTTCTGGCCCTCAAAGCTCTGCGTGAACTCGGCCTCAGGCAGGTTTGGTTCTACGCCTGGTATCAACTGCTGCTGCGGTCTGGTTATTTGCGGTGGTGGACTGCGGACGGAAGACGGAAGACGGAAGACCGAAAACCGCCGACCGCCGATCACCGATCGCCAACTGCGGACGGAAGACGGAAGACCGAAGACACCGGTCGTTGGTCGTTGGTCGTCCGTCGGCTTTTGGCTTTGCCTCCCCGCGAAAAATTGCTCCAAATACTCGGTGACGATGGTTTAGCCCAACTCCTCGCCGAGGCCAACGAAATCGTGGATGGCCGTGTGCGACTGTTTGGGGGGGTGTCTGTTCCGTTAGTATTATCTGTAACGGGGAAACTCTACCACTGGACAACCTACGAAACCGGAAAATCCCCCATCCCCAATTCCCGATCTACCAATCTACCAATCTACCAATTTACCAATTTACCAGTTTCCCAATTACAAATCCCCGACATCAAATTCATCTGGGAACCGGCCCGGTTTGGCTGGGCCTTCACCCTCGGACGCTCCTACCACTTGAGCGGCGACGAACGCTACCCCGAAGCATTCTGGCGCTACTTTGAGATATTCCAGCAAGCCAATCCGCCCAACCTTGGCCCCAACTGGACCTCTGCCCAGGAGGTCGCCCTGCGCCTGATCGCCTTCACTTTCGCGGCCCAAATCTTCGCTCCATCAAACCATTCAACCGCAATTCGCCATTCGCAACTCGCCATCTCAATAGCCGACCACGCTGCCCGCATCCCGCCGACCCTGGTCTACGCCCGCTCGCAAAACAACAATCATTTGCTCAGTGAAGCCGCCGGGCTGATCACCGCCGCGCTGGCCTTGCCCGATCACCCTGCCGCTCCGCGCTGGGAAAAGCTAGGCTGGCGTTGGTTCAACTGGGGGCTGGAGCATCAATTAACCGAGGATGGGACGTACGTTCAACACAGCACCAATTATCACCGCTTGATGCTGCAACTGGCGTTGTGGGTGTATGCTAGTCAGCGAGTCGACGAGTCGGCGAGTCAGCGAGTCAGCGAGTCGGTGAGTCAGCGAATCAGCGAGTCCCTAACCCCTAACCCCCTAACCCCTAACCCCCTAACCCCTAACCC
>JBDRGC010000380.1:0-6716 GCA_043818215.1 Chloroflexota bacterium | reverse complement strand
CGCCGGTTGAGTAGCGCAGGCACACGTTTTTCGTGCCGGAGCGTACACCTGCACTGCGTGTGGCGCAAGTGTCGAAACCCAGCGGATTAAGTCAAATTAGCTCATTTCCCCGCCCCGCTGGGTTTCGATACGGCTCTCCGTTCCTCCGAGCCTACTCAACCGGCGCTACACTTAAATTTGGAAATGGGCAAGTTATTTAATTCTTATTCCTTAGCTCGCCTGTCCCCAACAAAAAACCTCCCGCAGGTTGTTGACGGGAGGTTTCACATAATGCCAAATCTTCTCCAGCACGCTCGAACCAATCAGAAGGCAGTTGGGAGTCAACTTTGCGCATACAGTATTCGACCTCGCGTCACGATCTCTTCGGCAAATGGGTCTCCCATCTCTAACCGTTCCGCTATTTCATCCTGAGTTACAACAATTGGAGAGACAGCCGGGTGCGGTTTGAAAGGGCGAAGTAACGTGCGCACCGCAACACGTCGATCAATCGGGCGTTCATTCGTTTGTTTGATGATCAACAAATCGAAATCGCTATCAGAATGTGGCTGGCCATAAGCATACGAACCAAAGAGAATGATCTTCTCTGGCTGGTAACTTTCTACAATCCTCCGCACAATCACATTCAGGGTTGCGTTTGTGTCAGAATCGGTTAGTGAGGTTGCGTTTCTATCAATCATCGAAACCTATTTTACCTCTCTCTTGCCTGCGATGCAACTACGCTACGCCGCTTAAAAAAAGAACCTGCCTATGAAACAACATCAGTTTAGAGAACACCAGGAACACAAACCCCCGTGGGAGCGATGGCATCCTGACCGCAAATTTTCCCGGTGGTCACAAGCGTCGCGGCGGCAGCGCGGAGTTTTCTTCTTCCGCTTCGCCGGTATTTTTGCTTTGATGATTCTACTGGTTCTGGGAGGTATGGCGGCCTTTGCTTTTCTGCTGTCGCATCTCTTCGATGGCGGCGGGAGGATGGCAACCATTGTGTGGCTCGGAGGCTGCGGATTGTCGCTGGTACTGCCACTGCTGGCAGGGGCAGTGGCAATGCGCGTCTTCCGAGGGATTGCCACACCGCTGGCCGATGTCATGTCGGCTGCCGATGCCGTAGCCGGTGGCGACTTGAGCGTGCGGGTGCCGGAGCCGAACCACGGCCCGGTCGATTTCCGCCATCTGGCTAAATCCTTCAATCGCATGACTGAAGAATTGGAGCGCTCCGACCAGCAGCGCCGCAATCTCACCGCCGATGTGGCTCACGAACTGCGCACCCCCCTACACATCATCCAGGGCAATCTGGAAGGCATTCTCGACGGGGTCTACGAGCCGACGCCAGAACAGATCGATACTTTGCTGGATGAGACTCATTTGTTGACCCGCTTGGTGGAGGACTTGCAAACCCTGTCGCTGGCGGAGGCCGGCCAGTTGACGTTGAAGCTGGAACCCGTTGATGTGGCTGAGCTGCTGACCGACGCGGGTACCAGTTTCAGCGGGCAAATGGAATCTGCCGGGATCGATTTGCAGATCGAAATCGAGGGGGATGCGGGGTTGATGACCGTCACCGCAGACGCGGAACGTCTGGATCAGATCATCAGCAATTTAGTTGCCAACGCGTTGCGGCACACGCCCCCAGGTGGGAGAATCACTTTGGGTGCCGCACCCAGCCCCAATGGAGTCCGGATTTTCGTCGGCGATAGCGGGGAGGGGATTTCTCCCGAGGATTTACCCTTCATCTTCGACCGCTTCTGGCGGGGGGATCGCGCCCGCGCCCGCTCCCGCTCCGAGGGTGGTGGCAGCGGCCTGGGGCTGGCAATCACCCGCCAGTTGGTGCAATCTCACGGAGGCCGTATCAGCGTCGCAAGCGAACCTGGACAGGGGACGAGGTTCACAATCGATCTACCGCTGTAATCTGCCAGACCTCGTAGTTGACAGGGTATTCGAAAAAGTGTATATTTATGTCGTCGGATTTTATGTCAAGGAGCGTGATAAATATGACAACAAAAATTATTCCCATCAGTGATTTGCGTCGTAAAACCAGTGAGGTGATCCGAGAAGTTCGTGAGGGGGGAGATGCCATTTACGTGACCCAACACGGTCGCCCTTCTGTCGTACTGGTGAACTACGAGGCATACGAAGCTATCCAGGCTCAGTTGGAAGATATTGCAGATTTAGCCAGCCTGAAAGAAGCTGTCAACGAAACAGACCGCCCGTATGATGAGATCATGAGTGAATTGGGTTTGCCTGACTAAAATGCGGCATAGGGAGATTTTTTGTGTACAATTTATTCATCAGACGTTCGGCTGAACGCGATCTACGGAAACTTACCCGCCCAACCTTGCTCCGAGTACATAAGAGAATACTATCCTTACGTAAAAACCCCCGGCCTGCGGGGGTTCGTAAGTTAATGATCGATCTTGAGGGATGGCGAATTCGTGTTGGGGATTACCGCATTCTCTACCAAATCAATGATACAGCAAAAAAAGTGAGTATCGTGCGGGTCAAACACCGCCGAGACGTTTATCGCTAATTAAGTGTTTGCCTAAAAACAACTCCCTGGTTTGTAGTGCTCGCTTCAGCGTGCGAAAGACCGCACTACAAATTATTTTTGGATGATTACCAGGTTTAGCCATCGGCGGATTGCGAATCCGCCTGGAGCATGGAGCGTCGTCTTCACGTTTCACGCCTCACGCCTCAATCCACCGTCAGCGTCTTGCTCAAATTGCGGGGGAAATCGGGGTCGTAGCCGCGGGCCAGGCTGACTTTGTATGAGAGCACTTGTAATGGGATTACGCTGAGCAGGGCATCGATATGAGGCCGCAGCGATTCGGGGGCGTTGACCGTGGGAATCACAATCAGATCGCGGGCGTTGGCGTGCAAGCGGGAATCGTCTTCGCCGATCACGATGGTATGCGCGCCACGGCAGGCCACTTCGTTGATGCCACTGACAATCAGGGGCACATCTTCTGGCCCGGCCACGAAGATCACCGGGTAGCCATCGACCACAGCAGAAAGGGGGCCATGTTTGAACTCGGTGGAGAGCATCCCTTCACAATGGGAGTAGGTGATCTCTTTGAGTTTCAACGCACCCTCCAGGGCAATGGGATAAGTCAACCCATACCCCAGGGTGTAGAGGTCGTCCCAAGGGGTCACGGTCGACTCCACGGCGGCGACTTGATCCTCCACAGCCTCGATGGTCTGGTCAATCCATTGGGGGAGATTTTTCAAGGGGGCCGTGTCATGACCTCCCATTCGCAGAGTCAAATACAGAAAAGAAATCACCTGGTTCGAGAAAGTTTTGGTGGCCGGCACGCTGATTTCGTATCCACAGGTTAAGGGCAGGTAATATTCACTGACCCGGGTCAGCGCCGAACCGACCACATTGACCATCCCCAAAATGCCCATGCCGCTGGCTCCGGCGACACGAGTAGCGTTGAGCACATCTTTGGTCTCACCGCTCTGACTGACGAAAATACCCAAATCATCGGGGCCGACAGCGGCGCCATATTGAGCAATAAATTGCGGGGCCAGCACAGGGATGGTGGCGCGTCCCGCTAACCGGCTGAAATACACCGAACCCAATAGGCTGGCGTGGTAGCTGGTTCCGCAAGCAACAAGATAGATATTGCGGGCCTTTTTTAACCGCTCTATCATGGGGCCAATGTCGGGGGAATGATCCAACATGTGGATCAACTCGCCAGCCACTTGGGCCTGCTCGTGGATTTCTTTGAGCATAAAATGTGCATAGCCGCCCTTTTGCACTGATTCCATGCTCTCTGTGACGAGTTCCGGCTGACGCATTACCAGGCTGCCATCTGCCACTGTGTGAATTTCGTACCCGTCGGCCCAAAAGGTGATGATCTCGCCATCTTCGAGACGCAGAATATTGCGGGTGATGGGCAAAACCGAGGGCAGATCCGAGCCGATGCAGATAGCGCCATCGGCTATCCCGGCCACCAGACCGGAGCCTTTTTTGATGGCGTACAGCCGGTCGTCGCCGACTTTGCCGATCACGAAGGCGTAGTCGCCCTCCAGGTCGTTGTGCGCCAGACGGATGGCGGACACCATACTGTATCCCTGTCGGGTGTAGCGCTCGACGGCGTGTACGCAGCTTTCGCCGTCGTTCTCCGAGCGCACTGTCATACCCTCGGCGATGAATTGCTGGCGCAGTTCCACGTTGTTGACCACGTTGCCATTGTGAGCACCCACCATGCCCCCCTCAGAATCGAGATGGGGTTGGGCGTTAGCTTGCGATGGCACGCCGAAAGTAGCCCAGCGCAGTTGCAGGATGGCGCGGTCCCCGGACATTTCTGCGAACTTGAGGCTCTCTGCCACTTCTTGGACTCGGCCAACCTCTTTGCGGAGGTCGATTTCACCTTTTTGAGGGATGGTTGCCGCCCCCACCGTGTCATACCCCCGATAGGATAAGCGATGCCCCGCCTCGATGAGGATGGGTCCAAGCTGCTGCTTTTCTTTTGTAACGATGCCAAAAATTCCGCACATGTGTTGTTCTCTATGTCAGGTTAGGAATGAGTATTAAATAACTCATGTTACGCACTCGGTAAAAAAGTGGTTCAAATTTCATCCTGAGGAATGAAAAATTAAATAACTTCCCCATTTGCAAATTTGAGTGTAGCGCCGGTTGAGTAGGCTCGGAGGTACGGAGAGCCGTATCGAAACCAAGCGGGGCTTGAAAAAGGGAAGTTGCCGTAATCCGCTGGGTTTCGATACGCTCCGGCACGAAAAGCGTGTGCCTCCGCTACTCAACCGGCGCTCGCGTTTGGATACAAACGCGCAAGTTATGTAATTACCGTTCCTTAGTAGTTTCAATCTTCCAAATCGAATAACAAATCGAGCAAGGTTTGGGTTAACTCCTCCAGGTCTTCTGAGTCCCCTTGCTTCTGGGCAGCCTCGATATCCATCAACAGCGACTCTAATTCCTGGCGGTCATCTTCCGTGATGGCGGTATCTTCTAACTGCTTACGGGCGCGGTCGAGTAACACAATGGTTTCAGCCGAAAGGTCTGCCGGGAGAGGTAACGTCTTTTCAGCCCATTTCGCGGCTGCCAGAATTTCGGTCTCGCTCAAGCGGGCACGCGTAGCTTCTACAGTGATGGCATTTTGATTACCGGTTTTGCGGTCACGGGCGGTGACATTGAGAATGCCATTTACATCGAAATCAAACCGCACGGTAACTGCTGCCGATTCACCCGGGGTCTCTGGTTCCAGCCCGGTGACCAAGAAATCGCCCAAGGCCGTATTATTAGACGCCACCGGATATTCACCCTGGTAAACCTCGATTCGAATAGTATCCTGGTCCGGATAGACGGTATAGAATTCTTCTTCTTTCGTCGTCGGGATGGTGGTGTTACGGTGGATCAGGACACTATAGCGGTCGGATATCAACTTCCCCATGAACACCTGGGCGACAGCGATGCCTAACGAGTGGGGAGTAACATCCACCAGGATGGCGTCGATCGGTTTGCCAGCAATGATAGCAGCCTGCACTCCGGCTCCCAAGGCCACCACTTCCTCGGGGTTCACCGACATATGGGGTTCTCTTCCCAGCGCATTTGCTACCAGTTCCCATACGGCGGGAATATAGGACGAACCGCCTACCATGAATACTTGATCAATCTGGTTGGCGGAGACTCCCGAATCAAGGATTACCTGGTCAATGGATTCCAGAGTCTTCTGCAGCAGCGGCTGGATCAGGGCTTCGAAAATTTTGCGGCTGACCTCGTATTCCAAATGCAGGGGGACGCCGCGTTTTTCGGCGAGATACTCTTCTTTGATCCAGGCATAGGGGTGCGATGAAAGTTGAATTTTGGCCGTCTCGGCAGCGCGCAAAATCCGCGCCCAGGCTCGCCGGTCATTGCGGACATTCACCTTGTGTTTTTTCTCGAACCAGGCCGCGATCTTCTCGGCAAAAAGCTGGTCAAAGTCATCACCGCCCAGTTGGGTGTTCCCGTGAGTAGCGCGCACCTCCACGATGCCGCCCATCAACTCCACCAGTGACACATCGAAGGTTCCACCCCCCAGATCGTAGACCAGCACAGTTTGATCTTCGGCCATGTTGAGGCCGTAAGCCAGGGCCGCGGCAGTCGGCTCGTTGATGATGCGGCGCACCTCGAAGCCGGCAATGCGTCCGGCGTCGCGTGTGGCCTGACGGGCTGCATCCGAGAAATAGGCCGGCACGGTGATAACCGCTTCGCTGACCTCGTGCCCCAGGTTGCGCTCTGCGATCTCTTTGAGTTCTCGCAAGGTGAACGCCGCTATTTCTTGAGGGCTGAACGACTTCCCCGCCAGAGTAACTCGGAAATCGCTGCCCATTTGACGTTTGATCGAGCGCACCGTATTATCGGGGTTGAGAACATACTGGTTGCGGGCCGGCGTTCCCACCAGCCATTCCCCGTCAGACGAGTAGCCTACTACTGAGGGGATGATCCGTTCGTTTCCATTGGGCAGCATGATTGGCGCGCCGTTACTTACAACGGCAACGCCAGAATTGGTGGTCCCCAGGTCAATGCCAACGATAGTGCTCATATTTATGTTTTCTCCAAGATTGGTTAGGTAGTTAGGCGGTTAGGTGGTTAGGTGGTTAGGTAGTTAGGTGGTTAGGTAGTTAGGTGGTTAGGTGGTTAGGTGGGGGACTACTCGACTACCTGACTACCTGACTACTCGACTACCTGACTACCTGACTACCTGACTACTCGACTACCTGACTAC
>JBDRGC010000379.1:0-13425 GCA_043818215.1 Chloroflexota bacterium | reverse complement strand
GGTCGTCATTAGATCAACTGCGAAACCATGGCTTTAGGATTGGTGACGCATTGTATCGCCGTATTTTAGCCTCCGCCTGACGCAGATCCTCGCCGCTAATCCAATCTCCATCAAAATGAAAACCCAAATCATCCAACTTGAACCCCATGATGACGCCATTTCGGTCAAAGACAAAATGGATTGGAGACAAACGCCTCGAATTCTGTTGGTGTGGCCGGTGCGAGGGCGCATCCTCAACCGGCGGCTGGATTTGGTGTTCCTGCAACGTCATAGCGCATCCTTGGGGGCGCAATTGGCGTTGGTGACCGGCGATACCGACGTCAGGTATCATGCTGAAAAGCTAAATATTCTAATTTACCCCACTATTCACAAAGCCGAACAAAGCCACTGGCGTCAACCTCGCAGGCAGCGAAAGAAACTGGCGCGCATATCCAAACACTCGACGCCGTTTCAGCCATCAATCGCCGAGACTGCCCACGAAAAACCTGATCTCGCAGGACTGCGCCAACTGGCTCATCCGACCCCGGCTCGCTGGCTCGGGCATCCCATAATTCGTTTGCTCTTTTTCACTCTGGGAGTGCTGGGTGTTTTAGCCATTGCTGCAATTCTGGTACCGAGCGCGGAAATCCGCCTGACACCCAGAACTCAAACCGAGGCAGTCACCATTTCGGTAGAGGCCAGCCCCGAAACCGCGTCTGTAGACCTTTCGGGGGCCGTACCCGCCCGGTGGATCACGGTAATCGTCGAGGGGCGCGGGAGCATCCCATCATCCGGCCATATCTCCATCCCAGATCGACCTGCCACCGGGGAAGTGACGTTCACCCGCTGGGGCGTGACCGATCAGGATATCACGATTCCCGCGGGGACGGTCATCAGCACCCTGGGAGAAGGCTTGGTGCGCTTCGCGACTGACCAGACCATAACCATCCCCGCAGAGGTAGTGAGCGAGACAATCTCTGTGGGCGCGCTTTTGCCTGGTAGCAGCGGGAATGTCCCTGCCGAGAGCATTTTGGCTATCGAGGGGCCTTTGGGCTTGCATCTGACTGTCACGAACTCAGAGCCAACTATGGGCGGCACGGATCGCACCGCCCCCGCTCCCAGCGAAGGCGATTACCAGAAACTCTACGATGAATTGCTCGCCGCCCTGCGTCAGACCGCGTTGACAGAATTTCAAGCTAACCTGGGGCCAGATGACGTGTTGCTAAGTGCAAAGCCCTCGTTAAGCCAGGTATTGGAAGAAACCTACGCCCCCGTCGAAACCCAGCCCGCTGACCAACTCAACCTGACCCTGCGCATGGAATTCCAGGCTTTGATGGCTGCGGGGACAGACCTGCGCACATTGGGACAAGCCGCGCTGGAAGCCAATCTGCCCGCTGATTTCGCGCCTCTCCCGGATACTCTGGTGATCAGTCCAAAAAGCTCTCCGATACTCGAAAATGGAGAACAAGCCAATTGGCAGATGCGAGCACAATGGGAAGTAGGCGCGCAAATCAACGCAACCAAAGCCATCAATCTCATTCTATGGCTCAAGCCCGAAGATGCTATCGACCAACTGGGCAACAACTTACCTTTAGCAATTCCCGCAGAGATCACGCTCACCCCTGACTGGTGGCCGCGTTTGCCAGTGCTGCCGTTCCGCGTCTCGGTGGGCAGTGGGCAGTGATCAGTGTTCAGTGTTCAGTATTCAGTCTCCAGTCTCCAATCCCCAATCCCCAATCCCCAATCTCCAATCTCCAATCCCCAATCTCCAATCCCCAATCTCCAATCTCCAATCTCCAATCCCCAATCTCCAATCCCCAATCCCCAATCCCCCCATGCGCATCCTCGCAATTGACCCCGGAGAAAAGAATATCGGCATTGCCATCAGCGATCTGACCGGAACTATCGCCAACCCGCTGACGGTGCTGAAGCATGTCTCGCGTCCCATTGACGCGGCATCTATTGCGAAGATGGCACAAGAGCACGGCGCGGGACTGATCGTCGTTGGGCAGGCTCTGGACGCGGATGGCAATCCCACCTCTTCAGGCCGCGCGGCGGCCCGGCTGGCAGTGGCAATCCGCACACAGGCCGCGCTTCCCGTGGAATTGTGGGACGAAAGCTACAGCACCCAAGAGGCACGCTCCGCCCGCATTGCCATGGGCAGCCCGCGCCGCAAACGCGGCGGGCATCTCGACGCGCTGGCCGCCACGGTGATTCTGCAATCTTATCTCGAGGCCAGGGACTAGGGGCTAGGGATTAGGGACTAGGAAATCAGGCCTTAGTCCCCGATTCCTAGTCCCTAGCCCCAAGTCCCTAATTTCCGCCATGAAACGCTCCCGCCCAACCGTTGTCTTCCTGCTCCTGATAATCGCTCTTGCCTGTCTGGCTGTTTTCTACTTAGCTGGTATCCCCCAACGCGCGGCTGAGATATTCGGGCCGCCGGACTCGCATCTCGATTTGACGGAAAAACTGTATCGCTCGGCAATGGTGATCCTGCAAACGGATGATCTCACCACGCCGGTTGACCCTTTTGGGGCGGAGATTCCCTTCCAGGTGGCTTTGGGCGAGTCCCCCGCCTCAGTGAGCAAACGCCTTCGGGAGCAGGGTCTTATCCACAATCCGGGGGCCTTCCGCAACTATCTGGTTTATTCCGGGCTGGACACTCGAATTCAGGCCGGGGACTATACTATCAGTCCCGCCATGTCCCCCATCGAGATTGCCCAGGCTTTGCAGGACGCGACTCCGTCAGAGGTGGACTTCTCTATTTTGGCGGGCTGGCGGCTCGAAGAAATTGCCGCCTCCCTGCCAACATCCGGACTGGCAATCACCCCCGAGGAGTTCGTCGCCGAAGCCCAGCAAAACGATGCCGAGGGCCTTCTGCTGCCGGGGGTCTATACCATATCACGCGATATTAGCGCAGAATTGTTGGTGCTCACGCTGGTCAATGCCTTCGATGCGGCAGCCACGCCCGAAATGCAATCCGGTTTCGCGCAGCAAGGGCTGTCCACCCGCGAGGCTGCCATCCTGGCATCCATTGTGAAACGCGAATCGGTTATAGATGCCGAGATGCCCATGATCGCATCGGTGTTTCTCAACCGGCTGGCAATTGGCATGAACCTGGATGCCGATCCGACGGTGCAGTACGCTCTGGGTTACAATCAGTCTCAGGGGATGTGGTGGACGAACCCGCTGACCGGCGCGGATTTGGAAGTGGATTCGGCTTACAATACTTATCTCTACCCGGGGCTGCCCCCTGGCCCCATCTGCAACCCGGGAGTGACCGCCCTGCGAGCGGTGGCTTTCCCCGCTCAGTCACCGTACTACTACTTCCGAGCAGCCTGCGACGGGTCGGGGCAGCATGTTTTCGCGGAAACGTTCGAGGAGCATGTGGGGAATGCGTGTCCGTGAGGAGCTAGGGACTAGGGAACTAGGGATTAGGGACTAGGAAACTAGGAACTAGGAACTAGAGAACTAGGAACCAGGAATCCTTGCTCCCTAGTTCCTGATTCCTGGTCCCTGATCCCTAGTCCCTGATCCCTGGTCCCTGATCCCTAGTCCCTGATCCCTGGCCCCTGTTCCCTAGTCCCTGATCCCTAGTCCCTGATCCCTAGTCCCTGATCCCTAGTCCCTAGTCCCAAATCCCTAGCCTTCTCGCAGGGTGGGGGAGGCAACCTTGTGCAGTCCTCGTGAAACCAGGTAAAAGCCCAGAGCGAATAACGAGAAACTCATTGCCGCCGGCAGCAGCATGTGCCATATACTGGACCCCGACCCGCCGATATTGGTATAGACGAAGGCGTTGTAAATGATCGTTCCCCAATTGTTGACGGTGCGGGTCAGGCCAAAGAAGGAGATGAACCCATCGGCTACCACCGAGCCGGATACAGCAATCATCATCTGCAGAGCTGCCAGGGGGAGCATAGCAGGGAGCAGGTGTTTGGTGATAATATGCCATGCTCCGCCGCCGGCAATGTGGGCAGCTTCCATGAATGGCTTAGAAACGACGTAACTACTCAGCCAGCCCCCCTGCCCCCCAATTTTGGGGGGAACCCGTGTTACTCAGCCCAATTTTGGAGAGAACCCTTGTTGCTCCCCCCAGGATTGGGGAGCAGGGGGGGTGATTCGGGCGTTGTTTAGCCAGATTCATTGTCAGCGTGAGTAGTCACGAAAAACATAAAAGTCATAAATACGAAAAGTTTGATTAGGCTGGCAGAAATTTGTCGTATCAAGTAACGGGTCATTTTTGGGGTAATCCATCGCCTGATAGACCTTCCAGGTCTCAGAGACCTGGAAGGTCTGCCGGAAGGTTGTCTTCGTTCAAGGCCGGGCTTCACACAAAACTTCCACATTCGCAATTGGGGGGCCTAGACTGAAAACAGTGATGTCAAAGGGCAAAACATCCCCTGGCGCGAGTTCAACTAAGATCTCTTGTTTGCGGAAGCCGATGGGGTTTCCATCCGCATCGTAAGCCGCGGCGGCTAAGTATATGTGTCGAGCTGGCGCGCCCGCCTCTGACAATCTTACTTCTCCTGTAACGGTCGCCTGTCGTTGTGACTGCGCAATGCTGATATTGCTGATTTCCATGCCTGTGTCTAGATAACGTTTGCTGTCTGCCGAAATGGGGAGTGCAGTGAGTAATTCGGCCCGAGGGAGAGCATCTTCAGGAATAGGGGGCGCAAAGAAAGCGGCCAGCGGGATGGCCTGTCCCGGTATGAGCAAATTGAGCGCCGGAATGGCCACTTGCGCTGGAATATTGGCACTGCTTGACGTTAGCAGGCTTATCAATGCGGAGATATTTTCTACACTGTGCGGCTGATTGTTTTCGACCAATACCAGGCACCACAGTCCGCCATCGCTGGTGGGGTAGCAGATTGGGGAGTGGAGCGTCACCGGGATGGGGGTAGGGAGCGGCAGCGATATCAGGCTCCCTTCTGCCGTGGGAATAGTGATGCTCATCCCGATGGTGAGAAAATTGGGATCGATGCCTGGGTTGGCGGAGAGCAGATCCTCGAGGCTGATTCCGTTACGAAAGGCGACACTTGTAAGTGTATCATCTTTGACGATATTGTAAATCAAAGGCGTGGGAGTAGGGAGCGGAGTGGCAGCGGGGGCTGGCGTGAGGCTGGAATCTGAGGCCTCGCGCTGCAATGCGGGGGTGGGGGTGGATGTCCAATAAGGGGTCAACTGCCCCACCGTAGGGGATGGTGGCGGCGGCGCTGAATTTTCACCGGCACAGGCACTCAGCATCAGGGCCAGAAACAAGCCCCAACCCAAAATCAGGCCTCGGTTCCTCGGATTTTGTCGGTGCGAGTAGTAGTACATGAGATGAATTATACACTCACTTGTCTGTTGAACAAGCATGTGCTAGACTCTTATCGAGGAAAGCAATGAGTAAATCTGGAATGTTTCACGAAGCGACTGATGCTATCACTAAGGGCCAGCACGGACGGGCGCGCGACCTTTTGGCGCGTTTACTGCGTACCGATAAAGCCAATCCTGAATATTGGCTATGGATGAGTTCACTCGTAGATTCGTCCAAGGAGCGCATCTATTGTCTTCAGACCGTGCTGCGCCTTGATCCCGAGAATAGCGCCGCCCGACGGGGGTTAGTATTGCTCGGAGCTTTGCCTCCCGATGACATTACCCCTGTGCCTCCTATCCGGCGAACCTGGGAAGTGGAAATTGACGCCGACGCGGAACCTCTGCGCGGATTCCAAAAAGTGCTTGCCAACCCGGTTTTGCGAGTGTTAGTGTTTGCAGGAACGGGTATCCTGGTGATCGGTTTGATCTTATTGGGGGTTTTTGGCACGCGGGGTTCCTTGTTTGGGTCACGCCTGACGATCACGCCTATCTCCTGGACGCCGACACCCACCGAGACCCTCACCAGCACCCCCCTTGTACGCACGCCCACTCCTACTTCTGATGCTCCCCAACCGCTATGGATGCTGTTGGATGCCACCTACACACCCGCTCCACCGTATGTCGACACGCCGCACCCACGCATCGAGGCCTATCGTGTCGGGATACGCGCCTACCAGCGCGGAGATTACGAAGATATGCTGACCTTCATGCGGCAGGCTCTCAGCGCGGAGCCAGAGTCGGCCGATACGCACTACTATGTGGGGGAGGCTCACCGCTTACTCGAGGAGTATGAGCAAGCTATTCCATTTTATGACGACGCACTCGATCTTGACCCCAATTTCGCTCCGGCTTATCTGGGGCGCGCCCGCACCAGCCTGGCTATGAATTCCAGGGCGGATATAAGCGCAGACCTTGACCGGGCCATCGAGAGCGATCCCGAGTTTGGTGAGGCATACCTGGAACGGGCGGCCTACTTTGTGTCACACGATGATCCTGAGGCAGCCTTAGAAGACCTGACTGCTGCTGAAGATTTTCTGGTAAATGATCCGCAGTTTTACCTGTTGCGCTCCAGAGTGCTGCTTGTTTTGGGCCAGCACGAGGCCGCTCTTGAGGATGCTCTCGAGGCTCATAACCGGGACATCACCTTGCTGCCGGCTTACCTGACACTTGGGCAGGCCTATCTGGCAAACGATATGCCTGAAGACGCTCTCGGCTATATCCAGACCTATGGGCTGTACCAAGATGAGGAGGCCATATATTTTGCTTTGTTGGGAGGTGCCTACTATGGCATTGGGGAAGATTATGATGCCGCCCTGGAAGCACTAGATCAGGCCGTGGATTTGGACGACGAGTTGGCGATTGCCTATTACTATCACGGCATGACCTCTCTGGCTTTGGATGACACCAATCAGGCCGTCAACGACCTTTACATTGCCCGCAACTTGTCGCCAGATACATTCGACTTCAATCTGGAATTTGGCATAGCTCTGTGGGCCGATGAGCGTTACAGTGAAGCCTATAGCCAGATAGATGCCATTGGAGCTTTGGCGACGTCGGATAAGCAATTAGCCATTATTTACTACTACAAGGCTCTGACGGCGGATGCGCTGGAGCGGTTTGACTCGGCTAGGGAGGCCTGGCTGGCCCTGCTGGATTTGCCGGAGGGTGTGGTTCCCCCGGAGTGGATTACCGCAGCGGAGGCCTACCTGGCCCCCCCAACGGAAACCCCCACCCCAACATTGACTCCCACTTCCACACCCACCAAAACCCCCACCCCAATGTTGACTCCCACTTCCACTCCCACTAAAACCCCCACACCAACACTGACTCCCACTTCCACTCCCACCAAAACCCCCACGCCTACGCGTTCCCCCACGGTCACCGCATCCTCATAATCATCCAAAAACAAGTCTTATCGTTCCCACGCTCCGGTGTGGGAACGCATCCCCCAACGTTCTGTGCCAACGAGGGGTACACGAGTACACCCGGGAAGTTGTTTGTGGACAAATACATAGAATGAAACCAACCCCCCCAACCAAAAACTACTATTACCGCCTGCTGATTGCAGTCCTGGGTTTGGCTTCCCTATTTGTAAGCACAGCTTTATTTCCCGCAGCCAAAACCACTCCGTGGGTCGCGCTTTTCATTGTGTTCTTTGTGGCCTTCTTGGCCAATTTCCCATTAGACCTGTTGTCGAGCGAGATCACACTTGTCCAGGTCGTCACGCTTGGGGGTGGATTGTTGTATGGGCCGGTAACTGTAGCGTGGGCGGTGGCATTTGGGCTGCTCTTGGGGAATCTCAACCGCCAACTCCATTCGGAAAACCGGTCTCGAAAACCGTTGCTGACTGGAGCGTGGTGGCTGGATACCGGCTTCTCTGTTGGATTGAATATAATTCCTTTACTCATTGTTTTGCCAATTTTAGGTTGGGTAGATGGCATCGCCGCTGACCCTCAGGCCATCAAACAAGTTTGGACAGTGGCCTTAGTTCCTGCGCTGGCATTTGCGGGGCTGCATGGAGTGCTGTTTATGTTGGGGTTCTCTCTTCGCCGCCGCCGGCAAACCTATGATATATTGCAACGCGACCTTGTCTCGTTGGCGATTGTCGAATTTCTTCCATTGCCTTTGGTGTTTTTGTCCATCGAAGTATCCCCTTTTATTGGGGCCAGAGCAATAACTGCTATGGGGGGGCTGCTGGCTATCATTGCAGTGTTGATGTCTAGCATGAGCACCGCGCGGTCTGCCCATGAGCGGCGGGTCCGGGAACTTTCCACACTCAATTTTATTAGCCAGACACTGCGCTCGACGCTCGACTTGAAAGATCTGCTCCTGGTTATTCAGCAACAAGTCACCCAGTTGCTGGGCGTGGATAATTTTTACGTTGCTCTGTACGACCGGGATACAGAAGAACTGTGGTATCCATTGGCTGTCAAATCCGGTGAACGCCAAAATTGGGAACGCCGCCCGATGGCTGACCGCTTGACGGATCGCGTTATCTGGGAGCGTAAGCCGCTCTTGTTGACCCCTCACACCCAGGCCGGCCCCAACCCCGTAGGATTGCCCCCCAGTGAAGAAACGCCGGCATCCTGGCTGGGGGTGCCTCTTATCGTCTCGGAACGCGCGATTGGTTGTTTGGCGGTCAGTGAACTTACTACGGGCGTGGAATTTACACCAGAAGACATTGACTTGTTGACCATTCTCTCCGGGCAGGTGAGTGTGGTGATAGATAATGCCTTGCTCTTCGAGCAAGCGCAGCATCGCACTACTCAGCTAGAAACCTTGAATCGGCTTACCGGGGCAATAACGGCTAGCCTAAACCCTCAAGAAGTGTTGGCGCAGGTGTGTGGTTCAGTATCTCTGGTTGGTGGTGGTCAGCGCAGCGCAGTCTTTTTGTTGAATCCGGGGGAAGATGAGGTTTGGCTGGCGTATGCTCATGGACTGACAGAAGGATTCTCGCACCGCCACCAAAAATTCTCGATTGCCCGTAGTAAACGCACCCGCTGCCTGCGCACCGGACAGCCTGTGATCATTCCTAATATCCAGATATCTTCCCTTTCGGTAGAGCTAGTCCAGCTTTTCCGGGCGGATGGCATTCGGGCATTTGCTGATTTCCCCCTGATTACACCCGATGGGCAGATAGGTTTCCTTTCGGTATTTTTCGACGATCCTCATGTATTCCACCGTGAAGAAATCGAACTGCTGCAAACCTTCGCATCACAGGCCGCGTTAGCTGTATCGAATGCGCGCCTGCACGAAGTTACAGATGCACAGCTATCGCGCCGGGTCCAGCAATTGGCGATCCTCGAGGCAGTAGGGCGCGAACTATCGGCAGCTACTCATTCCGATCAGCTTTTCGGATTGATACTGGATTATGCTCTCGAATTTACTCATTCAATTTGTGGTGAGTTTGTCCTTTACCATCCTGATACCAATGTATTGGAAGTGAAGGCCAGTCGAGGCTACCAAACAATAATGGATACGTTTCCGGCAGACCATGGAATCGCAGGACGCGTTGTGCTTACCAGGCAAACCGTGAATGTCGACGATGTTAGCGTTGACCCAGACTTTATCGACATCCGTAATGGTGAATCCCGTTCACAATTGAGTGTTCCGATAATCCACGAGAATAAAGTCTTGGGAGTTATCACGCTGGAAAGCTCAGAGTTGAACGCCTTCGACGAGAGTGAACAATCTCTAGTTGTGCAATTGGCCAATCAGTCTGCGATCTCACTTCAAAATGCATATCTTTTCTCTGATGCAACCCATGGGCGCGATCGGTTATCAGCGATAATCAATTCGGTGGGGGAAGGCATTCTGATGGTCAATACTCATGGGCAAATCATGTTGGTCAACGAACCCATTTATACATTTTCTGGGGTTCCTCTGGATCAGCTTTTGGAAACTCAGCTTTCCGATCTACCGGAGCGGGTGATGCAAGTGCTTGGTTATACTCGTCATGAATTAGCGCTCATTCTGGACGAGCTTGGCAGCGGTCAGGTTCCGAGTGCCGACAAGACCAAATTCCAGGTGCCAGATTCGACCTCCGTGCTGCGAGTTTTGGCACGTGAAACCTCTCCGGTCTTGGGGCAGGATGGCCGCGTACTTGGGTGGATGATCGTGTTGCGGGACGAAACCGAAGAATACGAGATCAGCCAGACTCGTGAAATTATCACAGAAACACTAGTCCACGATTTAAGCTCTCCCATGAGCGCTGTTATTGGCGCATTGGATTTGATTGAAGAAGCTTTTTCCAGTGAAGATCGAAATGATTTTGTAGGCCATTCTCTGCGAGTAGCTCAACGCGGGGCACAGCGTGTGATTGATTTGATCGAGGCATTGCTTGAGATCGCCCGCCTTCAATCGGGGCGTATGGATCTTAAATTGGCGCCTATGAAATTGTCGTCTGCGACTGCTGACCTTCTTGGGGATTTCACTTTGATGGCTAACAAATATGGAATTAGCATACTCAATGAGATTCCCTCAGATCTCCCCATCCTGATTGCCGATCAGGACAAAATTATCCGCGTGATAATGAATCTACTGGATAACGCAGTGAAATTTACTCCTGAGGGAGGGCAAGTGCGTGTTTCGGCATCTCTGTTATCAGATGAGATGATCTCAGTTCGCATTGAAGATACAGGCCCTGGGAGTCCAGCGGAGTACCAGGAGAAGATATTCGAACGTTTCTCGCAAGTGCCCGGACAGCGCGGTCGACGTCGCGGCTCAGGGTTGGGGCTTGCGTTTTGTCGATTGGCCGTTGAAGCTCACGGAGGAAATATTCGGGTGGAATCTCCCCCTGAAGGTGGAAGTGTGTTTGCCTTCACTCTGCCGGTGGGCAGCATTCTGGATTAAGGGGTGGGGGGCTGCGAAATGCGACGCAGGCTCATTTCGCAGCCCCCTCTTTCCCCATCTATTGATGAACAACTCGTAACTACTCAGGCTATAGCCAAATGCACAAAAATAGAACACGGATTTTGCGGATTCAACGGATTTGCACGGATTTTTTTGTTTTTAATCCGCGTAAATCCGCTCAATCCGCGTTATCCGCGTTCTATTCCTACGATGGCTGAGTAGTTATAACAACTCTAAGATACAAATCAATCGTTGGCAGGATCAATTTCCAACGCGCTGATGAGTGGGGCATGACCGTGTCTTCTGCTTTCTACCGCCCTTAGATGTAAAATCACACTTGGATAAAGCAAATGGAGACGCTGCAAGGCTGGGGCCGGCAGCGCCCAGATTTCGGATTCTTGAGAAACGCAGGCGTAAGTGTTCCGCGGCGTCCCAAAAAGAACCGCCCGCCCGCCAAAGAATTCGCCAGTTTTATCGAATGTTCCCACTGGCTCGAAATCTCTAGTGAGTAGTGTGATTGCTCCAGAGATAAGCAAATAGCATTCATTACCAGGTTTGCCATAATCGAAGAGCAGTCTCCCGGTTGGCAGGTGGAGGGGTTGGAAATCGAGCGCCAGATCAAGCAATGTGGCCCAGGGCAAGTGCTTGAATATGGGATGCCGCCAGAGCCATTCGACGCGTTTGTATACTGCGCTAAGCCCTAGTCTGCTGGCTACCGATTGAAAAACATCGGGGTCGAGAATCAGCATTTGAGTTTGACCGGATGCCACAATCGAGGCTACGCGGGGTTCCAATGTGAGAGCGCCGCGTTCACCTATGCTGTTTCCTCGTCCCAGAACTTGAACGAGTTTTTCGCCCACCCATGTTTTTACAAGTCCTTTGTGGACAATATAGGCTCGTCCGTCAGAAGTTTCGCCCTCTTGCAGTATGCCTTCTCCAGGCTCCCAGGTTCCTAGCTCCACTTGTTGGGCGAGTGCTGCTCTCCCGGAAATCGATAGCCGTGCATATAAAGGACAGGCTGAAATGGTCTCTAGTTTTTCGATTTCATGATTTTGGTGCAGTACTTTTCCAACGGCAGCTACGTACCCATCTATGGCAAATTCCACATTCTGCCAATCTTGGAGAGTCGCAGGCAACTTATGGTGGCTTTTGGGAGCATGCGTTAGAATAACATGTTTGCTCTTCGCGGCTAATGATGAAAGCACCTCGGGAGTCAGGGTTGTGTGTATGGGGCCTCCACCCGCGTCCTGAACCAGGATACGTGCTCCTTCGGCAAATTGGATGATCTCCAATCTCCTGGTCTGGCTGAGGATGCCATCAGCCTCGAGTTGGGTGAACCATTCTTCATCGTAGCGCATATCCCCGGAATAACAGAGACCATTGACTCGCACAGCCAATGTAGGGATAGTGTGAATTGCGTACGTGGCTTCGAATGTTTTCCCCTCTAGCAGAAGGGGTTGACCCGGTTGGAGAGGAAAGTAATCGAACAGAACCGCAATTTCATTTTCTGGTACGGCTAACATGGCACTTAGAACCCGCAGCAGGCTGCGGTATATAATCTTGGATGTGATCAATCGGACGCGGTGTCTCCCTAAAAGCAACTCCGGCAGCCCGGAGATATGATCCTCGTGGAGATGGCTGATCACCACTTCAGAGATTTGCGCGGGCGATATCCCCAGGTTGCCCAACCGCACCCGCAAGTAGGCTGCCGCGTCGAAGAGAATGACTCTATCTTCCCCTGTTGAGCCGAAATAAGCCAGAAAACAGGTCGTGATTCCTTCGGGATCATATCCATCGCTGCCGCCAATGAATTGCAGAGTGATCTCCTGCCTCAGAACGGGTTGAGGGGGAGCCAGGATCAGCGGCATCGCAGATGCATCGATTGCAGTCGATACCGACGCAATCTCTACCCCGTCTTCGGAGAACCTGTATTGATCTCCGTCTAGCGAGATACTGATCCCCTGACCCAGTTCGCCCCCTCCGGTTTCCAGCTCAATGATTTCGGCCAAATCGTCAACCTCGATGGATCTGCCAAGTGGAGGGTGATAAGATAATAACCTGCATTCCCGTTGCACCCACGGATGGGGATAATACTCCGTGGAATCTGCTGGCCCGACAATAGTCTCCTGTAAAATTTGATGCAGCCGTTGTGCTTGATTAGGTGTAACGGTGATCAATCGTGTTCTTTGTCCCCCGTTCACAAAATAATTAGTATAGAGCAAAAATTCTACACTGGCGTAGTTGATGCCCCGGTGTACAAAACCACTTGACCCCAGCTGTTGACCAATAGGCATATCTGGAGGCAGCAGGATAATCTTCGGAACAGGCAACCCGCTTGCCAATAAAAACTTCAAGGTCTCAGGGGGGCAATTGACCAGCACATCTCCTGCGCGTGTTTTTACAATCCAGGTGTTGTTTTGCAGTTTGCGAACGCGTAGATGTGATAAATTATCATCATTGTCCATACTAGATCCCTTTAGCCGCGCGATGCTTCCCTGGCGATTATTTGGGGAACAAGACTTCGGAAGTTGCCCTCACTGTTCGAGAAATTGTCATGAACCACCAGGAATGAAAATAGCCTTCTGCCCTCTATTTTCAGAGCAGATACACGCAATCCTATACTCAGATTATCCCTATAACCTGAGTACCAGGTCAATGGGGGATAAGTACTGGTATTCTTACCCTGTTTGTGCATTTGCCCCACAGCAGTTTCCCTTGCCAATCAATATCAAGCGC
>JBDRGC010000378.1:0-9525 GCA_043818215.1 Chloroflexota bacterium | reverse complement strand
GCTTGGCCGCTGGTGGGGAATCCCGTTGACATTGGGAAGCCTGCTCACGCTTTTGCTGGCTTTTGTTTACCGGCCCATCGTCGTGGCTATCTTATCTGCTGGGCTGTTGAGCGAAACACCGCCGCTGGTTCGCGAAGAAGCTATCGCAGGTATTTTGCGTCTGGCAGTCGATGTTTTCAAACCCATGTTGTGGCAGTCGTTGGTGGTTTTGATCATTGGTCTGGCATTGGTATTGGCTGGGTCGCTGGTTAAAACAGATAATGACGAGTCTGAGACTGAATCTCTGAAGATCGTCGCATAAAATAGGGGGATGCAAAGACAGAAGAAGTAGCGGGTTCAAAATGTGCCTGCGGCGCATTTTGAACCCGCCTTTTCCCTCACTTGCTGATTTGATACGTTAAATAGAATAATCTTTGGTAGAATGTAACTACTCAGCCAGCCCCCCTGCCACCCCAATTTTGGGGGGAACCCGTGTTGCTCCACCCAGGATTGGGGGGCAGGGGGGCGCTTCGGGCGTTGTTAGCTAGATTCGTTGTCTACCTGAGTAGTCACGGTAGAATTATGGTTATAAGAAGAATATTTTCATTCGATGGCTCACTTACATTAATAGCCATTGGGAGGTTGCACTTTGTCTAACATGGAGCGTTTTACCCAAAGGGCACGGCGGGTGCTTAGTTTAGCGCATCAGGAAGCTGAACGCATGCACCACAATTATATCGGCACAGAACACCTGCTCCTGGGTTTGATGCGTGAAGATGGCGGCGTGTCCGGGCGCGTCTTGCGCGAATTAGGCCTGGAAGTGAATCGAGTTCAAGATATCATCGAGCGATTGACCGGCTTGGGCTATTCCAGCATAAGTCATCCTGAACTTTCTCCGGGGATGCGGGATGTGCTTGGACTTGCGTTGGAGCAAGCCCGGCTGCTTGGACACCCCTATATTGGTGTCGAACATCTTTTATTGGGCCTGGTTGATTATAACGAAGGCGTGGCAAATGATGCTCTGCGCAGGATGGGCGTGACGCCTGAACAAATCCGCCGCCAGACAACACGTGTACTGAAAGAAGCCCAAACACCGCGGCGTGCGTCCCGTCAGAGCCAACCCGCCAAGAAAGGCAAAGCAAAGACGAAATCGAAGACTCCCATGGTGGATCATTTGACGAGTAATTTGAACCAAATGGCCGAAGATGGAAAATTGGACCCGGTGATTGGCCGTCAAATGGAGATCGAACGCGTCATACAGATCCTTGCCCGGCGCACTAAGAACAACCCGGCTTTGACAGGAGAACCCGGTGTGGGGAAAACTGCCATCGTGGAGGGTCTGGCCCAGCGCATACTAGCAGGGGATGTCCCCCTGCCACTGTTAGGTAAACGGGTCTTGCAATTGGACGTTGGATCGCTGGTCGCCGGGACCATGTATCGCGGCCAATTCGAAGAGCGTCTCAAACGCGTGATTCAGGAACTACAGTCGTCCGATGCGATCCTCTTCATTGACGAGTTTCACATGTTGGTGGGGGCCGGTTCGGCAGGCTCTGCTATGGATGCTGCCAATATCTTGAAACCTGCCCTCTCGCGGGGTGAACTTCAAGTGATAGGCGCCACAACCCTGAATGAATACCGCAAATATATCGAGAGCGATGCCGCCCTGGAACGCCGCTTCCAACCCATTTTGGTGGAGGAACCCAGCGTCGAAGAGACAATCGAAATCTTGCGCGGCATCCGTCCGGCTTACGAGGCCCATCACCAATTGAACATTTTGGACGAAGCCCTGGATGTAGCTACTCGTCTGTCGGCGCGCTACGTCTCAGACCGCTTTTTGCCCGATAAGGCCATCGATCTGATCGACGAGGCCTCCTCGCGGGTGCGATTGTACAAAAGCCCGGCTGCCAAAACCGCTAAGAAACTGGTTTCCGAAATGCGCACAGTTCGCAAGCAGTACGATGAGGCCGTGAAAGACAAACACGAAGAACAAGCGGCGGCATTATTGGAACGTCGCGAACAGCAGGAGAAAGAATTGGAACTGTTCCGCACAACCTGGGACCGCGCCAACAGCCCTAATGTAAACGCAGATGATATTGCCGAGGTGGTCTCGATGTGGACGGGCGTGCCGGTGATGCAGATGGCGCAGAAAGAGTCTGATCGTTTGCTTCACATGGAAGACGAGTTGAGGAAATCCATTGTTGGACAGGAAGAAGCCATCGAAACCATTTCGAAGGCCGTGCGCCGCGCCCGGGCCGGGTTGAAGGACCCTCGCCGTCCCATTGGATCGTTCATTTTCCTCGGGCCGACGGGGGTTGGAAAGACCGAGTTGACCAAAACTCTAGCCCGTTTCATGTTTGGCAGCGAAGAAGCGCTTATCCAATTGGATATGTCGGAGTTCATGGAGCGACACTCTGCCAGCCGCCTGGTCGGCGCCCCCCCGGGCTATATTGGCTACGATGAAGCCGGGCAGCTCACGGAAGCCATTCGACGCAAGCCCTACTCGATCATCGTCTTCGACGAGGTCGAAAAGGCGCACGTTGATGTCCACAATATGCTGCTGCAAATCATGGAAGAAGGGCAGCTTACCGATGCCCGCGGCCGCAAGGTAGATTTCCGCAATGCAATCATTGTGATGACATCCAATATCGGCGCCGAGAAGATCCGTCAGGTCGCGCTGGGCTTCCAACTTAAGCGCAATGAAGAGCAAGAAGAGCGCCTCGCATATCGAGAGATGCACAGCGAGCTTAGTAAATCGCTCAAAAAATTGTTCCGTCCCGAGTTTGTCAATCGTCTGGACAGCGTGATAGTTTTCCGCGCTCTGAACAGGGATGATCTGCATAAGATCGTCTCTCTGGAATTGAATAAAGTCACACAACGCTTAACGGAACACGAGATTGAGTTGACAGTCACTCCCGAAGCTGTGAAACTGTTAGCGGACTTGGGTTATGATCCCGATATGGGCGCCCGCCCCCTACGCCGAATAATCCAGCAAAAAATCGAAGATCCCCTATCTGACGCCTTGCTTTCTGGCGAATTCAACGCCGGAGACACCGTAGTGGTAGACCTCGAAATGCTGGAAGACGAAGCTGCGATCATCCTCCGCAAGGGCGGCGACGAGTCTCACGAGGCCACGCCTGAAGCAATGATTGCCGTAGCGTAAAAACGTATTCTCTCCAAAAGTGAGGGTGTGTAGCCGAGATTTCCATATCTCGCTCGCACGGGGTAACCATAGGGCAGGTGTGGAAACCCCGCCTACAATGGCTTTTACCCTGAAATGTGGAGATGATACATCAAAACATCAATTTGTATCCCTTGGCAGGGGCGACATTGAGTCGCCCCATTTTCGTTATATAATACCCCCCATGGCTAAAACATATACCCAATACGTTTGTCAAGAATGCGGGCGCAAGTCACCCCGTCAGATGGGACGCTGCCCCAAGTGCGGGGCCTGGAACTCCATGGTCGAGGAAATTGTGGCTGCTCCCGTTAAAACAAAAGCGCGCGCGGCCCGAGGCTTGACCGGGCGATCCGAACCGCGCCGCATCGTCGATATCGGCGGAGATGCCGAAGAACGCTGGCCTGTCCCTATCGAGGAGTTTGCGCGCGTGCTGGGGGGCGGCATCGTTCCCGGGTCGATAGTGCTTGTCAGCGGCGACCCCGGAATCGGCAAATCAACCCTGCTCTTGCAGGCCGCCCTCGCAATGGCGGCCTCCGGGCCTGTGCTTTACGTCTCTGGGGAAGAATCGGCGCGCCAGATAAAAATGCGGGCCATGCGCCTCCTTCGGGACGAGCAGGGAACAGAACTCCCCATCCCTGAGGATATCCTCCTGGTCACAGAGACCAACCTGGATATAATTCTTCAACACGTCACCGAGGTCAAACCTCGCATCCTGATTGTGGATTCAATCCAAACCACTTACCTCCCTGAGAAGGAGTCTTCCGCCGGGTCGGTCTCGCAGGTGCGGGAATCGGCCTCCCAATTGCGGGAACTGGCTAAGTCCTCCGGCATCAGTGTTTTCATCATCGGGCATGTCACCAAAGATGGCGCCATCGCCGGGCCGCGCATGCTGGAGCATATTGTGGACACGGTGCTCTACCTGGAAGGCGACCGTTTCCAGACCTACCGCTTGCTGCGCTCGGTGAAGAATCGCTTCGGGCCGACATCTGAAGTGGGCGTTTTCGAGATGCGGGAACGCGGCCTGATCGAGGTGACCAATCCCTCCGAGGCTTTCCTGGCCGAACGAATGGTCAACGCCCCCGGGTCGGCTATCGCGGTGACCATGGAAGGAACCCGGCCCCTGCTGGTGGAAATCCAGGGGCTGACCAGTGCGACCACGTTCGGCAACCCGCGCCGCACGCCCAACGGTATCGACTTCAACCGCCTGCTGTTGACAGTTGCGGTGCTCACCCGACGCGTGGGCGTGCGCCTGACTGAGCAGGATGTCTTCGTCAACGTGGTCAGCGGCCTGAAGGTCAGCGAACCGGCCGCCGATCTGGCCGTAGCCGCCGCGATTGCATCCTCGGTGCGAGACCAGCCCGTACGCGCCGATGCGGTGTTGATAGGTGAAGTCGGGCTGAACGGCGAGTTGCGCGCTGTCGGTCAGATGACAGCCCGCCTGCGGGAGGCCGCCAAGCTGGGATTCAAAGCCGCCATCGTGCCCCGCCGCCTGCGGAAAGGCGAACCGTGGCCGGAGGGGATCGAGGTAGTGGAAGTGCGCTCGCTGCGGGAGGCTTTGAAGCGGGGGTTGGTTGAAAATTAACCAGACCTCCGAGGTCTCCAAAACCTCGGAGGTCTAACTCCACAAATTTAGCTGAATCTATGGAACGTCGCTCCATAAATTCACAAAATCGAGTATACTGGGGGCATGATACCACGCGCTTACGAACCCCTGGAAAACTATCTGCAATCCAATAAAGTATTGGTCATCTACGGCCCGCGCCGGGTTGGGAAAACGACGCTACTGCAAAGATTTCTTGCGAGCACATCTCTGAAATATAAACTCGATTCAGGCGATAACATCCGTACACAGCAAATCTTGGGTTCACAGGATTTTTCTCGAATCCTGGCTTATGTCGAAGGATATGAACTTATAGCCATTGACGAAGCGCAAGAAATCCCCAATATTGGCAAGGCGCTGAAAATCATTGTGGATCAGGTGCCTGGTATCCGCGTCATCGCCACCGGTTCTTCGTCCTTCGAGTTAGCCGGGCAAATCGGGGAACCACTCACCGGACGCAAACGTACCCTGGCTCTATACTCCGTTGCCCAATCAGAGTTGTTGTCAATATATAATCGCTTCGAACTTGGCGAACATTTGGAAGAATTTCTGATTTTTGGCACCTACCCTGAAGTGATCCAATCCCCCACCCGGCAGGCAAAAATCGGAACCATTACCGAAATTTCTCATTCTTACCTGCTGAAAGATATTCTAGCGTTCGACCGGATGAAGCGTTCACAATTGTTGTTGAATCTGCTGCAACTTTTGGCTTTTCAAGTGGGCAGTGAAGTATCCCTGAATGAGATTGCCACCCGCCTGGTCGTGAGCGTAAAAACTGTACAGCGGTACCTCGATCTGCTGGAACAGGCCTTTGTGATCATCCGGCTAGGCGGTTTCAGCCGTAATCTGCGCAAAGAAATCACCAGCAAGGCTAAATACTATTTTTACGATACGGGCATCCGCAACGCGCTGATTGCCCAATTCAACCCCTTCGACCAGCGCAACGATATCGGCCATCTCTGGGAAAATTTCGTCTTCGTAGAACGTCTGAAGCGCCGGGCTTATTTTCCCCTTTACGCCAACGCGTATTTCTGGCGCACGTATGACCAGCAGGAAATAGATTTGGTGGAAGAACGCGAAGGAAAATTATTCGGATACGAGTGCAAATGGTCTCCCCGAAAACCACCCCGCCCGCCGCAAAGCTGGTTGAGCGCTTACCCGGAGGCCGAGTTCGATGTGATCACCCCGGATAATTATCTGGATTTCGTTCTCCCAGAGTCATCATGAACCAACCCAATTTCCGCACATTCCTCAAAAGCAAACGGCGCAAAGCCACCGCCATCGAACAAATCGTCAATTTCGTCAGCGAGTTCGAGTCTTATTTGCAGACCCACTACCCAGGTAGAACCATCGACCAGACGACCTCCGAATCGCTAGAGAGTTATGCCTCCTGGCTAGAGAGTGAACCAGGGGAGTCTGCTTCGAAACCGCTGTGGGCATTGCGCTACTACTTCGATTTCATCGCGAATGATGAACTCAGCGATCTGGCCGGTGAAATGCGTGCGGAGCGCGTCAAACGCCACTCCTTCCAAATAAGAAAGTTCCGCGGCGTGTACCCGGAGCGCATTGCCAAACTTGACGCTCTGTACATCGAAAACGTGGACCAAATGCTGGATGCAGGGCGTAAACCGAAATTGCGGCAGGCACTCGCCGAGAAAACCGGCCTACCCCTGGACGCCATCCTTGAATTCGTCACCCTCTCGGATTTGGCGCGTCTCAAGGCGGTGCGGGGCGTGCGGGCGCGGCTGTACCATGATGCCGGTCTCACCCCCGAGAAAATCGCTGCCCGCGAGCCGGAAGAGCTGCACGCCATGCTGGTGGAATTCGTCGAGCGCACCGGCTTCGATGGGATTGCTCCGCTGCACAGGGAAGTCCAACATCTCATCAATGACGCCCGCTTGCTGCCCAAGATCGTGGAGTATTAGTTGGAATGGCAGGTTGGTAAATTGGTAGGTTGGTAGATTGGTAAATTGGTAGATTGGGAGATTGGTAGGTTGGTAGGTTGGTAGGTTGGTAGATTGGTAGATTGGTACATTGGTAGATTGGTAGGTTGGTAAATTGGTAAATTGGTAGGTTGGTAGGTTGGTAGGCTAGTATTCCCTATTTACCAATTCCCAAAATACCAATCTACCAGTTCCTAAGATACCAATCTACCAGTTCCCAATATACCAATCTACCAGTTCCCAATATACCAATTTCCCAGTTCCCAATCCACTCCCCCCATGATTACCGAAATCCACGCCAAGACAATCCTCAACCACGTCAAACAGCCCGACGAGTGGTTCGGCTTGAAATACAATATGAACTTGTATCGGGGCTGCCAGCATCAGTGCATTTACTGCGACTCGCGCTCCGAGTGCTACCAGATCGAAAATTTCGCCGATATTCACGTCAAGGTCAATGCCATCGATCTATTGGAAGATATTCTGCCCCGCAAGCAGGTACGCGGTACCATTGGCTTTGGGGCGATGAACGACTCGTATATGCCCATCGAGCGCAAATACAACCTCACTGGGCGGGCACTACAAGTCATCGCCCGCAACCAGTTTCCCATCCATATCCTCACCAAATCCGACCTGGTGCTGCGTGACCTCGACACCCTGCGAGAAATCAGCCGGGTCTTCGCGGCGATCAGTTTTACCATCACCACCGCCGACGATGACCTGGCAGCAAAACTCGAACCCAGCGCACCGCTCCCCTCCCAGCGTTACCGGGCCATGCGCGCCCTGGCCGAGGCCAGCATCCACACTGGAGTCACCATGATGCCCATTCTGCCCTTCATCGAAGACACCGAAGAGAATATCACCCGCATCGTTGCATTGGCATCTGAAAGTGGTGCGACTTACATCCTGCCCTGGTTTGGCATGACCCTGCGGGCCGGCTCGCGCGAATACTACTATGACAAGCTCGACCAACTCTTTCCCGGGGTCAAAGAAAAATATATCCAACGTTTCGGATGGCGCTACGAGTGCAACGCCCCCAACTGGCGCAGGCTAATCGAAGTGTTCCAGAAACTGGTTTACATATACGGCCTCGCCACCAAAATGCCCATTTTCACGCCAGAGCGGGTGACGAAGAAGGGGAAGCAGATGCGGTTGCTGTAGGGGGGAGAAAACTGGTATGCAGTAAACAAGGTATACAGGGTAAACAGAGTAAACAGGGGGCGGATAGCATTGTGCGATAACCTGCATCCCGTGTATACTTTGTGTACCGTGTATACCCTGTCTACCTGATACCTGGCTTCCTAATCCACCCCATGAATACTCCCCCACCCCCGTCCTTCCACGTCGGCCCCATCCCTATCTATGGCGATGTGATTCTCTCCCCCATGGATGGCTACTCCAATTGGCCCTTCCGCTCCCTGTGCCGCGAACTCGGCTCGGCAATGAGCTACACCGAATTCGTCAACGTGACCGACATTCTGGCGCGCCCTGGCTATGTCTTACCCAAGATGCGGTTTACTGAGCAAGAGCGACCGATTGCCATCCAAATCTATGGTGATGACCCGGGCCAGATTCTCGAAGCCGCCCTGGAAGTCCAGGATTTAGGTCCCGACATTATCGATATCAACATGGGCTGCCCGACCAAGTCGATTGCCAATCGGGGAGCAGGCGTGGGGTTGATGCGGACACCGTTGAAGGTGGCGCGCATTTTCCGAAAGTTGACCGCGGCCCTGGAAATTCCCGTCACCGGCAAAATCCGCCTGGGGTGGGATGAAGACAACCTCACTTACAGGCTGATTGCCCGCATCGTGGAAGAGAATGGCGGCGCATCGATCGCCGTCCACGCCCGCACGAAGATGCAGGTCTACAGCGGCCCGGCAGATTGGGACGCCATCGCCGAAGTGGTGCAAGCCGTGTCCATCCCGGTGATCGGCAACGGGGGGGTGATCAGGGTTGCCGATATCGAACGCATGAAAGCGCATACCAGTTGCGACGGGGTGATGATTGGCCGCGCCGCCGTCAGCAACCCCTGGATTTTCGCCCGCCTCGACCGCGAGCAGATTTTCCCCCAACGGGTGCGGGAAACGATGTTGGTACACTTGGAGCGCAATCTGGAATTCTACGGCCCGGAGCGGGGATTGAGACTCTTCCGCAAATATGCTGCCAGTTACCTGTCCCCCTATCACCTGCCCAAAGAAATCCGCCAAACCTTACTCACCCGCGAGCAGCCAGATGAATTTCTAGCGCTGTTGGATGAGATTTTCCAAGATACCATTTCGGGGAAATAAAAAGACCGCCAACCACGGATGGCTGACGGTGCGTGTGTGGGTCGAGTAGTATCAAAAAGCCAGGGGGATGCCATCATGGGCCACATTCTCGCATAGGCTGAAGTGTTCGTTCTTCATTAATTCCCAACGTTCTTGAGCGATTACACGCGGGCCTATGAGAACATGGTACTCCAAGGATGCGTCAGCAGCAATACCACTAATTTGACGGCGAAAACGCCAATTTTCATTGCTCACAATGAGCAAGATATCAATATCGGATTCTGGACGGCTATCCCCCCGGGCTTTCGAGCCAAAAAGAACTGCCTGAAAAATCTACTCATTTCTACATCCTTGGGTGGCTACCGCAGGTAGACACAGAAAAAGCTAGAATCAGGTGTTTTGCTTTAGAAATTCGCTTCTTTTGTGTCTGGTCTTGTTTTTCTTTCACTTTCCGAGCAATTTCTAATTCACCCTTGACACTGCAACTCATCGGTAGGCAGATTTTTTGTCATTCAATCCACGCAAAATCATCAGGGGGCATTGGTATTTTCTGAACAC
>JBDRGC010000377.1:0-18531 GCA_043818215.1 Chloroflexota bacterium | reverse complement strand
TTTTCAAGATTATTACCAGGAAACCGCCAAGCCTTTTCGTTGGAAATTTACTGCAACTGACCTGAAGAACCGCCTTGATGCTCTGTGTAGCTTTTCACTAACTTAGCTTTACCCTATAAACTTTTGAAATTGTCATCTAGTGCAGCGGCTGGAACGTCTCTCCGCCGATTCGGTTTGGGCGCACCGCGCCAGCGGGATACGCGCCTCGCTGGATAAGGCCCTGGCGCGCGGCAATGCAGCCGACCCAGCCTACCTGGATTTACTCATCCAGCAAGGTTTCGAGTTGCTGGAAAAAGCCGCCCAGGAGATTCCCGCACATGAGCTTTAGACGTTATATCCAAAAACTCGAACGCGATGGCAAACTTATCAAAATAACCGCACCTATCTCCAAAACCCACGAGATTGCCGCGCTGATGAAGCATCTTGAACCGCAGCCCGTGCTGTTCGAAAATGTGCTGGAATCCGACTTCCGGGTGGCCGGGAACATCTGCTGCACCAAAGGGGATTTTGCCGATTATTTTGGGATTTCGGTTTCGGAAATTATCCCCACCCTGACGCGGGCCATCGAATCGCCCACACCCCCAACCCCTTCACACCGCACATTAACGGGTGTGCTGCGTGAGGGGGAGGAGGGTGCGGGTGCGGGAGGCGAGATCGCTCCATGTCAGGAAGTCATCTGCCCGGAACCTGATCTCACAAAACTCCCCATCCTGCGGCATTTCGCGGGGGACGGCGGGGACTATATCACCTCGGGGGTTTTTATCGCTAAACACCCAGTCCACGGTCAAAATATGGATTTCCACCGCGGCATGATTCTCTCGCCCACCGAGATGGCTGTGCGAGTGGTGAGAGGCCGCCACTTCGACGCATTCCTGCAAGTCCTGGGTCAGGTAGATGTAGCCATCTGCATCGGCAACCCACCCAATGTGCTGGCCGCGGCGGCTACCTCGGTGGACATCGGCGTGGATGAGCTGTCCATCGCCAACGCGCTGGAACCCCTGCAAGTGGTACGCGCCCACAGCGTGGATTTGCTCATCCCCGCGCAGGCCGAGTTCGTCATCGAGGGCACGGTCTACCGCGACCGACGCCACGCCGAAGGCCCCTTCGTCGACCTGACCGAGACCCAAGATGTGATTCGAAGCGAGCCAGTATTCGTCGTCAAAGCCATCACCCACCGCAAAGACGCCATCTGGCAGGCCCTGCTGCCCGGCGCATTGGAACACAAGCTGCTCATGGGTATGCCCCGCGAGCCGACCATCTTCCGCAAGGTGAATGAAGTCGTGCGCTGCCTGGATGTGAATATCAACCCGGGCGGCAGTTCGTGGCTGCACGCCATCGTGCAAATTGACAAGCAGTCCGCCGACGACGGGGCGAAGGCCATCCACGCCGCGTTCGCCGGACACCGCTCCTGCAAACACGTTTTCGTGGTGGATAGTGACATCGACATTTACAACCCGCTGGAGGTCGAGTGGGCTATGGCAACCCGTTTCCAGGGCGACCGCGACATGATAGTGCTGGCCCGCGAACCCGGCTCCAGTCTGGACCCCAGCGCTGAACCCGGTACCAAACTGACCACCAAGATCGGCTTCGATTTGACTGCTCCTGTGGGCAAAGCGCGGCGCGGTTATGAAAAGGTTCCGTACCCCAATGTGGATAATAAACGATTCGTTCAAGCATAAAACGCAATGACACGCACCCTGGCGTCATGCGTGCAAATCTTTCACCGCAGAGAACGCGGAGAGCGCAGAGTTTTTACTTTTTTTTTCTCAGCGAACTCTGCGTGCTCCGCGGTAATTTTTTTGGTTGCGGCTGGAGACTGCGCTATGCAACTAACCAAAGCAGAACAAGCCATGCTGGATGGGGAGCAAGGACGCGCTACTCAAAAGGCTATGCAAATCCTGGCGGCGCTGGGAGAAATCTACGGGGCGGCGCGGCTGATTCCTGTGACCTCTGTGCAGGTTGCCGGGGTCAGTTACGATAATCTGGGGGAGGCCGGATTGAGTTTTTTATCCGAGATGGCGAGCGGCGGGGGCCGCGCTCGCGTGCTGACCACCCTCAATCCCGCCGGAATGGATATCGAAAATTGGCAGGCGTTGGGCATCAGCCCCGAGTTCGCCGAGAAGCAAATGCGCGTGTTGGAGGCTTTCGCCAGCATGAATATCATCACCACGGCATCTTGCACCCCCTACTTGATCGGCAACCTGCCCCACTTTGGCGAGCATATTGCCTGGGCCGAGTCGAGCGCGGTGTGTTATGCCAACTCGGTCATCGGGGCTTGCACAAACCGGGAGGGCGGCCCTAGCGCGCTGGCGGCTTCGCTGACCGGCCTGACCCCTGGGTACGGCTATCACTTCGACGAAAATCGCCAGCCCACTGTAACCATCACAGTCGAGGGGCGGCTGAGAGAAAATGACGAGTTTGGGGCGCTGGGCAAAGTTATTGGGGAGAGGGTGCAGGGGGGCGGGGGGGCAGGGGTGCCTTTCATTCTGGGGATTGAAAATGCTTCGGTGGAGAATCTGAAATCGTTCTGTGCCAGCGTAGCGACTTATGGCGGGGTGGCACTCTTTCATATAGACGGGATCACGCCTGAGGCTGCACACGTGTATCCACCCAAGGATGAGATTCACATTTCGGAGGAGGATATCCGCCAGGCGCACGAATCCATGCAGGATGCGTCATCTCAAGAAATTGATTTCGTCAGCCTGGGATGCCCGCATTTATCCATCAAAGAGATTGCCCGCGTTGCGGAGCTGCTAGCCGGGAAGCGGGTGACGAAGGAGTTTTGGATCACCACCGCCCGCCCAACCAGGCAGATTGCCGACATGATGGGCTACACAGCGGTGATCGAAGCGGCGGGGGCCAGGTTTGCGGCGGATACCTGCTGCGTGGTGGCACCCATCGAGGGACGCTTTACGGCAATGGCAACCGACAGCGCCAAGGCCTGCTATTATGCGTACGCCAAGAATAAGTTCAAGACGGTGCTGCTGCCGTTCGATGAGGTGGTGGCAGAGGCGTTGAAGTAGTAAATAGCACCTGACAGAGAATGGAGATTGGAGATTGGGAATTGGAGATTGGAGATTGGAGATTGGAGATTGGAGACTGGAGATTGGAGATTGGAGATTGGAGATTGGAGATTGGAGATTAATGATTGAAGTATGAACTTTGGTCTTCAATCTTGCATCTTGCATCTTGCATCTTGAATCTTGAATTCTCCGCGGAGCGTGAGGATGATTTCAAAGGGTCGGACGATTTATGCGGGGGTGGCCGAGGGCGAGGCGATGGTGACTTCGCAGGGGATTTCGTTCTTCGGTGGGGTGGACCCGGAGACGGGTGTGGTGGTGGAGCGCGGCCACGAGTTGGAGGGTCAGTGCATTGCCGGGAAGGTGCTGGTCTTCCCAGCAGGCAAAGGTTCGACGGTAGGCTCGTACACCCTGTACCGGCTGAAACACAACGGTCTGGCCCCGGCTGCCATCGTCAACACCGAGTGTGAGACCATCACGGCGGTGGACTGCATCATCGCCGAGATTCCGTGTGTGGATCGGGTGGAAATTGGGAAGATTGGGAGTGGGGACAGGGTGATGGTGGATGGGGGAAAAGGCGAAGTACACGTCTATGATGAGTGTTGTTCTGCAATGTGATAAAGATTCTCCCAGCCCCCTTTGGTGAGGGCGCCATTTTGGGCAAGCTCGTGCAATAGGCCGCTGAAAGATAATCCCTCGGCGATTATCTGGTCAGGCTGCGTGCTCAGGCTCTGTTCCTGAGGCTGCGCTGCTTTTTGATCAGGTCAAACAGGTCATTACTCATATTTGCTTTCTACTGTCCTGGGCGAGTCCCCAGCGCTCCCTCTAAGGCGCCCAACCCGTTTGCCGCATGTGGCATCTGCCCATGCGCCAATTGAGATGTTATAGCACCAATATTGCCTGACAATCCTTGCAGTTTGGGACCACCGTGGGCTTCGAGACCGGCCATGGCATTGGCTCCTAATTGAGCAATACTGGACAACTCTGATAACGAGAATTGATTATCTAAAAGAGCGGCTCGAACAGCATCGATATAATCGAAAGCGCTGAGGATGGCTTCCTTGCGGTCGCCGGGAATTTCCGAGGGGGTTATGTCCATCACGCTGGCTGCGCGGGTTTCCATCTCAGCCTGCAATTCCGCGACCCAAATCCCGTTCTTGCCTTCCATATCGGCGAGTTTGTCCTGCGCGCTCTCAGCAGCTATTTGTAGTTGTGCGATGGTTTCATCGGAGATTTCCAGCCCTCCACCCAGGGCATCCTCGACCTCGATGAGAATTTCAGCCAGCTCGAGAGCCAGCGCGGCCATATCATCCAGGTCGTCTTCGACTTCGGTAAGCAGATAAAGCGTATCTGCGGCCAGTTCGCCGTAGACGCCGTAATAGGCGTATATCAGCTCCTCGGCCAGTTCGATGGCGTATTCCAGGTCATCGGCGTAGACAATCATCTCATCGTATTCTTCCTGGGTCACAGTACCATCAGCGGTTGCCTCCGTGACTTCGGTGTTGGCCGCCTCGGAAGCAGCAGCCGTTTCATCGACGGCCGCGTCGATCATGGCAGCCAGCTCTTCCTCAGTAAGCACGAGATACTCTGCGGGTATTTCTTCTGTAGGTGGCGGCATAGCGGTGACTGTGGATGGCGGCATAGCGGTGATCGTGGCTTCCACCGCGACGTCTATCTGGGCTTGCATTTCGGCCTGCGCGGTAGACGTGGCCGCGATGGCCGCGTCGACGGTGGCCTGCGTGTCGGGGGTTGCGGGGGGTGGCTCAATCCCCGAGGTACTACAGGCAAAGGTGACGGATGCGATAACAACGAGAACGATGAACAGTGAATGCTTACGGAACATGAGTGCCTCCTGATCCGTGCTATTCGCAATCAGCGGAGGGGAAAGCACGGATTTTCGATATGAGTGGATAAGGTTGCCCAATTATCACAAACTTTCGAGCGAAGGTCAAACAGTTTGCAGAAGTATGAATCCCTGCCCGAATAAATCTGACTCTTGCATCCCCCTCAACTAACAGATAGAATACAAGTAGATATAGATGTTAAGATAATGTTTTTGACTCCGCTTACCCAGATGTCATTCCCCAAAGGGGACGATGTGCGAACCGACGCTTTTCGGTGAAGCAATCTCCTTCTCGGCAAGGATGAGATTGCTCACCTGCACTGCACCAAACACAGTGCGGTGCAAGTGTCAGCGGTAGAGCTGCTTCGCAATGACATGAGACAAGTTTCTTAATAGGAGAAAACTTATGGATTTCAACCTGACTGAAGAACAACGTATGTGGCGCAAGGCAGTACATGATTTTGTGGCCCGGGAGGTCAAACCCAAAGCCGCAGAACTCGAGGAAGCCAAAGAACTCAACTGGCCCGCGATCCGAAAAATGGGGCCGTTTGGTTTGCTGGGTCTCAACACACCCGAAGAATACGGCGGCACTGGCCTGGACGCCATCTGCGCGGCCATTGCCATCGAAGAACTAGGCTGGGGCGACGGCGGCACGGCCCTCGTGATCGCGGCCCACAACGGCCTGGGATGCGCTCCGATATCTATGTTCGGAACCGAAGAGCAGAAGCAGCAATTTCTCCCGCTTGCAGCCAGCGGCGAGAGCAAATTAGCAGCTCTGGCACTAACCGAACCCGGAGCCGGCTCTGATCTACAAGCTATACAAACCCGGGCTAAGTTGGATGGAGATGAGTGGGTGATCAACGGATCCAAGATGTGGATCACCAACTCTGGGGATGCTGACTATATCATTAGTCTGGTACGGACGGCCCCTGAGGGTGGCTCCCGGTCTATGAGCATGATAATTGTCCCCGCAGATATCCCCGGTCTATACGTTGCTCCCCCGGAGAAGAAGATGGGGCTGGGCAGTTGCCACAGCAACGCCATCACTTACGACAACGTACGCGTGCCCCGAGAAAATCTGCTCGGCGAGGAAGGACGCGGCCTCCAACAAACCCTCGCCACGCTTGATGGAGGGCGCATCAGCATCGGAGCCATTTCGGTCGGAATCGCTCAGGCGGCCTTCGAAGAGGCCGTGCGCTACGCCAAAGAACGCCACACCTTCGGCAAGCCCATCGCCCAACATCAAGCCATCCAATGGATGCTGGCCGACGCGGCTACAGAAATTCACGCTGCCCGGCTGATGATCTACTACACGGCCTGGCTCAAAGATCAAGGTAAACCGTTCACCAAAGCGGGCGCCATGGGTAAACTTTTCGCCACTGAAATGGCCGAGAGCGTCACCCGTAACGCCATTCAGATTCATGGAGGTTATGGTTACAGCCGGGAATATCCTGTGGAACGAATGTATCGCAACGCCCGCTTGATGACCGTTGGCGAAGGTACCAGTGAAGTGCAGCGTCTGGTCATCGCTCGCAAGGTGCTGCAAGAATTTGGATAGTAAATCTAGCTACCTGACAGTTATAAGAAAGTGAGCATCCTGAGTAGGCGATTCTGGCAATTATCCCAAAAACTACGAAACCTGATCTGATTTTTACCAAAAACCGTGTTGTTACGAAGCCGTACACTTGCACCGTAACGCAAGTGCAGGTGTCGAAGGGTGCGGGCCGGATTGCGCAATACCGCACCCTTCGATACGCAGAAATTGATTATCTCCGCGGTGCTCCGACACTCAATTTCTGCTACTCAGGCTGCGTCCTGAGCTTGTCGAAGGGATGCTTGGTTGAATTGATCGCCAAACTGTCAGGTGGCCCGATGCGCGCACTACGAACATCTTCCAAATCATTTGAAACACACACAAATAATAAAAGAGATGAGTTTCAACGAAATCAGGTGCGTCGCACCTTTATTTAACACAAATCTGGCGAAGCCTTATGTTAGCGCTTCGCCAGATGGGGAGCCGGGGGTGTTGTGATGTGGTTCGATTAACCTTTCTTGTCCAGATACCCTTTGTAGATGTAGTACCATACGACGCACAATACAGCTGCGATGATGAAAGCCAGCCAGAACTGAAATTGGCCTAAAATCGCCATGCCTGTAAACATGCCAACGTAGATCGTAACAGCCGCAAAGATGATGATGAACGTGCCAAACAACCAGAAGCGCATCATTTTAAGCATTGATTCTTTATCTTTCATAACCTGTCTCCTCCTACCTTTAAGTAGTTTTAAATGAAACCGGCTCACCGACCGTTGGGATGATTGTAGCACAAAATTCTATCTTTTTACAATTATTCCAGGTATCTTGTTCCAGGTATCTTATCAAAAATGATGGGCGGGGGGGTGCAAAGGCTCGACCCACAACGTAACGTTCCGCGTCAAGGCGATTCGGCAGCCACTGCTGAGGGGGCCAGCGCTCCCCATTGTTCTGGCGGCCAATATACTGTAATTGCTTTTCCGATCACATTTTCCAGCGGTGTTACTCCCCAACTACGGGAATCAGAAGAATTGTTGCGGTTATCTCCCATAAAGAATACACTATCTTGGGGGACAAGCCAGTTTCCATTCGAATGAAATTCTTCTCTGATATAAGGCTCCGGTAACAGTTCGCCGTTGATATAGACCTTGCCATCCTCGATTATGATCTCATCCCCCGGTAGGCCAATCATCCGCTTGATATATGGCTCAGGTGAGTCAAACGGCGGGTCGAAAACAACCACGTCGCCGCGACCCAACGCGCCGAATCGATATGCTAATTTATTGACGAATACGAAATCTCCCGGGTGAAGAGTCTCTTGCATGCTTCCCGATTCAATCCGAATACGGGCTGAAACCGCGTTAATACCCAGAAACAATATCGCCGCCAATACAAGCGTTTGAATAATATCCACAACCGACTGTCGCCACTGGTTCTCATCAGATGGCTCCAACAGCGGGTCAGGGGTCATTTCTACTCGATAGTATTCCACCAGTCAATCACTCCTAAAAAACAGAGGTCGTTCAGCGATCCCCGGTTTGGTCGGCAAAGTAGCCGGGATTTCTACACTAGCCCTCACCTCAGCCCTCTCCCACAGGAGAGGGAGCCTTTGCCTTTCCCCCCTCTCCCTATGGGAGAGGGTTGGGGTGAGGGTTGGGTATGAGCAAACTGCAAATATCTTGCTCCTCTCTCATAGAGAAGGTGGACCATACCGGGAATTGCTGCTTTCATCACAGTCAGAAATCAGCCACCACCAAATTGGTGCCCGGCTTCGGCGCGGGTATCATCTTGCAGTAACTGGACAGCGTGAGACAATACGGAGATGACCGCATCCAGATTTTCGACCGCGGCTTTGGGGCTGCCCGGCAAATTGATGATCAACGTCCGGCCGCGAATACCGGCCGCGGCGCGGGAGAGCATGGCATGGGGCGTCACTTTCAGGCTGGCGGTCCGCATGGCCTCCGCCAACCCCGGGGCGGGACGTTCTACCACGGTCTGAGTGGCCTCCGGGGTAATATCCCTGGGGCTGAATCCAGTGCCTCCGCTTGTCAGGATCACGTCTAAATCCCCGGAATCGGCCCATCGGGCCAGGGTATCTTGTAAGATGCGAAAATCATCGGGAACAATATCCACCCGCGCAACATTCCATCCCTGATCTGCCACCTGATTCTGCAATGCAGGGCCTGAAGCGTCGGGACGTTCGCCGCGCGATGAGCGGTCTGAAACTGTGAGAATACCGAAGCGAAGCGTCATGTCTGGTTATCGTCTGCGCCTACCACCTGTTTCCAGGCCTCGTGGATGCCGTCATCGGTGACCCCGAAGTAAAATCGGTAGCCATGGGGCATGCGCTGGATTAAGTCGTAGCGCTCGCTTTTGCCGCGTTTATGCAGTTCCATAAGCCCCAGGTCGCCGTGCCATTGTATATTGGCCCGCGAAAGATCGACGGGAAGTTTGGTGAAACGGGTAATGGCCTGATGCCAGAGTTTACGGGCCGATTTTTCGGTTACGTTTTTGACTACGTTGCTGTTGCGGAGGTCACGCACAGTAAAGTAGCGTACCCCGTCCCGTTCATCGACGGAGACTATTTCGACCCCTGTGCGGGGGCAGAGTTCAGGCTCCTTCTCGGGGGGTGCTGCGGAGGGGCCTGCGAGCGGGGGTGCGGGGTGGGAGGCCTCCACCGGGCGTTCGCTCCGCCCGCGGAGGACCATCTCGACGATCTCGTCGCGCACAGCCAATCCCGTTTCAGACTCCGAACGCAAATATATTTTATTATCATCCACCGCATAGGGGGGATCATCCCCTTGAGGCACCAAGATGCGCACTATTTTCTTGTCACTGGTGGTGTGGGCATCCAAAGTACAGGATAGCGGCGGGCTTATGCGGCTGCTGATCTCTTTTTTCAGTTGGGCGATGGCCTGTTCGGGAGATGAAATCCCGACAACCGGTTTCTGCAGGTTGCTACTCAACCCGAGATATAGTGTGCCGCCGTTGGTGTTGGCGAAAGCGCAGGTATCGGCTATGACGGCATAGAGTTTACCGCCCCGCACTGTCATGCCTTCGTGGAAATCTTGAACGATATTGGCTCCCTCTTTGCGAGCTTCTCGGACGAAGTCGTAGGCCGGCCCGGTCTGATGCTGATGATGATGGGGACGGGTACGGGCAAAGTCGTTGTGCGAAAAGAGATCCATCAAAGCTGCAAAAGAAATCTCAGGGATGAGGATATCGGTAGCACGTTCTCCAAGTCCCAGATTCTTGTTGCGCTGGGGGTCTATTTCCAATCGGTGGGAATCCGACCCCTGAATGCAGTGCATCCGGCGAGGGTACTCGGGCTTTGTGCCGCTGAAAAAAGCGGCGGTGGTACGCCGGCCGCGACGGTCCAGGTCGGTCACTTCTAAGGCGTGCAAATTGTGGTCTTGAGTGTACGCAATTTTGGTTTGCCCACCTAAAGGAAAGCCCCGCATGGCAACGCCGTTAGTGGAATTGGCATGAGCTGCAATCACCAGCCCTCCGGCCTCGTTGATCAGGCGGTAAGATGTCAACACGTCCACGCTGGCGCCAACTGTGACCGAGCCTTCGTCCAACTGGTCAGCAGGGATATTGAGGCTCAGTAGAATATGCTCGATTTCACGGGCCGATGTTTCAGGCGGGAAAATGCCCAAAATGTGAAAACCAAAAGTAGCGGTAAACTCGAACCCCGGAAGCACCAGCATTCGGTCCAACAAGCGGCGATATTCCTTCAAGCGGACTTTTTCTTCTGGCATTATGCGGTTGAGCTGTTCCAACAGTTCTAATTGTTGGATCTCTTCTCTCATGCTGCGATAACCTGCCACCGTGTTGTGGTCTGTAAATGCGATAATATCCATTCCACGGACTTCGGCTTGCTTTAACAGGTCGAGGTAACTGACCCCAGGCTGTTGATAATCCTGGGATGCGGGTGTGTGTATATGTAAATCTATTGTGTACCACTTCATGGTGGTAGGTTCATTTTTCTTAATCATTTTTCACTCTGGTTCTTCTCTATTTTGGCTCTTTGGGATTTCGCTTCCTTCCATGCGAAGTCCCCGAGAGACTTTATTGGCAATGGAGCATAACTTGCTATTACGCAGGGCAGTTCGCTGGTTGAGTAGGCGTTCTTTGCCGTATCGAAACCAAGAATTGCCCGGAAACAAGCCAAAACGGTTTCGATACGGCCAACGAAGAGCGTGTTGGCCTACTCAACCAGCGTTATGGCCGCGAGAAATAGCAAGTTATGGGGTACTGCCTTTATTGTTTATCAAATGCTATCTCAAAAAGAAGGGGAGGTGGGTTCAGGTAACTCAAAGGTTATTTCCAATGGGATAGCAGCAACCTGATACCACTCAGTTTCGCTGTCGTTTTGCAAATCAACGCGAAAAGAATAGAGGCCAGGTTCTCTTACTGGCAATCCTTCAAAACGTACTTGAGATCGAAATCGTTTGGTATTAGATAAATCAATGCTAATCTCAAAGGAACCGAGTTCTGTGCCAGACGGAGACAAAAAAGTTAATCGCTCGCGTCCTTTACCAGGTACACCAGGATTTGTCCTTGACCATAATGTTACGACATCAAATGCGATAACAAGCATTGCTTCAGGTTCTGGTTTCTTTTTGATATTCAGTTGTTCGATTACATTCTGAAGGCTACAATTGTTTGAATCGCGGTCAATGACTGCACGGGAGCAGAGCACAGTCCATATATGAGTTATCATAATGGAATACCCTCCTCTAACTCGGTTGGTGTTGCTGTGAGATCGTTCCAATTAGTAATCTGATTTCTTGATCGTTGTGGCCAATTTGGTACGTAAATGGAATTCTCACCATCGTGGGAATTACAGGGTTGCTCAGTTGCAGATATGAAAGGGCGAGCGATTTCCGGTACTTGTAGACGAATCACTATCTCGGCGTCAAAAGTATTAGCTAGTTTTTGAATGAACTTGAAAGTTGGGTTCCCAAGTCCACTTTCGATGCGGGAAATATTGGATTGTTGGGTTCCGGCACGTCTAGCCAGCTCCGATTGAGACCACTCTCTCTCCAGACGTAACTCGAGCACATCGTCCGCAAGATTAAGAAGTGGTTTTAACTCCTTTTCTACTGCCAGGTATTCGGGGTCTTGCTGTAACCCTTTGCGATACTCTTCGAGCTTCATAATGACTTTTTGTGCCTCTCAAGATACTCGTGCCTGTACTTAATTGCCCTGTCAATTTCAGAATCTGGAACTTTATGGGCTTTTTTCTTGATTCCATGCATTATGATAAATTTCCGGTCATCACGGAAATATAACAATCGATACCGCCCCGTCTGGGTACGTACGCGTAACTCCCAGATATGATCTCTAAGGTAGCCAACATACGGGCGTCCCAAGTCTTGACCGTGCTTTTCCAGCCGTTCTAAAGCTTTGTCAACAAACACAAGGTCTCGTTGAGTGAGACCATCCAGAAAGTCAGCAGTGGGGCAGTGACCATTGCTTTTTTCGTAAAACTCGCATTCTCTTTGGTTCTGCTCCACGTTATTGACCCCAGTTTGCGGCGACGGCTATGTCATAAACGCTATAACAGTTTAGCATTCTACTCCTCTAATGTCAAGAAGTCCCAGAGGCCCACAATTCTCTACGCTATTGTTTGTTTTATTAAATTTATCAAGTCGTTAGGCATGTATGGTTTGAGGATGAATCCATCAGCTCCCTCTTGGGCGCTTTTATCTCGAAAATCTATGCCCGAAGACATTAGTATTTTTGCACCCTTCAACTCTGGGTCTTGTCGAATTTGCCCCAGCAGATCAAAGCCGCTTATCTCCTTTCCGTGACCGTCTTTTAGATGTACATCCAGTAAAATAATGTCCGGTTTGTTTCGTCTGATCGATTCTAAAATATCTTCTCCTGCGCCCAGTGATATAACCTCGAACCCTTCGATCTCGAACAAAGTACGAAGGAGACCCATCATTATTCGATCATCCTCAACCAACATTACCTTGGTCACGCTGTTTCTCCAGAGAATTTCTTCTTTTCTTTTTCTGTCAACTCTTTCTTTTGTTTGCGCCTAGGTTTTGGAGCCGGCTCCAGGGCGGCGTTCAGTACATCATCCACCATTTCTACGAAGATGAAATCTATATCCTCCAGAACTTCATCGGGAATATCTTCCAAATCCGCCTCGTTGCGCTGCGGTAAGATAACGGTCTTCAAGCCCGAACGGTGAGCCGCCAACACCTTCTCTTTGATACCGCCAACCGGCAATACCTGGCCGCGCAGGGTGATTTCACCCGTCATTCCGACATGCGGGCGGACAGGGCGGCCAGAGATGAGGGACACCAATGCAGTTGCCATTGTCACGCCGGCAGATGGGCCATCCTTGGGCTGCGCTCCCGCCGGAACGTGCAGGTGGAAATCCGAATCGGCGAAGAAATCTTCTTCGAGGCCTAATCGCTCTGCCTGGGAACGCACATAGGAAAGGGCTGCGTTAGCCGACTCTTTCATCACGTCACCCAACGAACCGGTGAGTTGAAAGCCTTTGCTTCCCGGCATACGTGTGGCTTCGATGAAGAGCATATCCCCGCCCGAAGGAGTCCACGCCAGACCTGTTGCCACCCCGGGGATGGATGTGCGGGAAGCGATTTCTTCAGTGCCGAAAAAGCGAGGCCGCCCCAGGTGTTCACGCACTTCCTCTGGAGTGATTGCTGCGGGTTCTGTATTACCTTCAGCGATGCGAGTCACTACTTTGCGACAAACAGATCCGATTTCACGTTCGAGGTTCCGTACTCCGGCCTCGCGGGTATATGAACGCCCGATCTCTTTCAGGGCATCATCTGTAAAGGTTACCTCGTTTTTCCTCAGGCTGTTCTCGCGCAATTGGCGAGGGATCAGGTATCCTTTGGCGATCTTGAGCTTTTCGCCTTCAGTATACCCAGATAGGTTGATGATTTCCATGCGGTCGCGCAGCGGCCCAGGGATGCTATCGAGCCAATTTGCTGTTGTGATAAACATGACCTGAGAAAGATCGTAAGCCACTTCCAGATAATGATCGCGGAATTCGACGTTTTGCTCCGGGTCCAACACTTCCAGCAATGCAGAAGCAGGATCGCCTTGGAAACTTGTGCTGAGTTTATCGACTTCATCGAGCATGAATACCGGGTTGTGGGATTCTACCCGCCGCAGGGCCTGGAGAATGCGCCCTGGCAAGGCTCCAATATAGGTGCGGCGGTGGCCCCGGATTTCAGCCTCGTCACGCACGCCACCCAACGAGATGCGAATGAATTTGCGTCCCATAGAGCGGGCAATAGATCGCCCCAGAGATGTTTTCCCCACACCTGGCGGCCCAACAAAGCAAAGGATCACCCCTTCTCGGATGCGGCGGATTTCATCGGTGGACGGGTCCTCGAATTCGCCAGCGCGTTCCTGGTGCAATTTGCGCACTGCCAGGAATTCCAAAATGCGTTCCTTTACATCTTCGAGGCCGTAGTGATCATGATCTAATACCTCGCGGGCATTTGAAATATCCAGACTATCTTCTGTGGTTATCGACCAGGGCAGAGATACCATCCAATCCAGATACGTGCGGATGACTCCATATTCGGCGGCCGCGGTTGGCAGCCGCTCCATGCGATCCAGTTCGCGGCGGGCCTGCTTATCAGCTTCTTCCGGCATTTGAGCGGTTTCGATCTTTTCACGGAACTCGTTGGCCTCGATTGCCTGCTCATCTCCCTCGCCCAGTTCCTTTTGGATAGCTTTGAGCTGTTCTCGCAAGAAATACTCCCGCTGTACGTCTTCGATCTTAGACCGGGCCTCATTATGTATCTTTTGACCTATCTCCAAGACATTGGCTTCTCGGGCCAGGAGAGTGATAAATTTATGCAGCTTGTCTTCGACAGAGTCAAGTTCCAGTAGTTCCTGGGCGTCCTCCAACTCGATGCGCTGAAAATTGGCAATAGTGTAAACCGTTTGCAACGGGTCATCCAACAGCATAACAGATTCCACCAATTCGCGCGGGATGGAGGGGATCATAGAAGCGATATGCGCGAACTGATCGCGAGCGTTACGCGCCATAGCCTCCACTTCCAGATTGTCTTTCTCAATTTCGGGGATCAACTGAATATGGGCTTTGATGTATGGATCAGTCTGAGTGATTTCAACTATTTTGAAGCGCGATGTTCCCTGCACCAGGAGCCGAATGGTGCCGTCTGGAGCGTGAAGCAGACGATGAATCACTGCCACAGTACCGACAGAAAACAGGTCTTCGGCGCCGGGGGCATCCAATTCAGGGTCACGGGAAGCCACTAACCCAATTAGCCGATTATCGCTAGTAGACACATCATCCACCAAACGAATAGACCGGGACTGCCCAATGGTCAGAGGAACGGCTGTTTCAGGGTAAACGACCAGACCGCGAAGGGGCAAAATGGGAAGTTCAGTGGGGACATCACCTTCCAGTTCTACAGCCTCAGGATCCTCATATTCGTCGATATCTACATTTTCATGTATAGTCTGTATGGAGTTGAATATTAAATCTTCGAGGTTAAATTCACCTCCTTCGAACAACCCTAAAAGCTCAAGAACATTAGAATTCCAACGCGATGCTGGCATAAAAATCCTTTTCCATGTCTACCTTGCTGTACTTTCGCGGTAGCGCAAAAGTCAGTTATAACGATGAATGCACCCGTGAAGCGTGAAGCGTGAAGCGTGGCGGTGTGGATTTTCCCATCCTTCGATTTAAAATATGGTGTCCCGCTGCAGCTACCATTAGGGCACTTCGTTAAACATACAGGCGTTGGATTAGAAGTCGTAGGGATTTGGGAATTGCACGCCGAAGATTATATCATCAATCAAATGGATTGGCGATTTGCGCCTAACCAGCTACACAGCCCTCACCCCAACTCTCTCCCTGTGGGAGTACCCTGCGGGCATGATAAGGGTTGGGGTGAGGGCTGGGTAAAAAAACTTTGCTACGCGTACCCTATGGGGTTGTTGGACTGCCAGCGCCACGAGTCAACACACATATCTTTGATTCCCTTGTTGGCTGACCAACCCAGTTCTGCCAAAGCTTTGGCGGGGTCCGCGTAATTGGTAGCGACGTCACCGGGGCGGCGTTCCACAATTTTGTAGGGAATCTTTTTACCGGCAGCTTCCTCGAAGGCGGCAATCACTTCCAAAACACTGTAGCCGCGTCCAGTTCCGAGATTATAAGTCACCACACCGGGATTTGTGGACAGTTTTTCCAACGCCCTCAGATGTCCAATCGCCAAATCGACCACGTGGATATAATCACGCACACCGGTACCATCGGGAGTATCGTAATCGTCTCCAAATACCTGCACTTCAGACAATTTCCCCACCGCGACCTGGGTGATGTAGGGCATCAGGTTGTTGGGGATGCCGTTGGGGTCCTCGCCAATGCGCCCGCTCTCGTGCGCTCCCACCGGGTTGAAGTATCGCAGCAAGGCAATATCCCAGCCGCTTTCTGAGCGGGCCAGGTCGCGCAGGATGTCTTCGATCATCAACTTTGTACGGCCATAAGGGTTGGTGGGCGGAGAGAGGGGGAAGTCTTCGGTAATGGGGAAGGTGTGCGGCTCACCGTAAACCGTGGCTGATGAACTGAATACAATCGTTTTGACGCCATGCTCCTGCATCACTTCACAAAGGGTGACTGTGCCGGCGACATTGTTACGGTAGTAATGTAGAGGCACGGACACCGACTCGCCAACGGCTTTGAGGCCCGCAAAATGGATGACGGCGTCAACTGGTGTGCTCCGAAAGACGGCGCTCAGGGCCTCGCGGTCGAGCAAATCGACTTTATGGAATTCCAGGGTTTTCCCGGTGAGTTCTCGAACTCTTCTCAGCGATTCTTCTTTTGAGTTGGAGAGATTATCGACAACGATAACCTCGTAGCCAGCTTGCAGCAATTCTACGCAGGTGTGGCTGCCAATATAACCTGCGCCGCCGGTTACTAGTATTTTCATGTTTATCCTTTCTTGGTATCATCTCAATATCCATAGGGCACTATAGTTACTTTGGGAAAGTGCAACTCGGAACTAATCCATTTATTTTGAGAAAATGCCAGTTAGTAGACTTGTTCCTGAATAAGTCGGCAAAGAATTTTGTACACGGATTCAAACGGATTTTACGGACACTGTGCCGGTACGGTGCAAAGCGAGATAACAAAGGAAAAATTCCGTGGTACACCTGCACTTGTCACCGCAGATGCAAGTGTCCGTGACATCGTGCCCTCGCGAAGCACTCCCGAAGAGGGAGAAGGGTAAATCCGTGTAAAAAAACGTTATCGTTATTGGGGAACACCTTTAGTATACAAAATATCATGCTTCTGAAGGGTGTACATGCCGATGATGAATATCTGGCATGTGATGATGTTCGTGTTCATGACAGCCGTGTCCATGAGTGTGAGAATGTGACTGAGCAAATTCGATTTCCTTATGAGTATGAATATGATGTTCACTATCGTGCCTATGCCAATGCTCATGAATCGTTGCTTCATGAATATGTTTGTGGTTATGCTCTTCGTATACCAAGAAGATTGTTCCGATAATCATCAGAGGAAAAGCGCCCAAAAACATAATATTAACCGACTCTTGTAACAACCAAAATGATAAAACTATACCAGCAAGAGGCGCAGTTCCGAATAGCGCACTTGTTCGAGCTGCTCCAAGTCCGCGCATTGCCCGAATAAATAGTGTGATACTTAATCCATAACTAAGGCTTCCTAAAATCATAGCTTTTATTGCAATACCTAAACTGGGCATCTGATTCCCCAAAAGTATCGTCAGGATGAGAGAAAAACTACCTGCAACCAGGCCCTTTAGTATCACAATACTCGTTGGGTTTTTCGCAGATATATTTCGGGTGAAGTTATTATCTATTCCCCATAATACACATGCCGCCAGAATACCCATCGCTCCCCAAGATACCCCCCACTCGTCATTTAGATTGACTGACAATAGAATGCTTGCGGTGGTTATCACCAGAATTGCCCACCACGCACGGCGACCAACGGATTCTTTGAATACCATCGACGCAATCAAAGTTGTTGCTACGCCTTCGAAAGTGAGCAATAATGATGCTGTCGCTCCGGGAGTATCTCGTAAGCCGAAAAGTAAGATGATCGGTGCTGCTATGCCGCCTGCAATTATTGCTCCTGCTAACCAACCAATGTCAGTTCTTTTTAATGGTGCTTCAGTTCGTTCTAGATTGTTTCCACTACGTTGAAATATTCGAAGGATAAGTAACCCAAAACCGCTTCCAAGGTATAGAAATGCCGCCAAAGAAATTGGCTCTATTTCACCCAACAACAATTTGGCTATTGGGGCGCTGGCTCCAAACAGCAGGGCTGCGAGCATAGCCTGTATGATGGGGTAAATGTTGTTTCGATTCATGCGGATAATCATACCAAATTTTTCTCCCGCAAGAGTAAGAACAATATTAGAGTTCCCCGGCGGCTTACGCTGACACGGCTTCCGTCTCTACTAGCCCATTCCTTTAGGACAGGATATAATCGACCACCGACCACCGACCACCGACCACCGACCACCGACCACCGACCACCGACCACCGACCACCGACCATCGACCACCGACCACCGACCACTGACCACCGACCACCGACCACCGACCACACTCTGCCCTCTGCCCTCTGTCCTCTACCCTCTACCCTCTATTTTCAACAAAAGGAATAAATGAACACATTTACTGCAATTGCACAATTAGTCGTTGTTATCTCGGCCCTGATCATTCTTCATGAGGTTGGGCATTTTATGGTTGCCCGGTTTTTCAAGATCGAAGTGGAAGAGTTTGGGATTGGCTTCCCGCCGCGGGCATTGACTCTCTTCGAGGCTGGCGGCACAAAATACTCGTTGAACTGGCTGCCCCTGGGGGGCTTTGTCAAAATCAAAGGGGAGGGCAACCCCGACGTTCCCGGTGGGCTGGCTGCGTCCAGTGCCTGGGTACGACTGGCTGTCTACCTGGCGGGACCGGCGATGAATTTGCTGATTGGTGTCATACTCTACGCGCTCATTTTTGCTCAGCTAGGCACACCCGACCCAACCCAGATTTTGATTATCGAGGTGGCAGCCAACTCTCCCGCCGAGCAAGCTGGCTTGCAGGCTGGCGATATTATCAAGAG
>JBDRGC010000376.1:0-5182 GCA_043818215.1 Chloroflexota bacterium | reverse complement strand
GGTCTTTTTTTATTAGTACCTTCATAGTGAAAAGCTTGCACGCCGTACCGGCACGGTGTACCATACCGGCACGGTGCAAAAAACAAGAACATTTACCACCAAGGCACAAAGGCACGAAGGAAAACTTTTTATTTCTTAACTTTGTGTCTCGCTTGTACCCGTCAGGGTATTGTGCCTTGGTGGTGAGAGATTTCTTTTGGTTCCGGCTCGTCCGGGTTAGGATCTTAGTAGTTGATTCCTTGCACAAAAAAAAAGGAAATTAACCACAGATTTACCCTAACGGGCACGATGTCACGGATTGCACGGAAAAACAAAAAGAAAATCCGTGAAAATCAGTGTAATCCGTGGTTCCGGCTCGTCCGGGTTAGGGTAAATCCGTGTGAATCCGTGTATCACAAAACCGCCATCGTTATTGGGCAACAACTCCATTCTACCAGATCGAAACCACAAGCCTCATTATGAACCATGCCAATAAATGCGACCCTTAATCTGATGCAAACAGCGTGAAAAGGTCGCATTATAACAACGTTAACATCCTTACCCCTAACCCCTAACCCCTAACCCCTAACCCCTAACCCCTAACCCCTAACCCCTAACCCCTGTCTTCCTGCCCACAAACTCAAAAAAAGCCTCCACCACCCGCGGATCGAAGTGTTTTCCAGATTGCTCGCGGATGTACTCTAAAACCTTGTCCTCCGGCCAGGCCTCCCGGTAAGGGCGGTCTGAGTTCAGCGCGTCCCACACATCTACAATGGCGAATATGCGGGCTGACAGGGGGATTTGTTCTCCCCGCAGGCCCTCCGGATAGCCGCTGCCGTCCCATTTCTCGTGATGACTGTAGGGGATGTCAATCGCCCGCCGCAGATAAGCGATCGGCGCCAGCATGTCGCGGGCATACACCGGGTGCTGGCGCATCAGCGACCATTCATTATTTGTGAGCGGCCCCGGTTTAAGCAGGATGCTGTCGGGAATGCCCATTTTGCCGATGTCGTGCAGCAGTGCGCCGCGGCGCACATGACCCAGGGCCTCTCCACCAATCCCCATAGCTCTTGCAAGACGCATTGTCATCTCGGTGACGCGCCGGCTGTGGCCCTCTGTTTCCATATCGCGCAATTCCAGGGCACGCGCCCAGCCCTCCAGCGTAGAGTCGTAGGCCAGACCGAGTTCGAGGTTGGAACGCTGCAAATCGGTGAACATAATGGCGTTGTCGATGGCGATAGCGGCCTGTCCGGCCAGCGTGTCCAGGAACCCCAGCCACTCACCATCCGGTGAAAGCGGGGAGCGATGGAAGATCTCCAGTACGCCTTTGAGCAAGCCTTTGGCAACCAGCGGGATGCCGTAATAAGCCCTGAATTTTTCCCCGGATAGCTCGGGGGATGCCAGGAATACTTCTGCCTCTTCCTGCAGATCAGGAATAGATTTTATCTTTCGCTGCAGCGCAACCTGCCCGGCGAGACCTTGCCCCAGGCGCAAGTGGGTGTGTTGTAAGGCAGAAGTCCTGAACCCCTTTCTGCCAACACATTCCAGGGTCTGCAGGTATGGATCAAACAGGAGAACATCGGCCGCGTCCACTTCCAATTGGGTCAGCACCTGATCCAAAAACACACCAGTGGTCAGGTTTATATCGACGCTGGCCGAGATGGCCTGATCAATGGCATGCAAGGCTCCCAACCGTCCCAGCCGCCGTTTGGCATCGCTAAACAGGCGGGCGTTTTCCAGGGCCTGGGCCGCGGCCGCGGCGGCGTTGGCGGCCAGAGCTATATCCTCATCGCTGAACTCGCGCCGCTCGACAGCGTCCAGCCCCAGGGTGCCCACCACCCGGCCGCGCGTTATCAATGGCAGGATCAGCACCGAAATGGTGCCGCGCTGCCGCATCAGGTCGTGAATGGCGGCCATGCGGGGGTCATGCTGAGCGTCGGCCACAGCCAGGGGCGCTTTGTGTTTGACGACATATTGCGTGGCAGGGTTGCCTTCGAGGGGGATCGCTACATCCAGAGCGCTGGCGCTGTGGCGGCCCTCTTCCAAGTACTCGGCCACAATGACGGAGGCCGTACGGGCTTCGTTCAGCAGAGCCGCGGCGGCCTGGGGCAAGTCGAATGCCAGAGCCAGTTCGCGGCAGGTGGTTTCCAGCACCGCTTTCGGCTCCAGGGTCGTGCTGGCAGCCGCGATTACCCGGTTGAGCAGGGCCAGTTCACGGTTGCGTCGCTGCAGCAATTCCTGCGCCTGCACTCGCGCGGTGATGTCAGTGTAGATAGCCACTACCCCGATAAGCTCATCTCCCACCAGAATCGGGGACGCGGCCACGATGACATCCACGGGAGAGGCGTCTTTCCGGTAACGGACCGCCTCTGTGGGCGATACCTTTTTCCCACCCAAGACGATTTGGGTGATCCCAGTAGCGTTTTCATAAGTGTCTGGGTTGGTGATCAAATGGTCGATGTTCTTACCGATCACTTCTTCCGGTGAGTATCCGAACAAGCTCTCCGCCCCCGGGTTCCAGTATACGATCAGATGGTTTTCATCCAAAGTAACGATGGCGTTGGGCGTGGCTCCCAGCACCCCTTCCAGGTACACACACGACGTTCTTCTAGCTCTCGCTCGGCTCGCACGCGCTCGGTGATGTCGATGACATTGACGGCGCGGTAGAGCACCTGGCCTCCCCTGTTCTTTACGGCTGTCACGTCTACGATGACGGGGAAGATGCTGCCGTCCTTGCGGATGTGTTTGGATTCGAAGGCGTGGTGGCCTTTCTCATGGGCGGTGCGAATCTGACCCGGCACTTCAGCACGCGACTCCGGGGCAAAGACATCGAGGATAGGCTGTCCGGTGAGTTCTTCCACGGTGTGTCCATGCATGTGGGCAAAAGCCGGGTTCATGATCTCCAGCGTGGTGCCATCGGCGCTGCCGGTCACGACTCCCCACTCGGCGTGTTCGAAGATATGCGCCCATTTGCGCGCCTTTTCCTCGGCAGCGAACTTCTCGGTAATATCACGCGCCATACCGCGCACGACCGGTTCAGGCACTCCTTCAGTCCGCAGGGTGTTGTTGTATTCCCAGATGCGCTGCTCGCCGCTGCGGGTCTGCACGTACATTCTGCCTTGCGCCGCGCCGTGCTGTTGTATTTCTGCTAGATAGTCCCCAAATGCGGCGCGCACTTCTGGCACCAAAAATTCGCGCAGGTTTTTCCCAATCATCTCGTTGATCTGGTAGCCCAGCATCTGCGCCACCCGTGGATTGATGATAAGAAGTACCCCCTGCAAGTCGTGGGTGCAGATCAAATCGCGGCTATTTTCCACCAGGTCGCGGTAGCGGTCTTCGCTGGCCGTAAGTTTAACATCCATCCGCTGGTGTTGGAGGATCGCGGAAACTTCGCCAGCGATGCGTTCCATCCAGTGCAGATCGGCCTCGTTGAAAGGCTCTCGCCGGGAGGTATCGATCAACCCGATGGTTTCACCGATGGTAGTCAATGGAACGGTGATCACCGACGAAAGGCCTATCGCCTTGACGATCCCGGGAATCAACTTTCGAAAAGTCGGGTTTTCGGTGAGTTCGGCCGTCATGGCCTGGATGGTTTTGGGGTCTTGGGTGATGGCCGCCTGACCGGATTCGAGTATCTCCCAATACCAACTGCCCTCCCGCTTGGGGATGCGCACCTCCGGGATAGGCTGCCGGATGAGTTTCTCGATGCGGGTAGTCTGCTCTTCACCCAAACCCGGGAACTGCATGACCAGGTGTTGGCGGTCTTCGCTGAGCAGGTAGATGGTCACGCCAGAGCAATCGAATATCTTTTTAGATTCAGCAGAAAGGGTCGTCAGGATTTGGGCCAGCCCTTCGCCGCGGTTGACGGCCTGGTTGAGGCTGTGCAGCAATTCCAGTTCGGCGTTCTTGCGGCGCAGGTCGGCCTGATTCTGCTGCTGGGCGATCACCAGGCGCGTCTTCTCCAGCACGCTGCTGACCGCTACCGGTAAACGGGCATAATGGGCCGGCGCTTTGATCAAGTAATCGTCCAATCCGGATTTCATCGCTTCCACCGCAATTTCCTGTGTGCCGGTGGCGGTGAACATAATCACCGGGCAATCCGGGTAGCCCGCTTTGACAGCCTGCAATACTTCCAGGCCGGTGGTCCAGCGGATTTGAAAATCGGTGATCACCACATCGAAAGCGCCGGTTCCCAAAGCGGCAGCCAGGCCATCCGCAGCGATGATTTGCGTGACTTCCACCTGGGGGAATTCCTCTTCCAGGTGGTGGATCACCAATTGGCGGTCGTTGGGGTTATCGTCAACCAGTAGAATTTTCAAGGGTTTGCTCATGGGTTACTCGCTCCTTGGTGTTCAAGGGTTCAACTCCTGACCATCGCTGACATCGCGGAGACTCCTGTATTATCGGCGGTGCAACTCCTGAAGATCGGCAGCGTCAATTTCAGGCGGTTCGGCGAGGATCACCCAGAATAATTTGAGGGCCATCACCATCTCCACTAATTTCTGGTAGGCGAACGGTTTGACCAGGTAGGAATTGGCCCCCTGGTCGTAAGCCCGGGCGATGTCTGAGCTGTCGTCTGAGGATGTCAACACGACCACCGGCAGACGCCTCAGGCCGGGTTGCTGGCGCAGCCATTCCAGCACCTCGAAGCCGTTTTTACGCGGCAATTTGAGATCCAGCAAAATCAGGGCGGGCAATTCATAGCAAGCCCGGTTGGCATAAACGCCCGCGCCGCTCAAGTAGGCGATAGCCTGCTCCCCGTCGCTCACCACCTGAAGATAGTTGACCAGATTGACATCCTGAAAGGCGCGCTGGATAAAGATGACATCGGTGGGCGTGTCTTCGACCAGCAAAATTGTACTGCGTTTATTTTTCATGGTTCTCTCCAGCTTTCAATTCGATCCAGAAACGGCTGCCCTGATCCACTTCTGATTGTACCCCAAATCGGCCGCCCAGGCGCTCGATACCCTTCTTGACAATGGATAGGCCGATGACGCTGCCAGGGTAAATTTCGACCCCATGCAGGCGTTCGAAAACATTGAAGATGCGCTCTTGATGTTCGGGGGCGATGCCGATGCCGTTGTCTTCCACCCACAGCCGCACCCAACCCCCCGGCTTTTCTTCCGCCCGGATGCTTACCTGAGGGGTTCTATCGGTGCTGACAAATTTCAGGGCGTTGGAGAGCAGATTTTCGATCACCTGC
>JBDRGC010000375.1:0-4322 GCA_043818215.1 Chloroflexota bacterium | reverse complement strand
CCCTAACCCCTAACCCCTAACCCCTAACCCCTAACCCCTAACCCCTAACCCCTAACCCCTAACCCCTAACCCCTGATCTACTGCTCCCCTCCATCTCAGGTATAATTGCTGTTATGAGCCACCCCATGCCAATACGTATTCTCTCCGATGAAATAGCCTCCCAAATCGCGGCTGGCGAGGTGGTCGAACGCCCGGCCTCTGTGGTCAAAGAATTGCTCGAAAATGCGCTGGATGCCAGAGCCACGCATATTTCGATTGCCGTAGAGGGAGCCGGTAAACGGCTGATCGAGGTGGCCGACGATGGGTGCGGCATTCCCGCAGCTGAGCTGCCACTGGCCCTGGCCCGCCACGCCACCAGCAAACTGACCTCCGCCGAGGACCTGTTTCGGATTGCCACCCTGGGATTCCGGGGGGAGGCCCTGGCCTCGATTGGGTCTGTTTCCCGGATGACACTCACCTCCCGCCCAAAGGATGCCGAAATGGGGGTGCGCCTCCGAGTCGAAGGCGGACGCGTCGAACCCCCGCAATTGGCAGGCGCCCCCGCAGGAACCGTGGTGCGCGTCGCAGACCTGTTCTACAACCTCCCCGCCCGCCTGAAATTTCTCAAAACCGACCGCACCGAGCGCCGCCAAATCGACACCCTGGTGACTCGCTACGCGCTGGCATATCCTCACGTACGCTTCCAAGTACGGCAGGAGGGCCGCACATCCCTGCAAACCAGCGGCAACGGCGAGCGCCGCGAAGTTCTATCCACGGTCTACGGGCCGGATATCGCCAAACAAATGATCGCAGTGCTGGCTGAGTACGATGGTTTGAGCATCACCGGTTTTATCAGCCCCACAACACTGACGCGCTCCAACCGACGCGAAATCATTTTATTTGTCAACGGGCGGCCAGTGCAGGATGTTGTACTGACCACCGCGCTGGTGCAGGCTTATCACACCATGCTGATGGTGGGACGTTTTCCGATGGCGGCACTTTTTTTGGATGTCCCGCCGGAAATGGTTGATGTGAATGTACACCCGGCCAAAGCCGAGGTTCGCTTTCGGGATCGGGACAGCGCCTTCCGTGGTGTGGGACGCGCGGCCCGCAGAGCATTGCTGGCCCACACACCCATCCCCGAAGTGGACAGCCTCGGCCAGCAGATGCGCTGGAGTCCGACTTGGGGGCGGGGTGCTGCCTCCCGCGAAATTGACCCGGCCTGGGGCATGGCGCAGGACGACCACCGACAGCCGACAGACGACAGCGGTCATTCGTCGTCGGTCGGCGGCCAGCCCTCGTTACCTGAAGTCACCATCCCCCTGCTGCGCCTGGTTGGTCAGGTTGCGGCGGCATATCTGGTTGCCGAGGGGCCGGATGGCTTGTATCTGATAGACCAACATGCCGCACATGAACGTGTGCTCTTCGAGCGTTTCATGGCTCAACGCGCTGACGCTATCCCCGCACAGTCGCTGCTGGAACCGGTGGCGGTGGAGCTGCCTCCCGGAGCTGAGTGTTTACTCGCAGAACAGTTACCAATCCTGGGGCGGTTGGGTTTTCAGGTGGAACCTTTCGGACGGGGAACATTTCTGGTGCGGGCGATTCCCACGCTGTTGTCGGGCATGGATCCGGCCGCGGCCTTGCGGGTTTTGGTGGATGATTTCGAAGAAGATGAGTCCCCCCTGGAAGCGGAAATAGAGGCCAAGATCATCGCCCGAGTTTGCAAGCGGGCTGCCGTCAAGGCCGGGCAGGTGCTTTCCCCCGAGGAGCAGGCCGCCCTCCTGCGGGACCTGGAATCCTGCCATGCTCCGCGCACCTGTCCTCATGGCCGCCCCACAATGATCCACCTTTCTGTAAATTTACTGGAACGCCAGTTTGGAAGAAAGTGAAGTTTGTCAGTTGCCAGACTGTTAGACTCGGGTCATAATACCGACGACCGACGACCGACGACCGACGACCGCAAACCACCGACCGCTGACCGCTGACCGCCGACCGCCGACCACCGACCGCTGACCGCCATCTGCCATCTGCCGTCTGCTGTCCGCTGTCCGCTGTCCGCCGTCTACCGTCCATCGTCAAATCAAGTTCCTCGTAAATCACCCAAAAGGAGAAACCCATTTATGGATACACCCACTACGCCCATAATAGAATTGAAAGCGGCTCACCGCCTGCTGACAGAATATCAATACGAACTCCGCCCCGTTGAGCGCGGCTATGCCAACCGCACGCTTTACATCAATCTGACCGACAACACGATCACAGAAAAACCGGTCACCCAACAAATGAAAGACCTGTTCACCGGCGGGCGCGGTTTTGCGCTCAAGCTGCTCTGGGATGCCGTCGATGGCGATACGACCTGGGATGATTCCCAAAACGAGCTGGTGATCGCCAATGGCCCCATCTGTGGCATCACCGCCTACCCCGGAACGGGCAAGGCCACCGTGGTCACTCTGTCACCGCTGACTCACAATGTGATCGACAGCAACGTGGGCGGCTACTTCGCCCCCTTCCTGAAATTCGCCGGTTTCGATGCCCTGGAAATTCAGGGAAAAGCCGCAGAGGACGTTATCATCTTCATTGACGGGGACAGCGGCAAAGTCACCATCGAGGCCGCCCCCCTGGAGGACGTCGATTCGCACCTGCTGGGGAAGGCCCTCACTGAGATGTATGCCGACGACGAAAGCGGCCAACGCGGCATCTCTGTGATGTCCGCCGGGCAGGCCGCGGAGCATATTCGCTACGCCATGATCAACTCGAGCTGGTACGATGTGCGCCGCAAGGAAACCCGTCTCAAGCAGGCCGGGCGCGGCGGGGCTGGGCGCGTGTTCCGTGACAAACATATCAAAGCCATCGTGGTGCGCTACAGCAGTATGCGCGGCGACAGCAACGGCCCCGCAAATATGGATCTCGTCCGCAAGGCTGGCAAACGCATCAACACAGAAATCGCCCAACTCGATGACCAGCAAAATCAGATGCGCAAGGTCGGGACGGCCCATCTGGTGGAAATCATGGATCATTTCGATCTCCTGCCGGTTCACAACTTCCAATATGGGAGTCACCCCGACTCCCACAAAATCGACTCCACGGTTTGGAAAGCGGCGTTCACGCAGGGGTTGCCCGATGGATGCTGGCTGGGATGTACCCTGTCATGCTCCCACGGGGTAGACCGCTTTCACCTGCGCACCGGCCCCTACGCCGGGGATGCCGTTTTGGTGGATGGCCCCGAATATGAGAGCGCAGCCGGGCTGGGAGCCAATATCGGCAACTTCGATCCCTTGTGGGTGATCGAACTCAATTTCTACTGCGATACCTACGGAGTCGACACAATTTCATTTGCCAACTCGACGGCCTACGCTATGGAATGTTACGAAGCCGGCATCCTGACCCCCGAAATCACCGGCGGGCTGGAGTTGAATTGGGGCAACGCCGAGGCAGTCCTGGAGTTGCTGCACCAAATGGCGCGCGGCGAAGGCTTCGGCGTGATCGTCGGGCAGGGCGTGCGTTACATGAAAAAGTTCTTTGCCGACGAATACGGAGGCGACCCCAACTTCCTGCACGACATCGGCATGGAAATCAAGGGCATGGAAATCTCCGAATATGTCACCAAAGAATCCATTGCCCAGCAAGGCGGCTTTGCCCTGACGAACAAGGGAGCGCAACACGATGAGGCCTGGCTGATATTCATGGATCAGGTCAATAACCAAATTCCCACCTTCGAAGATAAAGCCGAAGCCCTGCATTATTTCCCTATGTGGCGCACCTGGTTCAGCCTCCACGGGCTGTGCAAACTGCCCTGGAACGACATCACCCCCGCAGACAACAAAAGCACTGCAGAGCCCAACAAAGTCCCCGAACACGTAGAAAACTACACCTGGATTCACGAAGGCGTCACCGGCAAGCCTGTCACCATCGATGATTTGATCCTGCAATCCGAGCGGGTGTACAACTTCCAGAGAGTCTTCGGCCTGCGGATGGGACGTGTGGGACGGCATCACGACTACCCGCCATACCGGGCTGTTGGCCCCGTCACCCCCGGGGAGTACGAATCCCGCGCCGAGCGGTACGACACTCAACTGCGGGAACTGGCGGGAATTGCCCCCGAAGGCTTGCCCACCGCGGAGAAAGTGGCCCACCTGCGCAAGTACCGCCAAGACCGCTATGATACGCTTGTGGACGCGGTCTACAAACGCCGCGGCTGGGACGAGAACGGCGTCCCCACCGTGGAGAAGCTCAAGGAGTTGGGGATGGATTTGCCAGAGGTGGTGGAGGTGGTGGAGAGGGTGAGGGGGTAGTAGGGCAGTGTTCAGTGTTCAGTATTCAGTGTTCAGTGTTCAGTGTTCAGT
>JBDRGC010000374.1:0-3191 GCA_043818215.1 Chloroflexota bacterium | reverse complement strand
TTGCGGTTCGGGAAATTCAAGCTATTCCCATAAATGCTTTTTTGCCCCCCAAAGTGCGTCATCTGAATTATGCAGGGAGGAATGAAATGGTAAATGGTGAATGGTAAATTGTAAATGAAGTGCATACAGCATTTACAATTTTTAATTCACCATTTACCATTTACAATTCGGTTTTGTTGTCGGGTAATTCATAGCATCACCCCGAATGAATTCGGGGTCTGATACAGGAAACATGCTAAAGCATGTTGAGTAACTCTCTACCCCACCCACACCCCTGTCCAGGGTTGCAGGGTGAGTACCAGTTGATCTCCGGAGACGAGATACTCGTTGTGCCTGAGCAAATCGCGCACTATGCGCCCATCCCGCCAGCCCAGGTCAGCAACGGGCAAGTATAGGTGGCGGCGCGAAGAGCTGGCATTCAACGCAACTAAGACCACCTCGTCTCCCAGCGTGCGGGCGAAGGCGTAACAACAGCGGCGTTTGTCCAAAAATATCTGCTTGTAATCGCCGCGGCGTAAAGCAGGTATGCGCTTACGCAGCGAAACCAGCTGCTGAACCCAGGTGCGCAGTTCTGTGTTCCACTGCCCGCGCTCCCAGGGGAAGGCCCGGCGGCAATCCGGGTCTTTGCCGCCTTCCAGCCCAATCTCGTCACCGTAGTAGATCGCGGGGGCGCCGGGATAAGCAAACTGGAAAGTGAAGGCCATCTTAGCTTTGTCGAGATTGCCATCTAGCACGGTCATCAGCCGCTCGGTGTCGTGAGACCCAATAGGGACGTACATGGCATAAACATACTCGCGCGGGTAGCGTTCGAGCAGGCCTTCCACTTTGTCTGCAAAATCGCAGACTGTGTTCTCCCCGCTGAGGAATTCCAGCAGGGCATAGCGCACCGGGTAATTCATCAAGCCGTCGAAATGATTGTCTCCCACCCAGCGCGGGTCACCGTCCCAAATTTCGCCCAGGATATAGGCATCACGATTGGCCGTCTTGACAACGTGGCGGAACTCAGCCCAAAAAGTATCATCGTCGATTTCGTTGGGCACATCCAACCGCCAGCCATCGGCCCCCTGCTCGATCCAGTAACGGGCGATATCGAAGATATGATTGCGCACGGCCGGATTATCGGTGTTGAATTCGGGCAGGCTCTTGTATTTCCACCAGGCAGCGTAATCCTCAGCATCCCCCTTAGAGTAAGCATCCACGGGGAAGCGATGATTGTAGAACCAGTCCTTGTAGGGTGAGGCTTCGCCGTTCTCGAGGATATCGTTGAAGGCAAAGAAACCCCGCCCGCAGTGATTGAAGACACCGTCGAGGATCACGCGCAGGTTGTTGCGATGAGCGACTTCCAAAAGGGCGTGGAAATCGGTCATATCGCCAAGTTTGGGGTCGATGCGGTAATAGTCGCTGGTGTTATAGCGATGCGTGGACGAGGCCTGGAAGATGGGGTTGAAATAGACCGCGGTGATCCCCAGGTCAAGCAGATAATCGAGTTTTTGAATCACCCCTCGCAGGTCGCCGCCCTGAAACCCTGTGATGGTGGGTTTCGTCCCCCAGGGTTGGACGTTAGCCGGGTCGTTGCGAAAATCACCATTGGCAAAGCGGTCGGGAAAAATCTGGTAAAAAATTGCGTCTTGAACCCAGTATGGGACAGTCATTGAGCTTACTCCGTTGGAAAGTGTGTAGTCAGACAGGGGGTGGATAGAACGCGGATTAAACGGATCAACGCGGATTCTTTAAAAAGAAAATCCGAGTCAATCCGTCTAATCCGCGTAATCCGTGTTCTATAAAAATTCATCGATACGGTCAGCATTAGTCAGTACGAATTTTCTCGATGGCGGCGGTTATGTCATCAAAGGCTGTTTGGAGAGTTTCGGCAGGATTGGCGTCAGCTTTCAAATAAGATCTCATGGCAATATCCAGATGCTCCCCATAAGCGTCCATTTCGGGGATCACAGGGTAGGCGCTGCCGCCGGCGAGGGCCTGCACAGCTTGGAGGATATGCAAGTCGATTCCTTCCACGCCCACAGCAGCGGGAATGTGATCCACTCCTGCCATGATTGCTTGGGCCTCCGGCGAAAGGATGAATTCCATGAACTGCCAGGCAGCCATCTGGCCGCTGCTTTCTAGGTTGGCGTTCATGTAGATATTCTCAGCCCACACATAGCCAGAAAGATGAGTGTTAGCATAAGCTGGCCAGGGATCAATGACCAGGTTGTCGCCAATTGTGTCAGCCAGCGCAGGCAGGTTCCAGGTGCCGTCGATGATGATACCAGCCTTTCCAAGTTTGAAAAGGTCGAGATCTGCATTGCTGCCAAACTCAGCCGGGCCGGCATCCTCGAACGATTTGAGTAAATTCAACCAGCAAATCCCGGCTGCGTCGTTGAAGGTTGGATCACCGCTGCTATTCATCATCTCGCCGTTGCAGGCTGCAATATGGGCAGAGGCGAAAAGATAACTTCGCTCCAGATAGGCACCGACGACTCCCCCCTGGGTGGCGGCCTGAGCGGAGGCCACCAGAGCATCGAAATCGGCGGGAGCATCAGCAACGATGGACGAATTGCGGTACATGACCACGCCACTGATAGAATGCGGCAGGCCAATCAAATCGCCTCTGTATTGCACTGCGCTTAATGCGGCCGAGTTGATAGTGGACAGGAACTCGGGGCTGGCGAGGCTGGTCACGTCAGCAATCAACCCGGCATCGTAGAGGGCTGGCCCCCATTCTCCCGGGCCAAGCACAAGGTCTGGGCCGTCACCCGCTGCGGTTGCGTCGGCGTACCTGGCGTACAGATCATCGAAGGGCAGGTACAGCACGTTGAGGTACACGCTGGGGTAGCAGGTCTGGAAAGCGGCCACGATATCGTGCAAGGCCAGGATTTCTAACTCACCCATGCCATGCCAGAGAGTCACAATGCTTTCCTGTCCCGTTTCATCCGAGGGGATGGCATCATCAGCGATGCTCTCCGGCTCGCCACTGGTGTTTTCCAGCAAATCGCCGACATCTGTTGACGGCTCAGTAGCGGCAAGCGGTTCTTCCATTGGCGCGCTCGGTGGGGATGACTTTGCTGGCGGTGTCTCAACTGGCTGGGTCACGCAAGCCGTCAGAATCATGGAAGCGGTCAATAAAATGGCGAGTAATGTGTAAAGTCTGGCTTTCATTTCTGTCATTTGGGAGGATATTGGAGGGGTTAGGG
>JBDRGC010000373.1:0-2126 GCA_043818215.1 Chloroflexota bacterium | reverse complement strand
ATTACCATATCATTTGCAGAACGAACAATTACACGTTCCACTTCAACAGGGTCGTACTCAAAACCCGTTTGTCCTTTAAATCGTTGAGGAAAATCTGCCATTATTCTATTCTCCAGTTGCCCAACAATGATTATACAGTCTTCATAAAACGGCAAGCACAGACTGCCTCCTTCTGTTTAAGAAGTTGCCGTGGCTTCTTGCTTATTTGGATTACGCTTGTAATTTCGTATAACTACGATTATTTTCGCTTTTGATCGTTTCGGTTTCTACAGACTCTATGAATCTGGACACGATATTGATGCCATTTGCCCTCGCTCCTAATTGCTCCGCTACAGCGAGCGCATTCCCCGCAGCGGCTCGACTTGAGCCTTCGACTCGAGCTCAGGCCGAGCCCCTCTGTGCCAATGAAGGTGAGACACTTACCCCTTGAAAAATTAATGTAGGGCGGGTAGGAGGTTCACCTATGGAAACAATACAAATGAAGCCACAAGTCCCCAACGATCAGGAAGCCTCAGCCTTGGGGGGAACGGAAGGAGCCCGTAGGGCGACTGGAGTTCCCCCCAAGGAAGGCGGTCGCGAAGAGTTCATTGTCTTGGCGCCGGATCCTGAAGTTCCTGAAAAAAAACCGCGCCGCAAACATACGGCCAAATACAAACTTCGTATTCTTGCCCAAGCTGATGTCTGTACAGAGCCTGGCCAAATTGGTGCCCTGCTTCGCCGCGAGGGTCTTTACTCGTCGAACTTGACCGCATGGCGGCGTCAAAAAGAAAAGGGCCTTTTGCAAGCGATGGCGCATAGAAAGCGTGGCCGTAGGCGAAAAGAAAAAAACCCCTTGGCCGATAAGGTGGCCCAACTTGAAAGAGAAAAAAGGCTTTTACAGCAACGGCTCAAAAAGGCCGAAACCATTATCGAGGTTCAAAAAAAAATTTCAGAGATCCTGTGAATCTCTCAGAATCCGGACGACAACGAAAGCAGCAGCTCATGAACGCGGCTTTAGAGCTGGGCAATGATATCGGCCAAAAGCCCGCATGTGAGGCGCTATTAGTTCCCAGGGCCACACTATACAGGTGTCTGGGTGCAAAGAAAACACCCAACGAAAACACCTCGCAACGGCCGACACCTCCACTGTCGCTTTGCCCTGAAGAACGCCAGACAGTGATCGAAATACTTCACTGCCAGCGGTTCTTGGACGACACGCCTTATCAGATATATGCCGCGCTGCTTGATGAAGGACAATATTACTGCTCCATCCGCACCATGTATCGAATTCTTACTGCTGAACACGGATGGGTCAAAGAACGCAGAAACCATGTTCAGCGCCCGAACTACACCAAGCCTGAACTGCTGGCAACAGCTCCGAATCAGGTCTGGTCATGGGACATTACCAAGCTCAAAGGCCCGGCAAAGTGGACTTACTTTTACCTGTACGTGATACTGGATATCTTCAGCCGCTATGTGGTCGGCTGGATGGTGGCGCATCGCGAACAAGATGCTTTGGCCAAACGGCTTATTGAAGAAAGCTGCCGCAAACAGCAAATCAAAGCCGACCAGCTTACCATTCACGCCGATCGGGGATCGAGTATGAAATCAAATGTGGTCGCTCATCTTCTGGCTGACCTGGGAGTAACCAAAACCCACAGCCGGCCTCATGTGAGCAACGACAACCCGTACTCGGAAGCCCAGTTTAAAACACTCAAGTATTGTCCACAGTTCCCGGACAGCTTTGGCTCTATTCAAGGCGCCAGATCCTTCCGCCAGCCTTTTTTTAATTGGTATAACAAAGAACATCGTCATTCAGGAATCGCCCTGATGACACCTGAACAAGTCCATTGCGGTATGGATAAAACGATATATCAAAATAGATCCGAGGTCCTTGCCGTTGCTTTTAAAAAGAACCCGAACCGGTTTAAAGGTAAACTGCCGATTCCAAAATCTCTACCACCTGCAGCCTGGATAAACAAACCGGCAACAGATGAATTAGAGTCTAATTTCAGGGCGCCTGACCTCGCGTAATTTCAATTGCAACTTATTCCGCCGTGAAGAGCAACGTCATCCGAGTACCGGGATAGACATATGACTCCTGGTTCATGACATCACATAGTTGTTTAAGGGCACGATTTGCTCGA
>JBDRGC010000372.1:0-3780 GCA_043818215.1 Chloroflexota bacterium | reverse complement strand
GCATTTTGATTGCTGCGTCAAATGCGAGCCTTACGTCATTGAGGTACGGGGTATAATGCGCCAGATGAAACAAGCGTGTGAGCGTGAGAGTAGATATGTGGAACTGTGGGACTCATTATCTGACGAGTCGAAATTCGGGATTGCATTGCTGGTCAGTCTGATGCGGTTGCAGATGCGTCGCCGAACCGATAGAGCGCAGCTTGGCGCGCTGAGCGGATTCGAGCTGATTTGCAGGTTGATCGAAGAGGGCTACTAGAAAGAATGGATAGGAGATCATCTATGAATATTATAGAAATCAATCACCAAAAAGAAGCACCAAAGCGGCACGTCGCTTACGGGGACGAGACCGTGGAGGGTGCAGTGAAGAAATATCGAGAGCGGTTTGGCTGTGAGCCAACGACTGTGTACCGACACGAGCGGCGTTTTTCCTGGAAGGGAGGGAAGCCGTCGTATATCTATATTTATATTCCTTTGCCGGAGGAAAGCAATGAAGACGAATTGGCAGATCGTAGAGATGGAAACGCCGCCTGAGCTTGGCGAGATGCGCGTATACCGCAATACGTCCCCTGGGGCGTCTCTCGTGATCAAGGTAGAGAGCGAGCGGCTTGACGAAAGAAAAGCCCGATTGCTGGCAGAATGGCTGGCTGGTCTGGAGGACGCATTATGAAAGTTGCGGACCCAAACGTGGTAAGAGCAAGATTGCGTGATTATGCCTCCAGGCCAGAACCACAAGAGATAGACAAGTCCGTTCGAGGAGCAGTGATAGGCGAAATCAACAAAGCCTTGCGGATTTATCTGACCGATGAAAAGAAAGAGATAGACAGCGACAGGCGGTGGATATTTGGCTGGATATTCGGGAGCGACGATGAGCCGTTCCGAGAGATGCACACCAAGGAACTTACTCCGCAGATGGTGAATGGGCTGAAGCGGTGGATCGGGGCGAAGCTGATGGGCAGCGAGTGGCTTCCCCGGATAGCATGGAAGGATGAGCTATACTGGGTGCGCGGGCGAATCTCGACGTACCATCGATTACAACGCGGGGGGCAAGAGATTAGCTTGGGTGAACTCACGAAAAAATATCTTGCGTGGCTTCCTGAGGATAGCGGGGAAGGAATGGTGAGGTTTGTCGAAACCGAAGAGGGGAGCATGGTGGAGGCGGTGCTAAAAATAGGCGGGGAGCCGGTGGCGGTTTCGGACACGGAGTTTCCGCCGATTGGGGAGGTCATACAGGTAAAAGCAAAGTCGGTGTACGATGGGAATATCTATCGAGGAGACGAACTTTGAGCCAGAGGAAAATGATCAACCTGGCGATTGACTGTGTGAAACGGGAGATGCGGCGGCTGGCGGTAGACGCGAACCTGTATGAGAAATACGGTGCGAAGTCTCCCCACGCTCAGCGTTGCTCAGAGCGCAGAAAGGAATTGCGAGAAGTGGTCGATTTTTTGAAGAGACTATTGGAGATATGATGGGTACAACCAGTATTGAATGGACTGCAACGAGGAATAATGACGGGACAATTGTAAAAGGGGTAGTGTGGAATCCGACAACAGGATGCACGAAAGTAAGTGCAGGTTGCAAGAACTGTTACGCCGAAAGGATAGCCAAGCGGTTTTGGAAAGATCGCAAGTTTACCGAAGTTCGATGTCACCCAGAGCGATTGGATATTCCTTTGCATTGGAAAAAACCACGGCGTATATTTGTGGATAGTATGAGTGATTTATTCCACCCAGATGTGCCAGATGAATTTATTCGCGATATATGGATAGTTATGCATGAGTGCAAACTACATACTTTTATGATTCTAACAAAGCGCCCCGAACGGATGCAATGGTTACTTAATCGGCAGTTCGGCCCACATCTTATCGAAAGCAATGTATGGCTGGGTGTGTCGTGTGAAGATCAAAAGACTGCCGATGAGCGTATACCGCTGTTGGTGCAAACGTCTGCTGCGCTACGATTTGTCAGTATTGAGCCAATGTTAGGAAAAATTGATTTGTCAGAATATCTTGATCATTGCTCATATTATTGTGATCATGGAGATATGTATCCAGAGGGGCATAGACCAGAGCGACCAAAGATTGATTGGCTTATCTGTGGATGTGAGAGTGGCTCCGGTGCGCGTCCGATGAATCTTGACTGGGCACGTTCGTTGCGTGATCAATGCGTAAGTGCGGGGATACCATTTTTCTTGAAACAGGCCGTCATTGATGGCAAGTTGGTAAAGATGCCAGAGCTGGATGGGCGTATTTGGGACCAATATCCAGAGAAAAAGAGCGAGACATGAAAAAGGAACGAGTAATCACAAGAAAGCGTTGGATCTATCATGAATGAGTGGGCGGCTCTCATTGTCTTTTTTCTGGGTATCATGCTTGGCTATCTTTTTGGTCTGTTCGCAAAATGTCAGGACCAGAAATCAGTGAACGATAAAACAGGTCATGCGAATTGCCCATTCTGCGGGGCAGGTTCGGATTATGTATTTCCATCTACGGCCGACGAAACAAATGTTTATATCTGCTGTGGGAAATGTGATGCTACGGGTCCGGTTGCAGAAGGCAGCACTACAAAGGCCTGGGAATTGTGGAGAACCAGGGTATGACGCCCAGCTATGCATTTTCTAAGGTGGATAAAATACACGCCGATATTCGCAAGGCTGCACGTGGATTAGGCTATATTTGGGTGGATACATTTCGGCAAGGCGACGGGGTGTTTGATGCAGTTGTGCTCAGCCTGGCCGGACGATGGATTACGCTTGAGATAAAATCTCCGGGCGGGAAATTGACCAGGAAAGAGAAGAGTTTTGTAAATAAATTGCCGTCCAACGCGCCGCATTATATTATCCACAACTTGAGTGAATTTATAGAGGCCATGAAAGAAAGAGAGGAATAGAATGACCGAGTTTATAAAATGCCCTTTTTGTGGAAGTACTTATCTCGAAATATATGAGCGCCCCTTCGAGCAGGCATTGATCAGGATGGCAAAGATGATGGCGGATTTCCTGATGTGTGAGTGGGGAGAGGAGGGGTGTGAATACGATTTTGTAAAATGCCTTGCCAATTTCAGCGGCGACGCTAACAATCCCCTCGACCTGCACGCCCTGGCGGAGGAAGCTTTGAGATTATTTAAGGAAGTGGAGAATGACAACTCTGACGCTGAGCCAACCCAAGCGGATTAACCTTCTGCCACTCATCTTAATAGTCCTATTCGCCGCCACAGCTATTTATTGCCACCACGCAACAGCTAAGCACGGTCAGGATGCCGCCGCTATCCGCCATTGCCTGGAAAACAACGACCCCGATAAAATGTTCCAGCTTGGATCAACCTATTACTTGTGCGTCAAGCTGCCCGACGGAAAATGGGGCCTGCAAGTGCGCAGGCTGGGCGAGGATGGATGGCACGAGATCACCTCGTTTATCAAGGGCAGGGGCCGGCTCGGGCAGCTCCTGGATTATATGGAGCGGATTATGGCGGAGGAGATTGGGGGGCTGCCATGACAGACGATATTAAATTCTGCGACAACTGTGGCGAAAGTTACGTCGCCAACTCGAACAGCGCGAAGTATTGCGACAATTGCCGCTTGATCATCGGTCGCAAGCAACGGCGCGAGAACGCAAGGCGCGCGAGAGAAAAGAGCAGGCTATCCCAGGAATATCGCTGGTATAATCCCTCGTCACCCTGCACGAATTGTACGTTCCTGGTTCAATGCCTCATCTTGGTTCACCAAAAGAGACGAGACGACCAGCCGTATTGTTTTTCTACATCGAAGGGATTTTGGCTATTCAA
>JBDRGC010000371.1:0-8251 GCA_043818215.1 Chloroflexota bacterium | reverse complement strand
GCAGGCCAGAGAGCAGAATATTGATCAGGGCTATAATGTTCTAGAGAGTGAGCTTCGCCGGCTTGGAGTTTCTGAGACAAATATGGAGAATCTGGCTCGAAAACTCGAATATAAAAATGTTGACGATTTTTATTCCGCAGTGGGTTGTGGTGATATTCCTTTGGGGCGGGTGGTCAATGAATTTGTCCTCACGGAAGAAGATGAGGAAGATGACTTCGAGTTTCCTATTACTCCATTGCCAGATATAAGCCAGCAAATATCTGGCGATGTTACTGTTTTGGGATTGAAGGGTTTATTGAGCAATATAGCCCGTTGCTGCAATCCGGCTCCTGGGGATGAGATCGTCGGCTATATCACTCGCGGACGTGGCGCAACGATTCATCGAAAAGATTGTCCCAACGTTTTGCGTGTGCGTGACACGGAACGACTTGTGCAGGTTTCTTGGGGCGCGCCAATAAGCACTTTCCCGGTCCCGGTGCGTATCAAGGCTTATGACCGTACTGGCTTGATGCGCGATATTGCTACTTTGCTGGATGAAGAAAATGTTGCTATGACCAAAGTTAGAGTGGACGTTAACCGACAAAATATGGCGGTTTTTGATGTGATCTTGCAAGTGCGCGATGTACGACATTTGAGCCGGATTCTAGATCGCATGGAACGTCTTTCCAACGTGGTTGAAGCAAGGCGCGTGAGACCGGGGTAGGCGGGAAGCAGGAAGCAGGGATCAGGAACCAGGGATCAGGAACCAGGAATCAGGAACCAGGGATCAGTAACCAGGAATCAGGAATCTGGAATCTGGGAGCAGGAAGCAGGAAAGTGTAGCGCGATTTTCCAAACCGCAAATTCTGTAGCGCGGTTTTCCAAATTGTAGTAGTGCGGTTTTCCAAACCGCAAACGTAGCACGATTTTCCAAATCGTAGTAGCACGATTTTCCAAATCGTAGTAGCGCGGTTTTCCAAACCGCAGATGAGGATGATATCATGGCAAGAATTCGCTGTCGTTATATTGGTTGCATATATCTGGATGATGGTTACTGTAGCGCTCCCGTGGTCGAGTTTGACCCCGACGAGGGCTGCCGAACCTTTGCCCAAGTTGAGGATCCATTCGAGGACGACTGGGACGATGAGTCGGATGACTTCGATGATTGGGAACAAGAAGAATTCGACGACGATCTCATCGACGACGAAGATGATGAGTATCTTTAGTGGCATCGAGGTAGAAGCCGCACTTGATTTGACAGCGGGGCGGACGACAGACTGCAGACTGCAGACGGCAGACGACGGACGGCAGACGTCGGATGGGTAGGATTTACGGATGCGTGAGGTCGGCAGTCATAAGCGTTCAGCCCCCTGGTGAAATAGAACGCGGATTTCACGAATTATGCGGATACGCGCAGATTAAAACTTAAAAATACGTGTAAATCCGCCCGATCAGCGTAATCCGCGTTCTATTGAAACGGAGGAGTTGAATAGTTGCTGGCGGTCAGTAGTCTGCTGTCTGCTGTCATTATTTCAGGTAACGCCAAAACCCGTCTCCCTTTATCACAGAGACGGGTTTTGATTTTAGAAAACTTGGCTGTCAGACTTCTTTTATGGTTTCGTCGTCGTCTTTGCCATCTTTCTTTTCGTCACCTTGCAAGCCATCTTTGAAGGCCCGGATGCCGCTGCCTAATTCGCCGGCAATTTTGCTGATCCGACCAATGCCAAACAACATTATGACGATTGCCAGAATGATAATCAGTTCAAATGGTCCTACACGCATTAGAGTTACTCCATTTTAGAGAACAAGACTTCCGAAGTCTCATCCATTGTTGAGTTGCTCATAGTTCTAACACACTTCGCCGAAATTATCCAGTCATAAAATGCTGTGCCAAAATAATGCGGTCTGATCCCACGAGGATAGGGGGAATGGTACAATTGTTGTCCTCTGTCCTCTGTCCTCTGTCCTCTGTCCTCTGTCTTCTAAAACAAAACCATACCCAAACTAATCATCTTTTTCACATTTGTGAGCCTTCGTGTTCTTTGTGGAAAAATTATAATGCGCATAGCCATCATCGCACAAAACTATAAACCATGAAAATAAAATCACTAAAAATAACACTAATCACAACACTCATCCTGTCTGCACTCGCCGCCGGGTGGGTTGCCGGTAGCTGCATTCTCAGCAAATCCGACACCACTGAGGCTGCCTTCAGCGGAGAACGCGCCATTGCAGACATAGAGCACCAACTCTCGCTAGGCCCGCGCACGCCATACAGCACCGGGCACGATCAAATCGTTTCCTGGATGCAAACTGAGTTAAACGCAGCCGGATGGGATACAGAACTTCAGGAAGCTGAAAGCATGGGACATCCCATCCAAAACGTGATTGCTAAAAGGGGAGCGGGCAGTCCCTGGATCATCTTGGGCGCCCATTACGACACCCGGCTGCACGCGGACCAAGACCCGGATCCGGCCAGGCGAACGTTTCCTGTACCTGGGGCCAATGATGGCGCTTCAGGGGTGGCAGTTCTCATGGAATTGGCTCGTGTGCTGCCACCCGATCTCCCCGGCGAGATATGGCTGGTCTTCTTCGATGCGGAGGACAACGGCGATATTCAGGGTTGGGACTGGATACTAGGCTCACGTGTGTTTGTGGGAAAATTGGAAGGGAAGCCAGATGCTTTCGTGCTGGTCGATATGATTGGAGACGCCGACCTGAATATCTATATGGAACAAAACTCGGATTTCAAATTGAGTGCTGAAATCTGGGCGCAAGCCGCCAGCCTCGGTTACGCTGATCACTTCATCCCGTTGCCCAAGTATCGCATGTTGGACGATCATATTCCTTTTCTGCAAGCTAATATCCCCGCTGTCGATATTATCGATTTCGACTATCCATCCTGGCACACTGTCGCTGACACACTCGATAAAGTCTCCGCTCACAGCTTGCAAGTAGTTGGTGACACGCTGTTAGCGTGGTTGTCATCTTTGCCGCGACAATGATTTTGAAAATCCTCATCTAGTAGTACCGTTGGCAAAAACGGCAACATAACGTAAACTTAGGAAATATCTACGCAAGCTGGAAATACTCGGTGCAAGGTACCCGCGGGATGAAAGCCGACTTCGGGCTTTGGTGGCAGTTGATGGTAAGTGATGACCAAATCACAAAATGCTCTAGCCGCCGTCCTTCGCGAAGCATCCCTGTGGGACAGCGGCGGGGAGCCAACTGCCTTGTTCATAATTTTCTTTTCACGTTTCACACTACACAAAAACAATGCGTATAGTAGAACTGCTAAAGGAGATTCGTCCCACCTGGATAGACAGGATTTCACATCAGCTGGCACGCGGAGAAAGCGTGCGGGAGAGTTTTCGGAATCAGTTAAGTCGTTTCTATGAGTTTTTGCAACAAGCTATTATTACCGGAGACCCCGCCTGGCTCAACACCGTACTCGATGAATGGGCTGCATCACGCACTCAAAGCGAACTCGAACAACGCGAAGCCAGTCTCACACCTATACTCAATCATATTATGCTGGCGACATACAAAATAGCACATGAAGACCTGGAAAGCGATGATGGCTTTATGCTTCTGGGCGCAATATTACCTCTGTACATCCACGCCTTACAATATGTAACTCAGCAAGAAATGCGACTCCATATTGAGCATATCTCTAGCGAATTAGAAAGAGCCAGGATCACGTTAGAAAATATCGACAGAAATAAATCAGATTTCATCTCTGTTGCAGCCCACGAATTGAAAACCCCTCTGACGCTGATCGAGGGATATGCAAGTATGTTGCGAGATCGCTTTCCCAAAGATGATCAGGATTCATCAAGTATCTTGTATCTAAAAGGTGTAGACAACGGCATTACTCGTCTGCGAGAGATCATCAACGATATGATTGATGTTTCTCTGATCGACAACGATATGTTGGAACTAAACTTTCAACCCGTTTGGATCAATCAATTGTTGAGCATAATCAATCGAGAACTGCAAAATATAGTAGCGGCGCGCGGTCAAAAATTAATGATCGTTGACTTTCCCGGCAGCAATAAGATGACCTATGGAGACCCCGAGCGTCTTTTTCAAGCCTTGCGGAATATTTTGACGAATGCCATCAAGTACACTCCCGATGACGGCGAGGTTACAATTGACGGGCGTGAACTTCCCGGCTTTATCGAAATTACAATAGCTGATACTGGCATCGGTATCGATGAGGAATATCATGAGCGAATTTTCGAGAAATTTGGCCGGTTAGGCAATGTTGCCCTGCATTCAAGTGGCAAAACAAAATTCAAAGGGGGCGGCCCCGGCCTGGGATTACCAATTACAAAGGGTGTCATCGAGGCCCACGGTGGAGCGATTTGGGTCGAATCCCAAGGGCATGATGAAGTCAATTGCCCCGGCTCGATCTTTCACGTATTGTTGCCAATCCGCACAGAATCACCGGATGAAGAAATGACTAGACTATTTAAACCGCTGCAAACGATCAAGCCAGAAGCGGAACCCTAGACTTTCAGAAAATGATTTTGACTCCGCTCACCCGTTTGTCATTCCTCAAAAGGGACGATGTGCGGGGAACTATCTTTGTGACGAAGCAATCTCGCACTTCGCAGGATGAGATGGCTTACCCCAAGGGTATGCTTCGCGATCGCTCCGCAAGTTCCGCAACTTAAAACCATAACGCTATGTCATACCGCAAGGGTACACCTGTCCCGGTGTCTAGGGATACCCGTTGGTATTGCGAACCGACGCTTCTCGGTGAAGCAATCTCCTTTTCGCCACGGGTAAGATTGCTCACCTGCACTGCACCAAACGCAGTGCGGTGCAAGTGTCAGCGGTAAAGCTGCTTCGCACACTTGTCCCCTTGGGAATGACACAAATATTGGAACTTACATGCCAAAACGATTATCTGAACCCACAAAACACCCTCGCGAGCGCGCCTTTCTAGTCGGCGTTGAATTTCGCGATCACGATGCACTCCTTCCCGTCCAAGACTCTCTAACGGAATTAGATTTGTTGGCCCGCACAGCCGGATTGGAGGTGGTCGGGCGCGCCACCCAAAAGCTTAATCGCCCCCACCCCAAAACATTCATCGGGGCCGGTAAAGTCAAAGAGATATCTGCCTTAGCTGAAGAGACACTGGCAGACGTGATTATCTTCGACGATGAGCTTTCCCCCCGTCACCAGCGCGAGCTAGAATCTCTCTTCGGTGAGGATATCCGCGTTTTGGACCGCACGGCATTGATTCTGGATATTTTCGCGCAACACGCCAGCACCAGTGAAGGTGCGCTTCAGGTAGAGTTAGCCCAATACGAGTACCGCCTGCCCCGCCTGACGCGCGCCTGGACCCACCTGGCACGGCAGGCCGGCGGCGGTGGAGGCCGCTCGGGGAGTGTGGGCGGCGTAGGGCTGCGCGGCCCCGGCGAGACCCAATTGGAAGTCGACCGGCGGGAAATCCGGCGGCGCATCGGCTACTTGAAGCTTGAGTTAGACAAGGTTTGCGCGCACCGGCAGCGCCATCGCTCTCGCCGCAAGCGCTCCCGCATCCCCGTGGTTGCCCTGGTCGGGTACACCAACGCCGGGAAATCCACACTGCTGAACCGCATCGCGGGGGCAGATGTGTACGTGGCAGACCAGCTATTCGCCACGCTGGACCCAACCACTCGGCGGGTGGAACTCCCCAACAGAACCCCGGTTTTATTCACGGATACAGTCGGATTCATTCAGAAATTGCCCACCACATTGGTAGCTGCCTTTCGGGCCACTTTAGAAGAGATCGCCGAAGCCGATCTCCTGCTTCACATACTCGACATAACCCACGCCAACGTCCGCGCCCAAGCCAGGGCAGTACACATAACGCTGGACGAGATCGACGCCGGCCATATCCCCGTTTTGACCGCGCTGAACAAGATCGATCAACTTGGTGATCCGCAAGCGGCGCGTGAATCTCTTGATAGCTTCACTAATGCCGTAGCTATCTCGGCCCTGACCGGAGCGGGAATCGACGACTTGCTGGAAGCTGTGCAACGGCAACTCTACGAAACGTATACCCCGCTGGAGGTTCATCTGCCTTATAAAGAGGGCAAGTTGATCTCTCTCTTTCACGAACAGGGACAGGTAGAGCGAGTCGAGCACGGCAAAGGCGGCGTCCAAATTCAGGGGCGCATCCCTGGCAGGCTCATGGCGCAGTTTAGCGCTTATCTAAAACAAAATTCGTAGGACGAATTTGGAAATTCGTCCCACCGCTTTCATGCCCCCATTCGTAGGACGAATTTCCAAATTCGTCCTACAGGAGTACCCCAGTGAATCGTAAATTAAGTCAGCTTTTGGATGATCTTTCCGCTTTTATGGCCCCCCGAAAAGGACTCTTGCCTTTCATTGGGCTGATACTGGTAATCATCAACCTGATCCTGCAATTCATCCCTGGCTTAGGGTGGCTTGCGAATACAAACTTACTGCTTCACCTGGGGGTGATAATGTCCATTGTGGGATTCATGCTGGCTTGGGCGCTGTAGCAGACCACCTACGGACGACGGACGACCGACGACCGACGACCGACGACCGCTGAAACACCGACGGGCGACAGGCTGTCCATCCCCGCGGTCGGCGGCCTGTCCTGAGCGAAGTCGAAGGGTCAGCGGTCAGCGGTCGGTTCCAGCGCCCAACGCATCCGCCTAATTCCCTCAGCCACATCTTCCGCCGCGCCAGCAAAACTCAAACGCAGATGGCCTTCCATGCCAAAGGCCGCGCCCGGCACAGTGACCACTAACGCTTTCTCGAGAATGAACTCTGCCAGCTCGGTCGAGTTGGGGTTGTATGCGCTGCAATCTGGCAGGACGTAGAAGGCTCCCTCCGGCTCGGTGACCTGCACTTTGCTGAAAGCGCGCAGCTCATTCATAGCAATATCGCGGTTGACTTTGATGCTTTCCCGCAATTCGGCGACCACATCTTGCGGCTCCGTCAAGGCGCCCAGGGCGGCATCCTGCATGACGATGGAAGCCCCGGAGGTGGTCTGGGCCTGGATATTGCTCATCACCCGCACCAATTCGCAGGGGGCAACCACCCACCCAATCCGGAATCCGGTCATCCCGTAGGATTTGGATACCCCATTGATAACAATCAGGCGGGACGAGTCGATATCTGCCTCCGTGTACTGGTATCCGGGAACCCAGGGGGTACTGCCATAAACCAGCTTGTGATAAATATCGTCCATTATCAAATAGATGCCGCCCCGTTCGCAGAAATCTACCAGCCCGGCGATGAATTCCTGGGAGTAGACCATGCCGCTGGGATTGTTGGGACTGTTGACGAGGATGGCCTTTGTGCGCGGCGTAATCGCTGACTCGATATCCGCCAGACGGTGGTGCAAGCAGCCCTCCGGTGGTCTCACCACAACCGGTACGCCATAGACCAGCTTGACCATTTCGGGGTAACTGACCCAATAGGGCGCCAGCAGGATGACTTCATCCTGAGGGTCCAGCAGGGTGTACAGGGCGTTGAAAAGGGCTTGCTTGGCCCCCACGGTGACGAGGACATTGTCGGGGGTCGGGGTGCGGGCGTAGTTTTCTTGCGTGTATTGGATGATGGCTTTTTTTAGCGCCGGTGTGCCGCTTGTGGGAGCGTACTTGACTTGCCGGGTTTCCAGCCGTGCGATAGCACTCTCGACCGCTGCCAGGGGCGCTTTGTTCTGGGGTTCGCCGACACACAAATTGATGATCGCTTTCCCCTGGGAGCGCAGCGCGCTGGCCTTATCGTTGAGCGCCAGCGTGGGCGAATTGGCAATGCTTAGGGCTTGTTTGCTGATGGGCATGGGTGGCTCCGGTTGGACAAGGGATTAGGGACTAGGGACTAGGGGTTAGGAAGTTAGGAGGTTAAAGGTTAGGAGGATCGGGGTGCAATGGACCGTTTCAGTTTCCTGATCCCTAGTCCCTAGCCCCTAATCCCTAATTCCTGACACCCAAATTATACTTGAGAAGCAGCTCCCCAACGAAGGGTGGAAAGTCACTTGCTTGGGGTGATGTTTTGTTCTACAATGTTAGGAGACCGCTGACCGCCGCTTTGATCATCGAATATCAATCTGCGGAGTTGGTTGGGTTGGAAGTTATTCCAAAGGGACAGGTATCCGATAATTTCGCTAATCCCCGCTCTGCCTCTGTTAGAAAAGGACACAAGCAATGACAAAGACTCTTCGAGCAATATTGATTGTGCTGGGTCTGACGTTGATTGTTATTGCCCACAGTTTGCAGGCTTTTCCAGATTGGTGGAG
>JBDRGC010000370.1:0-21497 GCA_043818215.1 Chloroflexota bacterium | reverse complement strand
CGGGAGTGCTGGCGGCCTTGTATCGCTTTTCTACCTCGAAGTATTCTGGGGGTAAGTTGGTGGGCATGGGATTCAGCGAGTCGGCGAGTCAGCGAGTCAGCGAGTCAGCGAGTCAGCGGTCGGCGAGTCAGCGAGTCAGCGAGTCGGCGAGTCGGCGAGTCAGCGAGTCGGCGAGTTGGCGAGTCGGCGAGTCGGCGAGTCAGCGAGTCGGCGAGTCAGCGAGTCGGCGAGTCAGCGAGTCGGCGAGTCAGCGAGTCGGCGAGGCGGCGAGTCGGCGAGGCGGCAACCTTCCACCCTCCTCGCTCCCCCGCACCCCTGCCCTCTCGCACCCCTGCCCACCCCGCTCCCCCGCTCCCCTGCCTCCCCGCTCAACGTTCAGCCGGAGGTACAAAATACATGTAGAAATCTCTGCTGTCCATCGCCGAGTTGTACAGACGGAGCGAACCCGCTGGGTAAAGATCGCGCAAAATTCCCAACGCTTCGGTATCTTCGGGTTTGAACAGGAACAATTTGGTGCGCGGGTCTTCCACCGTATCTATCAAATCATCGGCCCACAAGGCATAATCCCGCCCCGGGAAGCCGGCCCTGATTCCCACCAGGCGGGTGTCGACCCAATGGGGATAGGGAACCACCCAGGCGCTGTCCTCGGCTCCCGCTGAATCCGCGAACTGCCGGATGACAGCCCCCAACTCAGATGTATTCCAGGCGCTCTGCTGGAATTGCTCGTGATATTGCCGGAAGACCAGATCGTAATTTTGGGCTGCTGACCAGACCAGCAAGGTGGCTGCCAGCCCCCAGGCCAGCCAGGTCCCGCCGGGGAAAAGCGAACGCGATTGGAGGGTGGTGAGCAGGCCATCGAGACCCATCCCCACGATCAGGAAAATCAGGATCATCGCCCCCCCCGTGCGGTTGAGCGAGGGATTCTCTGACGGGAAGGCCAACGACAGAACAGAGGGCATCATCAACAAAGGTATCGAAACCAGTAAGAAAATATCAAGCCAGTTCCGCTGGCGCATATAGCGCACGGCCAACAACAACACTCCGACAAATAAAAACACCGCCGCAACAATTCCTAATGCCGGTCGATGGGGAATGGAATGCACCCAAATCTCGCCGTTATCCCAGAAGGGCATAACCAACGCGTGCCACAAATTCTCGAAGAAAATTTCCAGTGCCGGGCCAGGCAGCGGGCGTTCCAGCGAACTTATGCGCGTCAGTGCCCGATACGAGAATATCTCTGGTTCGGAAATCCAGTAACGCAGCAGAGGCAGGAAGACCATCAACGAGGTCAAAGCCAACAGCGCCAATCCCCACACGGTTTGCGTGCGCGCTCCCTGGGACTGGCGGTGCAGCAAGTACAATCCCACAACAGCCACGACCACGATTGGCACGAAGCGGTAGGGGTTGTAACCGTGCAGCCCCAGCCCTAGCGCAATCCCCGCAAGGATAAAATCGTTACGGTTTCTGCGCCGCAGCCCGCGGACAAGGAAATACAGCGCCGGAGCCACAAAGAACGGGTACAGTGTGAAACGCAACGCCACCCGCGAAATCACGTTGGGCCAATAGGCAATCCCGGTGAAAAACATTGCCAGCAGCCCAACGCGGCGGTTGGCTACTTCTTTGCCCAGCAAATATATGAAAGGCAAAGTAAATAAGCCGCACAAGGCAGTGCCGAGTTTCAAGCTGAGAAATGATAAGCCTGTATCGAAGATCAAAGCCATGGCGGCAGTCAGATACATCTGAAAGGCTTCACGCCCTGTGTTACGCGGAAAGAAAATGCGCGTCTGACCGTTGAGCACATCAGCCACATCCAGCAGTTTCTCAGCGTGGTCGCTGAACATTTCCGCGGGCACCTGCTCCAGTTGGTAGAACCGATAAAACGCAGAGAGCGCAAACACCGCCAGCACCAACAGAGTCCAGGGAGAGAAAGTGATGCCCTGCTCCCGGAAGCGCGACCACGCATCTGGCAGCCGCTTCCACCAGGGCTGTCTCTGGGGGTAAGGCAGCCAAAAGGCGTATACAAAGGCCCCAAAAGCAAGAATCCATACTGACAGATTGGCAGTTGTGAAACGGTTGCCCCCAAACATCAGGAAAGCAATCAGCGCCAGCGGAATACATATCCATACCCCTGGCCGGCGCACTGTGAGAGGGTCTGTTCTCTGTTCGGCGGGAGGTTGGGGCGCCAGCTTCCACTCGCCGCGCAAGCTGCTCCAAACAAGCCATCCCGCCGCCAGCAGGTAGAAGATCACCCCCGTGGTCACGGAGCGGTTGGGAGGTTCCAGGGCGCGTTGGGCGATAAACGCCAGCGCCAATGTCATAAAGACGCGCACCAGCGTCCAACCTGAGCCTGGGGGCAGGGGGGCGGGGGAGGCAGGGGGCAGGGGAGCAGGGGGGCGAGGGGCAGGGGAACCGGGGGGAGGGGGGGCGGCAGCCATATCCAATTCCACGCTTGCGTCCGCCGCGGGGATATTGATCCGCTCCTCCCGCCAAAAAAATATTTTCGATTTTATATAGTCAAGGACACTGGGTTCTTCCATCTCATCTCCGCGTATACGAGGGGGGAATTATACTCTCAAATCAGGCCGGTTTGCGGGCAATTACGATCATGCTCTCCCCCCAGCGGAGGGGCAAAAATACCCACCCGGTGATGGCCTGAAATCCGCCCAATGAGCCAAAAATCAGTTTCTGCACTTTGGTAGGGATCAATGGGAGGTAGGGAACATCCCAGAAGCCGTCGGAAAAGGCGCGCACGACCCGCAGCCCGGCTTCGTGGCGGAGCAGGTGCAGCCATTCGTCTGGCGGTTTAAGGGAGATATGAGTGGGATCCTGATAACCGATCCAGCGCTCACCTTTGAGGGGTTTCAGCAGGGATGCTAGGTTGGGAGCCGAGAGGATCAGCACGCCGCCTGGGGCCAAGATGCGTCCCAGTTCGCGGATGGCCTGCTCAGGCCGGGGCAGGTGCTCAACCACATGCTTTATGATGATGACCCCGAAAGAGTCCCTTGCGAAAGGCAGATCTTCTGCCGAGGCCAGGTTGAAGCGCGTGGCCGGAGCGACTTGGGGCGCTTGCTGGATCGCCCAGGCGTTGACATCGATGGCGTAGGTGTCGAAGCTGTCTTCGAGTTGGCCCGAGAGGTGACCCAGCCCGCAGCCGATTTCGAGTAGACGTGTACTGGGCATTCCATATCGGCGAGCCAGGATGGCGTAGAAGCGGTTCGACCACCAGTATTGGCTGTATTTCTCGAAGGAAACGTTTTCGTAGGTGTCGGTTTCGAAATAGATTTCGTCGAAGATTAGGGGTTGGAGATTGTTCATTTTCCTGATCCCTGACCTGTCACTTTCTGCGGGCTACGTAAAAAGTGAATGTCCCTTGTGGGTGGGATTCGGACTTAGCATGAGAACGCACAATTCGCCGCGTGAGGGTTAAATTCCAACGGGTGGGGATCAGAATCCAGCGACCGGTCAGCCAGTGGGCTACCAGACTGGGGAGGCCGAAGTAATGGCCCCACTCCAAGACTCGCATGGCCTCAGGGGAAAAGTAATGCCACCAATTTTCGAGGGTGAACCCGGCTTGCTGCAAACGCATATCCCAGACTTCAGGCGGATTAGCGTGGTGGACGCGCGACATCCGCCGGAACCATTCCGTGTAAGCGTCTCCCAGACGTCGCAAGCCGAGACGAGCAAAAATGCCGGGGATAGTTAACTCGGTCAGGTAGCGCTCGTTGGGGACGCAGAAAACGAAGGGGGCGCCCGGCCTGAGGAGACGGGCTGTCTCAGCGAGGACGGCGTCGAGGTGGGGGATGTGTTCCAGCACGGAGTTGCTCACCGCGCTGGCAAAGTATGCATCGGGGAAGGGCATCCGCGCCCCATCGGCCTGCACCAACCCCCGGTAGGCATCCCTCCCGCTGGCTTCTCGCAGCGACCCCCACCAGGGATCCACGCCGACTTCGAGGGGGCGGTCGAAGGTGAGGCTGGCAAAGTGACCGTCGCCGCAGCCCAGGTCGAGACTCGGCGCGGGGAGTTGGATGTCGTCATAAAAGCTCGCTTCCACGGCACGGATGAGGGCGCGGAAATAGGGCAGGGAGGAAATTTGGGGCCAGAGATGATCTGGAGATTGGAGATTGGAGATTGGGGATTGGAGATTGGAGATTGGAGATTGGAGATTGGGGATTGGGGATTGGGGATTGGAGATTGGAGATTGGGGATTGGGGATTGGAGATTGGGGATTGGGGATTGGAGATTGGGGATTGGGGATTGGAGATTGGAGATTGGAGATTGGAGATTGGAGATTGGAGATTGGAGATTGGGGATTGGGGATTGGAGATTGGAGATTGGAGATTGGAGATTGAAGATTTGGCATCATGAAGTATGACTCTACTGAAAAAAGGCTATCTCACGGCGGTACCCCTTCGGGTATGCTTCGCGAAGTTCGCAGAGAGTGCAGAGTTTTGGCTTTGTTTTTCTCTCAGCGAACTCGACCTGCACTCCCGAAAGAACATCGGTACGATGTGCAATCTGGCGCAAGTGCCAGTCCCTAGATACCGGGATGATATGCTTGCATAGGTAGGCGTTCTTTGCGGTAATTATTTTGTGAGCGTATCGAACTGGGCACAAAAAAAGCGGGGGAGAACGGGCGATTTGACGCCAAAAAGCCGGTAGAGCAGTGCAAAAACGAGTTGGGAATTGCCCATAATCAGAATGCAAGTTTTGCGGTAAAGTTTAGTAAATCAGACCCAACCAAAACAAAACTGGCTTATGAATTCTATCACATCTTTCTCCCTGTTTCAATTTGTACGATATGCGCAATCCAGATTGCACTTGTTTGTCATCCTGGCCTGTATAGGTCTCATCTTGATGGGGCATAGACCGGAGAGCAGCGCTGACTGGCTCATCGGGGAGGCGATGCCGAGTATCGCCAGTGGCATGGTTGCGCAGGACCGGCGTCTGCACAGTGTCACAACTGGCACTCGGAAGCGCAGTCGGCGTCGGGTTCGTGGGAACCACGATCACAGCTTAAGGCACGTAGTCTGGGATCACATTCAGCGCAGTTGGCGTGTGCCGTTGTTGCGCAGTGGGCTGCTGGGTCTGCTGTAGCACTGGAGCGGTGGGTTGGGGCCGGTGTGGTTGGTTGGCTTGCCATGGGCAAGGTAGAGCTAGGACGTGCTCGGTCTCTGCTGGCCGTTGCTGCGAGGGCAAGCCAACTCATCGGGCGAGAGCCATAAACTCCGTGCTATAATAACAACAAGTGCAATTGCCCCAACCATGTTCATCCTGCCCAAGAAGGTGTTGAAATGACAACTCTAGCCCCTGTAATGCTCGAACGCTCGCGACAAATGAAACCAGTTCAACTGTCGCAATTCCATCCCCCTCCACTCAATACCGGCGATCTTCTGACGCGTATGGAATTCGAACGCCGCTACAACGCCCACCCGGAAATCAAAAAGGCTGAACTCATCGAAGGAGTAGTTTACATGCCCTCACCTGTGCATCACCAAAAACACGGTAAACCGCATATCTACATCAGTACTTGGATTGGCACTTACGTGGCAGCGACCCTCGTCATTGACCCCAGCGATAATGCAACCGTGCGGTTAGACTTCGAGAATGAAGTTCAGCCTGATATCTTATTGCGCCTGGAACCTGAACAGGGGGGACACTCCCGAATTTCGGAAGACGACTACATCGAAGGCCCGCCTGAACTCGTCGTTGAGATTTCCGCCAGCAGCGTCTCCTACGACCTGCATACCAAACGCCGCGTCTACGCCCGCTCCGGTGTGCAGGAGTACATCGCAATCCAGATGTATGAGAAACGCATAGACTGGTTCGTTTTACGCGAGGGCGTTTATGAGGCCCTGGCGCCAGACGAAAATGGCATTCTTCGCAGCGAAGTATTTCCGGGACTGTGGTTAGATTCGGTCGCCTTTTGGGCTGACGATTTGCAAAAGATATTGGCTGTTTTACAAGATGGATTGGCCTCGGAGTCGCACGCGGACTTTGCCAACCGGCTGCACGAGCAGTAGAGATAGGGTTTTATAGGCGGTTGCCTTCAGCATAGCCACGCAGGTTATCGTAGCGATTCTGGCCCCTGTTTTTCCAATTGTTATGGGGTCAAGTAACGCTGCCAGGCATCTTCGAAGCAGGATTGCACTTCGGAGTTTTCCAATACTTCGGCGAATTGTGCTAACCAGCCGCGGATGTAACCCAAATCTAGCTTTTCCCCCTGCCGGTAGATAATGCCCTGGATGTCGAAAATGTCTTGCGGGCGTCCGGCGACAGCTTTATGGATGATGAGATCTTCGGGGGAGCAGAGATGGATTGATTTCCCCGCTTCCAGTTCATACTCGATGGTGCGGGCGAACATCTCGTCTTCGTAACCCGGCAGGGCCAGCGAGATGTCCACCTCCACGCCGTTGCTGGCGGTGACGAGAATCATGCGAGTTTGGCGGGCAAAGGTGAATGGGTCAGCAGACCGTGAGGGGAAATGACCGGTGATGAGGCGAATGATTGGCGCGGACCCTTCGACCAGGGGAGTGGCAACTGACAGGTCTACATCTCGTGTGAAGCGTTGGTCCCCCCATTTTTGAACGGCGATGCCGCCGATGACGGCATAAGTGATGCTGTGTTTATTCAGGAATTGGTGAATTTCCCAAGCAGCTTCAAAACGCGGGTTCATATCTCCTCGACTGTGCCACAAGTTTCATGATTTGACGGACTTTCAGGTGGTGTTCCAGCCTGAATTGCGCCAGACGCGCTTTTTCGTCTGCACTCATTTCGGCGACGCTGTCGTTGAGAGCGTCAAAGGCGTCCCGCGCCTGGTCATCCGTGAGATGTTTCAGCCGGGCGCGGCGTTCGGCTTCGGTGATGCGGTTTACTTCGGCATAGCCGCGCAGGGTTTTGAGTACGATTTCGCGATCCAGGCTGGACACGGGGTTCTCCTTTTTGCATAGCAACGCTTTGTTTTATTGTATCATGTTCCCCTCAGTTTTTTGCGCCACACAATACGAGGAGTATACCGCAAAAGTGTCGGTGACCAGCTGCTAGTTTGGGCATTCACTGCTCCAACGCTGTCCACGGCGGGTTTGATAGCCCCAGTTGCGCCGGGGACGGCGCTGGGTAAAACCTTCCAGGTTTCCAAAACCTGGAAGGTCTGGTGTGACCCTCCACGCTCCACCCTCCACGCCCCACACCCTCAACCCGTTGGCATTGCTAGCGATCCCGACCAGGATTCAAAGGGATGTCCTTCGCGCTCGTCATCTTGGAAAAAGGTCAGATAAGTCATCACTTGCATCCCTATGAATTTGTGTTGGTTGGGGTCGTGCAAAGTCAAATTATGATAGGAATGCCAGGTTCCAGAATTCATGTAAATCTGATCGAAGATTTGACCATTTACCAGGGACGTATCCAGAGGGACAACTTCATGGAAGTGAGTATGCCCATAGACAATATAACGCGCCGCACGTTTTTTGAACGCTTCCTCTTCTAAAGCGTGTTTAGCAATGGAAACGTTGTTGCCCCACAGTTTTTCCCCCATCCATCCCATCATGCGATTGAGAGTCTCGAAAGGAAGCCCTTTCGAAAGGTGCAAAATTCCTTCCATGGCATCGACAATATCGAATTTGAATTTTTGGTCGTGGGAGCGCACGAAGTCCAGATCAATGAAACGCTCGACTAAATCATCCCAGATAGCTTTGATATCATCCACATGTTGGGCATTTTCGACGTAACGGTTGACCAAATTTCCGATCCACAGCGGAGTCACTAGCGCAGGCCGGACATTAGAAAGCTCTTTGAGACCCTCGCTGAATTGATGGGGCAGCACACCCCCCATTTGTTTTTTGACTTCGAACGGGAAACGGTCGAGCAGTTCTACCGCCAGGGCATCTCCCAAAGTGGCCGCGTTCCTTCCCTGGGCGGCATCGTAGTTCATCTTGTCGAAATAATCGCCGTGGCGAGCGAAGACTTTGTGACGGGCAAGAACATCTTCCAGCGTGGGAGAGTCAGCGGGGGCGTAAGGGAAGGGGGATGCCGGGTTGGCGAGTCCCATGGCGTCGATGACGTTCTGGCGCATCTCATTGTATTTTTGGCCGAGCAGGTGGAAAAACCAATCGTGGTTTCCGACCATATAGTTGATGCGCACCTTTACCGGGATGCGTTCCGAGGCGTCTTCATCGGGAACGCCCCTAACAGCCGGTGGAAGAGTAACTAATCTCCCTTCGCTAAGATGCCTAAAGATTTCAAAGGTTTCGGTATTATATTTCAAGGTGTCATCGTTGATTGTCTGTATTTTGCGGATGAATTCTGGACTATTGGGGTCGTCCCACGGTCGGATACTCACCGGCTGCCCATTTTCTTCCAACCATTTTACAGAACGGATTTGGTCGAAGACATCTCCCAATAAAACCAGATCTATGACCTCGATTGGCTGGTAGGATTTACTTCCAGTTCGATGGGAGGCCCGGTAAGCCTGATCGCGCAGCCGTCCGGCAAAGACGCGAAAAGCATCTGCGGTGATGCTGGCCCCCGAGGTACCATCTTTCAAATGGAGATCGCTGATAATGACAAGCATGGGATACTACTTCCTAAAAACACTATGATGCATAAATGATTTTCCGCCCACCAAAAGGGAAAATTGTGCGTCATTTGAATAACGCACAAACAAAACCAAATGGTAAATGGTGAATTGTAAATTGTAAATTGTAAATGAGGTGGATACACCACCGCAATCCTTTACCATTTATAATTCACCATTTACAATTTCATTTCACCCTGCATAATTCAAATGACGCACTTTGGGGGGCAAAAAACATTTATGTGATGAGATCAAAATCCTAATTCTTCCAATATGTCCTGTTCACTGCGCTTGGATTTGTGCGTCCCCAACAATTCATCCCAAAACGCGTCATCGTAGCGGCGTGATTTGACCGGCAGCGGCATGGGGACTCCCCACCCTAGCAGGAGCACTTCTTGCTGGGGCTGCAAACGGGCCAGCATCCCCCGCAGGGCATCGCGGCCCGAGAGACCCGAGAGCACCGCCCGGACATCGTCGTCATCGCCCAGCCAGCCTGAGATGCGCGTCCCCAACTGCGACATGACCTCGTCGTAAATCTGCGAGGGCCGCTGGTCGATGATCAGCAGGGTGACGTAGTATTTGCGCATTTCGCGGGCAATGGTGCTGAAAGTGGTCTGCCCGGCCATTTCGCGGTTGAGCAGCTTGTGAGCCTCCTCGATAACAATCACCAAGGGGCGGGGTTCGTCCTTACCCGAAGAGCGGAATTCGTTGGTGCGCTGTTCCCAGGCCGCACGTATCTTGCGGGTCAGCAGGTTGCTAACCAGCAGGTAATCTAAGTCGCGCTCGTGTTTGCCGAAGGAGAGTACGATATGCTGCCCGGCTTCCAATGCCTTGACTATCTCGCGGATGCCATCGGCGGCGGGTTCCTCGACCACGTAGGGCAGGTTGAAAACGCGGCGCAGTTTGTTGTGCAACCCCTCGGCGGCCATCACGTTGACGCCCTCGGCATTGGCCCAGGCTGCCACGCTGCCGGGAGCAGGGGATTTCTTGCCGTCTTCGTCTGTCCACACTTCGGTGGTCATATTGCGGAAGGCGGAAAACCAACCCTCGCTCCCGAAGGTTTTGACCAGCGCGTCCAGCGTCGTGGGGGTGGTCTCGCGCAGGTTGAGTTCGCGAGTGAGCAGTTCGATGTCGGTAGGGCGGATATCGCGCATGGCGATTTCCAGATGGAAGTCGGGGTTTTGGTCGCGGATCTGCGCCCCACGCCCCAGCCCGACCACCCGCACCCGTGAGCGGAATTTGGTCTTCAGACCAATGACGCGTTCTCCGGTGTCGGAGGCGGTGTCATCGAAGCCGTACTCGTTGTGCATATCGAAAACCAGCACCGAGGCGGCGTTGTAGTGAATCAACCCGGCCAGCACGATGCGGGTCAGGAAGGATTTGCCGGTTCCTGTGGCGCCGAATATGCCCGCTGAACGCTGCACGAATCTGCCCAGGTTGATGCGCACGGGATGTCCCTGTTCGCGGGTATGGCCGATCACAAGATTGCCCTTCTCGTCTTTGCCAAATATCTCGGCGATGTCACCCGGCGAGGCCATGCGGACGAGGGCGTGGTGCGGCGGCACGGTTTTGACAGGCAGGGGGCGAGGCTTGGCGTGCAGCCCGGCATCGATGGCGGCGGCCCATTGCGGGTATTCGGGCGAGTCCACTTCGGGGCCGCGCTCCAGCATCAGGGCGGGGAGCACTTCTAAATTGGTGTAGAGCGTCTGTCCGTGGAGCAGCCCGGCAATATTGGGCGGAAAGCGGCTCTCACTTTGTTCGTCTGCAAAGCGGGGATCGATGGCCCCTAATTGCAGGTCGGTCACCAGTCCGTAGAATTGCCAGTCGCCGCTCTCGATGACCACGAAGGCTCCCTCCTGCACATCCTGCGAGGGGACGGTGAGGCGGACGCGCAGATTCCCCTTCAGACCCCCGCCGACAATGTATCCAATATGTGCTTGATTTTTCATTAGATGCCTCAATCCATTACCACTAAGGGCACGAAGTAACACGAAGGAAAACAAAAGGAAACATTTGTGAATATAATACTGTACGGTTACGAATATAATACTGTAAAAAGCACAGCACTGCGCAACAAATTTCAAAGGATAGCGCGAATGGATAGTGTTCAATTCGCGGCATCCTGCCCTATTCGCTGTCATTTTTTGCTGGACAGAATATAATACTGTAGAGGGCACAGCACTGCGCAACAAATTATAAAGGATAGCGCGAATTGGTTGAGTTAAATTCGCGGCATCCTTTGAAATTCGTTGTCATTTATTTTAGCGGGGCCAAAACCAAAAGGCAGCCCTCAGCAAACGATGGGTGAAAGAAAACCGGTGCGCTCTAGGGAAGCTATTAGTCACCGGCAGCAGCCAAGTGAGAAAATCAAAAGTACGGCTAAAGATAGGCATTTCTTGACCGCTCAAAACAGCCTCCCGAAAAAATTCGCGTTTAAAAGCCAGAGAAAAACCAGAGATTCACATCGTCCCCGTAGGGGGGGAGATACAGAGTACAGAGATACCAGAGTACAGCGTCAAGAAGCAGAAGAAAGCACCCAAAGGGGATGCTGCGCAGGAGAACTCACTCACTACCACCCGAAAACCGCCGCGGTCGAACCTGTACCCGGGAACGAGGTAGCCGCTGCCGTAGCGGCAGGCGCAACCGGCGAGGTCTTGATTGTTGCTGAAAGCGCCCCCCCGCACCACGCGAGCCGAGCTTGATCCCAGGTTTTCGCGGCCATCATTGGGATCATAGGGGTAAGGGTATTTCTCGTTATCCCTAATGCTGCGGGTCCACTCCCAGACATTGCCGCTCAAATCCAGCACAACGTAGGGGCTGGCACCTTCGATGAAGATGCCCACGGGGGTGGTGTCGCCCAGGCCAAGTTCACTGGTATTGCAACGCGTGGATTCAAAATTCTCGCCCCAGGGATAAGCACGCTGGTCTTTGTCACCGCGCGCAGCTTTCTCCCACTCCGCTTCGGATGGCAGGCTGATATTTTTGCCGGTGACTTTGCTCAACCACTGGCAGTAGGCGATGGCATCGTGCCAGGTGACATACACTACCGGGTGGCTTTCTTTGCCTTTTGGCGGGCGGCCTTCGTCCCAATATGATGGGGGATCGTGTTCAGCGGCTTTGACGAACAGGGCGTATTGGGCATTGGTGATCGGGACACGCGCGATTTGAAAGGCATCCAGATTGACTTTGTGAATGGGTTTGCCATCGTATTTGCCATCCCCGCCCATCCAGAATTCGCCAGCGGGGATCGTGGCCCACTCTGGTTCGCCGAATGGCTTTGTCCAATATTCCGTTGCACCACCAATTTTTGCCAATGCAGTAGCCGCCGCGATACGACGACGTTTTTTTGCGGGTAGGAAACCCATTAAACCCTGAGACTCGAATTCAGCCCGTAATCGTCCCTGTAATTCTTTACCAAGCCCACCAGCTACACGATTGTCACTTACATCTCTCACACACTCAACCGCTAATAACAGATTGTAATACAGCTCTGGTTCTTCTTTTTTCTCTGCAATCGCTCTTATCAGGCGGGTGGTGCGCTCTTTGCTTTGCATACTCAAATAACCGGCTTCCAGCAGGGTCACTTCGCGCCACCAGGCCTCCCCGCAGCGGGCCAGGGTGTAGGCTACATAATCGTCGCGGGCCGCAATAGCCAGGGCGGCCAGGTATTCCTGAAAGGTCAGGTGCGAGAAGGCGTAAATGCCTTCGCCGCGGGCCACCAGCAGGCCAGTGCGCTCCTCGATGACGCGCTGGAAACGCTCTACTGCTTTGCGCACGCCGCGTTTGTCGGCCAGCATCTCGGCAAACATCTCGGCCAGCAGGCGGCGCAGGTCTTCGGTGGCAATCTCCTTTTGTTGGTTCTCCTGCATCTGCAGGGCCATGGCTTGCAGCATCAGGCGTTTGTCGCCGGTATCGAAGGGGGCATCCGCCAGCACGGCGATCTCGCGCACGCCGCGGGCTTCGTCCCATTTGCCCAGTAGCACATCCACGGCTTCGGCGTAGAGTTCGGCGCGCCGGTCAGGCAGCTTGACCCGGTCACGGTGTACCAGTGCGATGACGGTCAACATCAGGGGGTTGATCGCCAGAGCACGGATGCGCTCGTTGCCGCGGATGGCGGCCATCAACTGGGCGGTCTGGTCGGCGGCGTAGTGCAGGGCGCTTTCTTCCGCTCCCATCTGCCCCACGGCGACCAGACGATGCCAGTGGGATAGGAAATTTTCGACATCTTTGAGCGTGAAATCGCGCACCGTGGAGAGGGCATAATCGCCTCCCAGCCGGGCCGCGCCGGTGTAGCCCACCACCCGGCTGGTCACCACGAAGCGACATTGGGCGTAGGCCGTGGTGAAGGCCTCCACCAATCGGGAAACCCGCCGCCGCAGGTCGGGGTCGGCAACTTCGTCCAGGCCATCCAGCAGGATCGCGGCGCGGCCGCTGGTCAGGTATTCATCGAAGAAATCATCCGGCAAGGGGATGCGCTCGCTGCGGAAAGCGCTGCGGATGTATTCGAGAAACAGGGCATGACCGTCGGTGCCGTCATCGTGGGGGTGGCGGCTGCGCAGAAAGGCTCCTACCTGGCGCAGGGAGATCAGGATGGGCAGGAAGCCGGATTCGTCCAGTCCCAAGCGAGCCTGTACGCCGCTGGTTTTCTGGGCCAGATCGCGGGCATATTGCAGGGCCAGATAGCGCATGAGAGTGGTTTTGCCGCTGCCGGGATCGCCCAAAATGGCAAGGTGGCGGTGGGTAGCCAGGGCCTGATCGACATGCACAGTTTCGACCACCGAGCCGCGTCCCATCGGAAGCCGTACGCGTTCACCGGGCGCAAAAGCAGCTTCGGCGGCCAGCCAGTCTTGATCTGCTGCCGGGCTGCGTTGCTGCGTGGCCCGCAGGGTGATATAAATTTCTTCGAGTTCGATATTGACCAGCTTGCCCCCGGAGCGGATGCCCTGCAACTGCAAGTAGCGGTTGCGAGCGATCAGGTAGGCCAGGTATTTGCCCAAAATAGATTCCCGGTTGACCGCGGTGATTTCGATGGGCTGCTCACCGATGAAGACTTTGGTGCCCTTCTTATTGACGATCACGGTTTTAGCGGTGATTTTGTCGCCCATCACAGCATCCTGCCCGGCGTTGACATCTCTCAATACGGCGGGGCCGCCTGCGGTGTTAACCTGGGTTGCGCCTTCGGCCAGTGCGGTGGCCCCTTCGCCTTGGGCGATGGCGCTGCCGTGGTCGGCGCGGGCATTTTTAATGCCCGCTAACTCCGCTCTCAAGCGTTCGTTTTCTGCTTGCAGGTCTTTATCTTCACTCATAATTCACTCGCCTTTAGACCTACCAGGTTTTTGAAACCTGGTAGGTCTGGTAGCTATGAAATTGCGCTACTGCAATTTTTCCTCCGTATTTATTTGCGGCAGCATGAAAAAACAAAAACCGCCCATAATTGATACGGACGGAGTGCTTGTGCGATCCTGCTAAGGCCTCACGCCCTTATCGTGCAGGCCACTGCCGAGAGTGTCAAGATCAGCCCACGGGCCGCACTGCCCGGCGTTTTTATTATTTCGCTAAATTATAGCATGTAATCTACGACAGCCCTGTGCTAAAAGAGCACAGGGGCACTCGCGTGCCCTACTACAAACCGATACTAAAAAGAAAGGGAGTGTTCCCAATTCGTCAGCGGATGATAACGGATACCAATATGGTACAAGTGTGAGCGTTGGGTGAGAGCTTGCCCACTAATCCGCTGCGCCGCAGGCAATCCGTTGGTTGATTCCCCAAGAATCATACCATCCACGCGCCATTATATGATAGGATTAAAATCGACAATTCAGCCACCGCACCACACTCCACGCAACACGCAACATGCAACACGCTTCACGTTTTCACATATCACAGTCTCAGCGACACAATGGAGAATTGGTATGATCGAAAGTAGACTTCTACGAGCCTGGGGCGGCGGATGTGCCCGCAGTTTTGTTGTGTACATTGCCGCGGCAGTTGTTATGATCGGCGGCTTTTGCTGTCTGACAGCGGGTGCATTCATGCTGCCCATCGACGATGATGCGCATTTTTTTATTTGGGGCGGATTGTTGCTGGCCTTCATATTCCTCGTCACCGGCGGTGTGATCGCCTGGGGCGTGGGGAGCATCCGTAAACGCGCGGGGGAACTCGACGCGGCCTTTACTCCCCTGGGATTGACGGGCAAGATGTACCTGCAAAACGGACGCCAGTATCACGGCACGGTGCGCGGCCACCAGGTTGATGTCTACGTCTACCGCGGGCCGACCCTGCAAATTTACCTCGCCGCGTCACTGGGGACGCGCGTCGGTATCAGCCGGAAAGGGAGCATCCAAAAGATCGCGGCCAACATACTCGACAAAGAAACCCTGGATGTAGGCGCCCCCGGGTTCGAGCATCTCAGCATCTACCCGTTGGATCACCGCTGGACGCGTGAATTGGTGACCGATCCCCAGGCTCGCGAAATCATCCTGCGTCTGACCGAGGAACAGGCCGCCGCAGAACTCCGCACTCTGGTGATACAACCCAACGCTGTGCTGCTACAACTCAACCACACCCAGATCAAGAATATCACTCCCGAAAACGTCCGCGCGTGGATTGACGACCTGTGGGAACTGGCCCGCATCGCCGATGGGTTGTATCCACCTACCAAAACAGCGGAAGAATCAAAGTTAGAGCTTACCACCCGCACCGAGCGCAGCAAATACACCTGGCCCACCATCGGCATCACCTGCGGTGTGTTTGCGGTGATGGTGGCGTGTATGGTTGGGGTTGCAGCCATTTTTATCCTTTTAACAGAAGGCGGGTTTTAGGAATAGCTGGAGATTGGAGATTAGAGATTGGAGATTGGAGATTCACCCTCCAATCCCCAATCCCCAATCTCCAATCCCCAATCCCCAATCTCCAATCTCTAATCTCCAATCTCCAATCCCCAATCCCCAATCCCCAATCCCCAATACCCAATCTCCAATCTCTACTCTCTAATCTCCAATTATGACTCTACAAATGCTCCTCACCCTCGGCATCCTCGCCACCGCCATCATGCTCTTCATCACCGAATGGCTGCGCGTTGACGTGGTAGCCCTGGCCGTGGTCATCGCGCTGATGCTCACTGGCGTACTCACCACCAATGAAGCCATCGCCGGATTCTCCAGCCCCGCAGTACTGACTATCGCCGCGCTCTTCGTGGTCGGCGGGGCGGTGATGCAGACTGGGCTGGCCGGCGACATCGGGCGGCGCATCCTCACCATTGCTGGAAACAGCCAAACGCGCCTGACCGTGGTCATCATGGCAGCCGTGGCCCTGCTTTCCGGGTTTATGAGCGATACCGGAGCCGTGGCAGTCCTGCTGCCCGCCATCATCAGCCTGGCCTGGAATGCCAAGATCAGCCCCTCCAAATTGCTGATGCCGCTCTCCTTCGGGGCGCTGCTCGGTGGGGCCATGACGCTTATCGGCACGCCGCCCAATATCATCGTCAGTGACCTGCTTCGCGAACAGGGATTGACCCCTTTCCAATTTTTCGATTACACCCCCATTGGGATCATCCTGCTGATTGCGGGGATCGGCTACATGCTGCTGGCGGGCGTCCACCTGCTGCCGGATCACAAACCCAAGCAGGATTTGCAGCGTGTCGAGACCCCTGAGGAGTTGGTGTCCCTTTACGAGCTGCCGGATAATCTCTTTCGATTAAGGGTCAGACGGTATTCTCCTCTGGCGGGGCAGTCTCTCCAAGATAGCGGAATCCGGGGCAAATATGGCGTGACCATCCTGGAAATTTTGCGGGATGCTGATCCCAGGGAGGTTGCCAAATTTGGGGAGCGCAGCCTCGTCCTGCAATCCGATGCTCCCGATTCCATCACTCCCGAGCCTGAGACCACCCTGGCCACCGGGGACCTGCTCATCGTGCAGGGCGCCCACAACGATGTCAGCCACGCGGCCGCGGCTCTCAACCTGGCAGTGCAGCCCGCCCAAACAGACGACCGGCAGGCTCTGCTTTCCGACGAGATTGGCCTGGCCGAAGTGCTGCTGCCGCCGCGTTCATCTCTGGTGGGCAAAACATTGGTAGAAGCCCGTTTCGGAACCCTGTACCACCTGACCGTCCTGGGTATCCGCCGACCCGGTGCGGGCGAAGAACTCGACTTGAAATCCACCCCCCTCCGCTTTGGCGACACTCTGCTGGTACAAGGTCCCTGGCACAATATTTTGATCCTGCGCAAGCAGCGGCGTGATTTCGTGGTCATGGGCCAGCCAGAGGAGATGACCGGCGCGCCAGCCCGAAAGAAGGCTCCCATTGCACTGCTGATTCTGGCGGGCATGTTGGCCCTGATGGTCACCAATGCTCTGCCCGTGGCCGCAGCCAGCATGTTAGCGGCCCTGGCCATGATCCTCGCCGGCTGCCTGAGTATCGACGATGCCTACGCGGCCGTAGACTGGAAGAGCATCGTGCTCATTGCCGGGATGCTGCCCATGAGTACCGCCCTCACCAAAGTCGGGCTGGTGGAACTTATCGCCCAGGGCTTGACCGATGCCTTTGGGAATATGAGTCCCATGGTCAGCATAGCCAGCCTGTTCCTGCTCACATCGCTGTTCACCCAGGTGTTATCTAACACCGCCACCACGGTGCTGATTGCCCCCATCGCATTGGCCGCGGCGCAGAAGCTCGGCGTGCAGCCTTACGCCTTTTTGATGGCCGTCGCCGTCGCGGCCTCGATGGCCTTCGCTTCCCCGGTAGCCTCGCCGGTCAACACCCTGGTGATGGGCGCGGGCAATTACCGCTTCAGCGATTACATCAAAGTGGGCCTGCCGCTGATTTTTGTGACGATGATCATCTCGGTGTTGGTGCTGCCGCTGCTGTGGCCGTTGCACTGATGTTGAAACGCTAAAAATATTATTTATGAGTATAATCTCGTAGTACGAATTTCCAAATTCGTACTACCTTGAGAGACTCGTATGGAACTGTTTGCAGAATTCTCCCGTCCCCCGAAAATTGTAGTTGCCGATGATGACTGGCTGAACCGCGATCTGCTGAAAACGTACCTCGTTGATGCCGGCTGCGATGTTCTGGCCTTTCCCGATGGTGAACAGGCCTGGGAAAATATCCAGGAAACGCAGCCTGATTTGGCTCTTCTTGATATCCGGATGCCGCGCATGGATGGATTGAGCGTTTGTCGTAAGATCAAGAGTGATTCGCGAACCCAGTTCATTCCTGTTATTATCGTCACCGCGCTGGATCCTCAAGACGAAAAACTCAACGCTATCGAATCAGGGGCCGATGATTTCATTAGTAAACCGTTCAACTCCGTTATATTGCTTACGCGGGTGCGGTCATTGCTGCGATTGAAGTATATGCACGATGAACTCGAAAGCCGCAACGAACTTTTGCGGCAGGTTCTTCATCGTTATGTGGATAATGAAGTCGCCGATATCATCCTCACAGATCCGGAGCGGCATCTAAAGTTGGGAGGCGAAACTCGTCAGGTGACTGTGCTATTCGCCGATTTACGGGGTTTTACAAAATTCACTGCCTCCCACTCCGCCAAGCAAGTTGTCGATACTCTCAATCTGGTGTTCGATGAACTTGTCGAGATAGTGTTCCAAAATAAAGGTACATTCGACAAGTTTCTCGGAGACGCAATTATGGCATTCTATGGAGCACCTCTCATCAGCACAGACGACGCGGAACGCGCCTTGCTCTCGGCTTTGGATATGCAGCGCTGTTTTATTCGTTTGCAATCCGAGGGCGGCAATCAGATTCTATCTTCATTAGGATTAGGCATTGGAATACATTCGGGGGAGGTCGTGGTGGGCAATATTGGCTCCGAGCGGGTGATGGATTACACGGTCATTGGTGATACCGTCAATATTGCCCGCCGCCTGCAGGAGGTTGCCCGCCCTGGAGAGATTCTGATCAGCGAGGCTACATACCAGTTGGTGCCGAACGCTGATGCTAACCTCCTGGGTTCGCAATCATTGCCGGGTCATGAACCAGTGGTGACCTACGCTCTCCAAAATATCGAGGAATGAAGTTCTGTCCGGTGTATCTTGCCTGGCTCTATGCAAAGTGCTATAATTTTCCTGCTTGCCCCAGTAGCTCAAATGGATAGAGCGAGGCTCTCCTAAAGCCTAGGTTGTGGGTTCAAATCCCTCCTGGGGTACTTGAAACAATCGCAATTTTACTGCAATGAAAATGTCCTGGACAATAAGCAAAAACCGGGTATCATAACACTCGATAAACGTCAGGGTGCCCCCCTCACTCTGGCGTTTGTCTTTTAAGGCAGTTGAGCAAAAGCTGGCAGGCTGCTGGTGGGCCGCGAGACGCGAGACGTGAAACGTGAAGTCTCAGTAGAAAAAGTATCACGCACATCGTCCCGATTCTCCTACGGGATCACGCATCATGTTTCATGTTTCATGTTTCATGCTTCATGCTTCATGCTTCATGCTTCATGCTTCACGCTTCACGCTTCATGCTTCATGCTTCACGCTTCACGCTTCACGCATCATGCTTCATGCTTCACGCTTCATGCTTCACGAACCACGTATTTTGCTATGAAATTGCAACGAAATCCCCTTGATAAATTTTGGATTGTTGGGTATTATTAAGGGGACAAATGTCAGGGTGCCCCCCTCACTCTGGCATTTGTCATTTAAGCGCCCTCCCTGGAAATTATGAGGGCGTTCTGTTTTTAAGGGGGTTACTCGCTCCTGGCAATTTTCGATAGAGCTTCTCCGAATCGGTTGACTTCTTCCAATGTGTTGTAATGCACCGCGCCGACCCGCACCATGCCTCCGTTTTCTTCGACTTCCAGACGCTCGGTGACGGCCAGGGCATAATAATTCCCGTCCCAAACGTAGATCTTCTTTACCCAGCTTTTCGGCGACTTGACGAGGGTGTTGGCCTGCTACAGTGAAGGAAAAAGTCGGCACGCGCTCCTCTAGCCGGCGCGGATCGCAGGGGCCATAAAGATGCACTCCTGGGGTGTTGGTCAATATTTCCAGCAGCGCGCGGCTGATCTCGAATTCATAAGCGCGGATGACAGCCAGGGCCTGTTTCAAGCGTAGCCGGCGTCCGCTGTGGCGGGAAGCGTACTTTTCAGCGTACAAATCCCCAAAGGTATCGCCGACCCATTCCAGGTATTCGAACGCTCCTAATATTCCAGCTATGCCTTCGTGGTTTTTTGTGCCGGTCTCGAATTTGTCCGGCGGAGAATCATGAGCGGGGCGGACTTTGTAAGCCATCAATTTATCCAACAATTCGTAACGTCCGTAAAGAATGCTCACGTGAGGGCCAAAGAACTTGTAAGCCGATGCGGACAAAAAATCACAGCCTAATTGCTGAACATCTATTGGCCCGTGAGGCGCGTACTGGACTGCATCTACGTAGACCAGCGCACCCGCGGCATGCGCCATTTCTACAATCCGGGCAATGGGGTTGATGGTGCCCAGTGCATTGGAGGCATAACCAATCGCCACGATCTTTGGTTCATGCTCCAGAGCTGCTTCGAGGGTATCCAGGCGCAAAGTTCCATCTTCTACATCAAAATCAACCCAGCGGATAGTGCAGCCGCGCTCCTCAGCTGCCAATGTCCAGGGAGCGATATTGGCATCGTGATCCAATCGAGTGACCACAATCTCATCGCCGGGATCCAGCCATCGGGCCAGGGAACGGTTCAGATTGAAGGTCAGGGAGGTCATATTGGGGCCGAAGACAACCTCCTCGGGACGGGAAGCATTCAGAAAGTCTGCCGCGGCGGTTCGTGCTTCATCCAAAACGGCATCTGATTTCCGGCTGGTGGCGAATGCTCCGCCGTGGTTAGTGTTGTATTCGGTCAGATAGGTGGTCATGCGATCCAGCACCTGCCCTACGATTTGCGTGCTGCCGGGATTGTCGAAGAATACAGCCGGGTTGCGCAGAGCGGGGAATTGTTCGCGGACGAGTGTTATATCTAGGGGCATGAGAATCTCCTGGGGGAATATGTCGGATTGCTAGTTGCGCGCACCTGTTTTATTTTGTATACTATAAATAAGAAACTCTATGCAGTACCGCAAAACTAACACTGGAGACCATGAATGACGGACGACTGCCGACCGACGACCGACGACCGATGACCGACGACCGATGACCGATGACCGATGACCGACTACCGACAGCCTACCATCGGCTGTCCGTGGTCGTCCGTCGTCCGTCCTCCGTCGTCCGTCGTCCGTCCTCCGTCGTCCGTCGTCCGTCGTCCGTCAGGCAATGTGCGGATTTTGCGGTATTGCCTATATCTTATACTTGGAGGTGTGCGATGTTCGAGAATATTTTACTTGCGATAGATGGTTCGGAACATGCCCGGAAGGCAGCCCGTTTGGCAGGCGATTTGGCACGCCATCATGATGCTAACTTACGAGTTGTGGTGGCTTTCGAACCGGTTCCCGTTTATTTGGGAGAACCCAATTTCCAACAGGTCGTATTCGTACGTCTGAGAGAAGCGGATGATGTACTGAAAGCGGCACTCGAGTTGGTTGGGGGATATTCCCGGAGAACTGAAGACCGAAGTCTTGGAAGGCCCACCTGCGGAGGCTATTCTCAATGTTGCTGATACGCGCGGCAATGATCTTATTGTGATGGGGACGCGCGGCCGGGGACGGTTGAGTGGATTGCTGTTGGGCAGTCAGAGTCAGAAAGTCGTTGCTCACGCTCATTGCCCCGTGTTGTTAATTCGATAGGCGTGTGATTGTACCGCAGCTTTTTATTTCTCTATAGTTGTTCAGATAATGTTTTTGATTCTGCTTACCATCCTGTCATTGCGAGGAACGTTCTGTGTGACGAAGCAATCTCACACTTTGCAGGAGGAGATTGCTTCGCTCCGCAAGCTCCGCTCGCATACTTATCCCTTTGGGAATGACATTGAGTCAAAATCTTTTTCTGAAAGTCTAT
>JBDRGC010000369.1:0-2631 GCA_043818215.1 Chloroflexota bacterium | reverse complement strand
GCGTCTCGCCGTCGGTGGGATCGATAAAACTCAGTACAATTTCCATTCGTGCGGTTCCCCTTTCTCGTTGTCCTCGGCTTCCAGCAGCGCCTCGCCTGCATAGCACTCCTTGCTCAACTGTTCGAGCACGGCTCGCCGAACTGCAATCTCTGCCAGCCTGTCCAGGCCCGTGCGCTTGTCCCTGCCATATCGCTCGCGTAGCATCACGGCCCAGAGTCGGGCATTGCCATCCGTGACTTTAATCGTTATCGTCTGCATCGCCGTCCTCCTCTTGCGCGGCCACCGCTCGCACTGGGCCGCTAGGCGGAAATACCACCGTGCTAGTATCGTCGCCGTCGGTGATGGCGTTGACTAGCTCCCACTTTTGCTCGGGGCTTGCCAGGTTGAACAGCACCACGAACTTGTCAAACCCTGGTCGCCGATTGCCTTGCTCCCAGAGCGTGACTAGCGCACCAGACACTCCCAAGAATCTGGCAAACTTAGCCCTGCCCCCTGGCCCGCCCATTCCGTGCGATTCCCTGATTGCTGTAATTGTTTCTGGGTAGTTTTTCATAGTGCCTCCAATATAACCGATTACTAACCACGTGTCAAGTCTTTTTATCCCAAGTTTATCCCAATCCCAATTTGGGATAACTTGCTACCCCTATCCCGATCTCTCGATACTCTGCGGGCGGTACTTCCGGCCCGCACTGCCAGCAACTGTAGTACAAGACGCTCTCTGTGTCCCCCTGGCGGCGATACCACTTCGTGCCCTCGGCGGCGGTCTCGCGCAGATAGCGCCGCAATTCGCCCAGGGTGTGGACGCTGTACACTTCTGCCAGGTCGGAAACGTCTAGCCACTGCATCCCGTCCGGCACTCCGCCGCAGGATGGGCAGCCTCCGCTAAAGTGCCGACGGCGCGCGGCGCTCAAACGGGCGTCGGCCTCGGCGCTGAGATTGTGGTCGAGATAATCCTGGCGTTCTTCGGCAGCGTATCGCATCTCACACCCCTGCGCTATCGTGGCTGTCGGCCATCGCCGTGCGGTCGTCGAAGCCGAACTCTACATCTACCTGGCGGGCGGCTTGGGCGGCCTGTTCTGCGAGAAACCAATCTTGTTCCCAATACGCCAGCGGGTCGGCCCTGTACCCACTGGGCCGGGTATCGGTGGCAATGTTTCCGCAGCGAGGACAATATGAATCATAATGATACCGTCCGCATTTTTCGCAACAGGTGGCCGTGCGGTCGTCCGCATCGGCATAGACGCGATCCTCGAAAGGCTCTGTGTCGGTGGTTTCAACCTGGGCGCTCGTTGTCGTTGACTGTTCTGCTGTGCTGGCTGTAACGGGCAGCGACCACGGCGCGTCCCAAATGGTATAGATTCCAGTGAGCGCAAATTGCAATCCTCGCAGGTATGCCGCTTTCGTCCCGGCCTCTACCCAGTCCTCGTGCTCAACGGCGACGTGCAACTGTTTCTCTGCGTCGGTGATGCTTCGGCGCAAGATTAAAGCAAGTGCTTTGAGTTTTTCAATCATCGTGCCCCCCTCTCAGCGTCCCATTCCGTTACAACGTCGTCGGGAGTTTCGTCCGACAGGTCGCTACCCGACAGCCAGTCCATTAGGCTGCTGTCCGGGTCACCCGTTACGCTGTGGGTGAGAACATATTGCTCTAATTCCTGAATCGTCATTTTTGATGCCAGCGTGCTCATTTCATTCCTCCTATATATTCCATTCGTTGAGTATTTTCACTACCAACTCGGTTGCGTCCGTTCCTGATTTTCTGGCCTCCCGCAACATCCCAGCCATTGCCTTGATTGTGTCCTTGGCGCTCGTTATGATGTGGAGTGCATCATCCTGGGTTGGTTCCTGATTGTATGCCTCGCATACGCGGGCGAGAAAATCAGAGCGGACAGAACTGGGGATTGTTTCCTGTAGGCTCTCTGAAAACCGAATCCGCCCTACATCAATTCCCGATTGGTTTTTGTAGAACATTCTGTAATCGTTACTCTCTGCTATGTTCCTGGTTTCCATTTCCGTCTCCTTTTGTTTTACTCTCTCAATCTGACTACATCATACACTATTATTGACTTGTTGTCAATAGGCAATCCATCACTCTAGCAATTCTCTAGCATTTGCCCTAATTGCTAAAATGCTCCCGGGAGGTTGACAGCAGAGGGGTTCGTTCTCTCCTTTTCTCTGCTAACCTTAGAGCCTTCTCCGCTCCCTGCTGCCCACCTCGGGGGAGATGGGCAGGAGGAGACTATCCAAATCCCCAGGGTGCGTATAAATTGAAATGCAGGGCGGCGCGCGCATCTAGGCGCGGGGTTGCCGATTTCGCTACCGGGATGATTTCCCACCACTGAGTTTGTGCTTGCGCCTTAACCAGTCTGGCCCTGTTGCGGAGGTCGCCAAAAACAATTCTTTGATTAGTTGCAACATGATACACTTTGCCGGTATCCGGCTCAATGACTTGGTACTCTTCTCCATTGATGGTTACAAAATCAAAACGGTTCATCATCTTGCTTTCTCCTTTTCCTTTACTCTCTCAATCTGACTACATCATACCACATATTTACTCCCTGTCAATACCCAAATCAGCATTTTAGCAATTCTCTAGCATTTGCCCTAATTGCTAAAATGCTCCCAGGAGGTTGA
>JBDRGC010000368.1:0-2308 GCA_043818215.1 Chloroflexota bacterium | reverse complement strand
AAACGTCATATATAGTTGACACTCGCTTAGCTTAGCCCGTTGTGTCTTTTTGTCACAACTTACTGATTTTATTTGGATTTGCCATTTATAATGCAAAAAATGTCCACAAAAAAAGTAAACAGTTAATCTCCACTACGACCTTTAAACTTGCAATGCCGTTATAGCCGAAAACAGGCTAACTCATTGTTTTTTGGTAGTTTATATCATGGCACGACAATTGCTTAATATAACAGGAATGTTTAAATCATGGAGGATGGTGCATTGATGACAATAAAGAAAAAGATCCTGTTTGGCTACAGTGTTGTGTTTATCCTAATGGGACTGGTGGTCGCCTGGGCTGTGATGAACCTAATTTCTCTGGGCAAGGCCAGCGATGCAATCTTACGGGAGAATTACCGAAGCATCCTTGCCGCCGAGAACATGGTGGATGCACTTGAGCGGCAGGATAGCGGTGTTCTTCTGCTGTTTCTCGGTGACCCCGAAAAAGGAGTTGCACAGTTCCGGGAAAATGAAGCCATGTTCCTGCAATGGCTTGTCAGGGCCAAGGACAATATCACGATTCAGGGCGAGGCGCAGCTTGTTGAATCCATCGGAACGGATTACTTAAAGTATCTGAGGCAGTTTTCCGATTTAACCGATTTGCCAAGCGTTAACCATCCAACGATGGTGTTTAAAAAAAGCACTTACCAGGAAGCGGTCTATCCACTGTTCACCAAAGTTCGCGACGCTTGTATTCAGCTGCGTAATTTGAATGAAGAAACCATGCATGCGGCCAGCGTACAGGCCGGATATGTCGCCACCAGAGCCGTATGGTCTACGGCAGTTGTGGCAGCCTATGCGTTAATTGCCGCACTGATTTTCAGTTTGCTTCTCTCTGAGCGAATCGCCCTGCCGCTCCGACGCTTCATGGAAGCGTCCCGCAAAATCGCCGCCGGTGAATACGCCGTTCAGGTTCCGGTTGAAACAGAGGATGAACTGGGCCGTTTTGCCAAGGAGTTCAACCAGATGGCAGGTCAACTTGCGCATTACCATGAAATGAATATCGAGCAAATCATTTCCGAAAAACAGAAAGGTGAGGCGATACTGGCCAGTATTGAAGATGGTTTGGTTGTTCTTGACAATGACCTCAAGGTGACGGGCATCAACCCGGCCGCTCGTCGCATGTTGGACCTGGAATTTGAAGAACACATGGCCTTGCGTTGCGCGGACATCCTGCCCGAACCAATTATCTGCGAACTTATTGCTAAGACCATCGAGACCGGCGTTCAGCCGCACATGAATGAAGAGGAGCGGATCATTACATTCGATAAAGAAGAACATACATACCATTACCTGTTCACCGTTACTACGATACAGGGCAAAGAACGGAGTCTTTCGGGTACGGTGTTGCTGCTTAAGGATGTAACCCGCCTGAAAGAAGTGGATCGTCTCAAGAGCGAGTTTGTGATGGCGGCTTCACACGAACTGCGCACACCGCTCACGAGCATGGGCATGAGTATAGACCTGCTTCTGGAGCACGCCACCGCAAGCCTCAATCAAAAGGACCGGGAACTACTGGTGGCGGCGCACGAAGAAGTTCATCGTCTCAAAGCGTTGGTCAATGACTTGCTGGATTTATCCAAGATCGAAGCCGGGAGGATTGACTTGGAGTTCGAAAAAGTACCCGTGCTGACACTGGTGGAGCATGTGCAAGCGGTTTTCAAGGGTCAGTTGGAAAAACAATCTGTGCAACTCTCTGTAAAGCTGGCGGAAGATCTGCCAAGGATGCGCGCCGACGCCAACAAAATTGCCTGGGTGTTCACCAATCTCATATCGAACGCGCTGCGATATGTGAAGGAAGGCGGCCATATCCAAATTTTGGGAAACAGGGTTGGCGCATATATACACCTGTCCGTTCGCGATGATGGCTCCGGCATCCCGCCTGAATACCAAACAAGAATATTTCAGAAGTTTGTGCAGGTTAAAGGCCATGAGGCCGGGGGTACGGGCCTAGGGCTTGCCATTTGTAAAGAAATCGTGCGCGCGCACGGCGGAACGATCTGGATGGAGCCGAACCCCGTAAAGGGGAGCATCTTTACCTTTACCGTACCGGTGGCCCGATAGGAGAAACGCCATGAAAAAGAAACCGATCCTTGTTGTGGACGATGAAAAAAACATTCGCCTGACCGTTTCCCAATCCCTTGAACCGCTGGGGCTGCAGGTTCAAACAGCGGTAAACGGCGAAGAGGCGTTGCAAAAACTTAAAGAAGAAGAGTTCGGATTGTTGCTCCTGGACCTGAAAATGCCGGGAATAGACGGCATGGATGTG
>JBDRGC010000367.1:0-2945 GCA_043818215.1 Chloroflexota bacterium | reverse complement strand
GGCGGTCATTGCAAAGAGGTTGCAGGCCGACGAAGCAATCCTTCCAGTTGGGCATTGTGAGCGAAGCGAAGCAGACTCATGATGTCGGGTATCGGCGCGAGAAAAAATGAGGGACTGAGCCAATACTGTTCGGTACCTAGTCTGGAGGTTGTGCAAACCTCGGAAAGCGCATCAGGAAGTGAATGAAGATCCTCCATATTACTCCCGCATTTTACCCCGCCACCTATTGGGGTGGGCCGATTTATTCGGTTTATGGCTTGTGTAATGCCTTGGCCAAGATACCTGATGTGACACTCAGAGTATTGACGACGGATACGGCCGGCCCCAGCCGCTCCGATTCAACAAAAATGACTGATTTTCCTATGCGTTACCCGGGAGGGTATGAGGTTTTTTTCTGCCGTCGCTGGTTGGCGGCCAGTGTTTCTCCCGGCATGTTATTACGCCTATGGCCGATGATTCGATGGGCGGATGTGGTTCATCTTACGGCGGTTTACTCGCCGCCAACTATTCCTACGTTATTAATCTGTCGTCTGTTGGGTAAACCAATGGTTTGGTCGCCAAGAGGGGCACTTCAACGCTGGGAGAGGGCGACAAAGCTGCTCTTCAAGTGGATGTGGGAAGGGATATGCAATGAACTGATCAGTCGCAAAAACTGCGTCCTGCACGTTACTTCGGACCAGGAGGCAACAGATAGCAGGGCTCGAATGTCCAATGCGACCATCAAACTTGTCCCTAATGGAGTGGATGCCCCGGAAGCTCTGCCGGTTAGAAGCTGGCTGCCGGAAGGAAGGCTGCGTTTGCTTTATCTTGGGCGGCTTCACCCAATAAAGGGGATCGAGAACCTTTTGCGGGCACTAAAAAGATTGGAAGATGGATCGGTCTCTTTGACGATTTGCGGTAGCGGGGATGAAGCCTACTCGCTTAGCTTGCGACATCTGGTTTATGACCTCGGACTCGAGCAGTGCGTCAGCTTCAATGGACATTTGGAAAATGAAGAGAAAACGAAAGCATTCATGCAAGCCGACGTATGCGTGATGCCATCCTTTACCGAGAATTTCGGCATGGTGGTGGCGGAAGCACTCGCACATGGCGTGCCGGTGATAGCAAGCAAAGGCACGCCTTGGGCGGATATTGAGAAGCACGGCTGTGGGTTGTGGGTGGATAATGCACCGGAAAGTTTGGCGGAAGCGATTGCCCACATGAGCAAAGCTGATTTACATGAAATGGGGATCAAAGGGCAGGGTTGGATGGAAAGCAGCTTTGCGTGGGAGAGAATTGCGCTCCAGATGGGCGGTATTTACCGACAGCTTGCCGGACATATGCCATGACGGTGGCGATGGGAACCCGTTGCCCGCTGTGCGGGGGGTGGCAAGTGGAGGGGGTTGTTACCGCGAATATTTATCACGAACTTTTCGGCTGCGAAGCCTGCGGCCATGTATTTGTGCCATTGGCTGCTTTGGATGCAGAAGAGAACCAAAAGATGCAACTTCAATATTTTGGTAAAGCCTTCTCAGCGCGGAACGGGCTGTTCGTCTGCCTGTACGAACGTATCAACGCTAGGCGTACGGCGCGGGCACTGGGGCGCGAGCGATGCCAACGGGTGCTGGAAATAGGTCCCGGCAGCGGCGCTGTTATGGCGTGGTTTGCCCGTCTTGGCCACAACATAAGCGGGTTGGACATGTCTCCGGCAGTGGCTCGCCAAATAGAGTGTCGTTGGGGCCTCCCAGTCACTGTGGCGTCTCTTGACGCGCATATCCGAGCAGTCGGAGAGGGAGTTTATGACGTGATAGTGATGCGCCATGTGCTCGAACACTTCACCGATCCATATGAAGCACTTTTAAACACTTACGCCCTACTCAAGCCAGGGGGGCGCCTCTATGTGGCAGTACCCAATACAGCTTCGTGGCACAAACGGTTTCAGGGCTGGTCTGGTTATCAGCCTTATCATTTTCACTACTTCAACCACCAATCCCTATCATTTGCCCTGAGCCGTGCCGGATTTCGGGTTACGGGTGTGACAAGCTATGAATCTCTTACTGGCTGGGTGAATACTTTCCTGTACTCATTTGTCTGCCAAAAGAGGGTTGGGGTGAGCGCTGAAGTTTCTAAAGGAGGTTGTAAACGCCAATTGTTGGAAACGGTGCGCTTGGCGACCGGGATATTCCTTTCCCCGGTCCGCTGGTTTCAGTCCTTACTTGGCCGAGGCGAAGAACTCGTTGCTGTGGGTGAGAAAGCGGCTGGATGAAGATCTGCGTCGTTTCTTCCTGCGGCGGTCACTTGACCGAGGTACGTTGCTTGAAACCTGCTTACGAGGTTTATGAGCACTTCTATGTCTTGAACGATAAGGCGATTCTGCCCGCCGATATGAATGACAGAACGTATTTTATCGCGCATTCCGAGCGTGATTGGAAGTTTTTTCTAAACCTTTGGGAAGCATTTCAGATTTTGCGTAAGGAAAAACCTGACGTGATTCTGAGCACGGGTGCCGGACCAGTGGTTCCATTTGCCATTGTTGGGCGGCTGCTGTTCGGAGTGCGAGTGGTTTTTGTTGAAACCATTACCAGGATAAAAAAGCCGTCACTGACTGGCAGGATAATGTATTGGCTGGCGCACGATTTCTTCTATCAATGGCAACCACTTCGTCAGTTCTTTCCAAAAGCAAAATATGGGGAGCCGCTATTGTAATGACCTTTGTCTCAGTAGGAAATGCGACACAGCCTTTTAACCGCCTTCTTGATCAGGTGTTGCGAATTGCTTCCACGCTGCCCCAGCCGGTCGTTGTACAACATGGAAGCAGCACTTTCCGGGGAGCAGGTTGCATCCCACGGCAATTCATGGAAATGGAGGAATTCGGTCAGTTTGTTTCGGAGGCAGAGTTACTAATCCTTCACGCAGGGGCCGGATCAGTGAAGACCGGCGCGCTGTATCTATGGCCGGGAAATATG
>JBDRGC010000366.1:0-2826 GCA_043818215.1 Chloroflexota bacterium | reverse complement strand
TGATGCACACCGACCTGTTCGATGAGCTGCCCCAGCAATATTATGATTCGGCTTTCCTTGATCGTATTCATTTCTACGTCCCCGGCTGGGAGGTTGAGATCATCCGCGGTGAGATGTTCTCCGAAGGTTATGGGTTTGTGGTTGATTATCTGGCTGAAATTCTCCGCACCATGCGCAGCTACGATTTCTCACACCACTATCGTGAACATTTTGAATTATCCAACGAAATCTCGACCCGCGACCGGGACGGGATCAACAAGACCTTCTCCGGCCTGATGAAGATCATCTATCCCCACGGTGAAGCCACGCTTGAAGAAATCGAAGCGTTGCTCGTCTTTTCCATCGAAGGCCGCAAGCGCGTCAAAGATCAATTGATGCGTATTGATACGACCTATGCCCCTGTCAAGTTTGTCTATCAAAACATGCCGGGGAACTCTGAGATTTCTGTAAAAACTCAAGAAGAAAAAGATTATCCGCAGCACTACTATCAAAAGGCAGGATTTGCCACACCGGTTGATGAAGCAGTACTGCTTGAAAAAACTGAAATGGCTGTTGAACAACCGCCCGAACTTTCGATTACCGAAATCATTGCCCAAGGCGAGAGTGAATCGCTGGAATTCAAAAGCACCCTGCAATGGGACACCCGCCAGAATGAGCAGAACAAAGGCTTGCGTAAGTCAGTACTCAAAACGATTGTGGCCTTCTTGAACTCTGATGGCGGCAGCTTGCTGATTGGCGTGGAAGATAGCGGCCAGATTTATGGGCTTGAAAATGATCTCAACTTGTTGACCAAAAGCACCCTCGACGGTTTTTCGAACACGCTCACCAGCCTGATTACTGATTTCATCGGGCCTGAATTCTTCCCCTTCATCAAAATTCGTTTTGAGAGTCTGGCAGACCAGCATATTTGTGTGGTCGATGTCGGCAAAGGTGCCAATCCAGTCTATTATGAGGATAGTAACACCAGTGAGTTTTACACCCGTTTTGGTGCCACCAGCCGCCAATTGAATCCCAAGGAGACGGTAGCCTATATCGGTTCGCGTTGGAAGTAGAGGGCCATTCGCAATGACATTTGGTTACGGTAGGACACCGCGTTATAGACATCCATCTGTAAAGTAACCAAACAGCTAGAAGGGTTAGGAAAATTGGGGTATCCTATGAGAGAAAGATGTTCTTAGTCGTAATAGAAGAAACACAATCCAACGAATTCATAATAAGGAGTCAAAACAACATGCAAACACCTGTTATCTTCGAAGACCTGAATACAGCAACCGAATACGAGTATCCAGATGGACTACCGCACCTGCCGCGTACTGGTGAGACCATCACAATCTGGGATGATGATGGAGAACCGATCCTGGATGGCACAGTGGCATCTGTCAGGTGGTCGATGGTCGATGATGGTTTCACCGTCATAATTCAAGTCAAATCGAATTAAACTGACCATCCAATCCGGCTGCTGAAGGAAAATATCCAATGAAAAACAGAAGAACCCAAAAATCCGCGCTGATGCAAGCTCTGGGGTTAATCTTTGCTCTGTCTGTGCTGGTTTCTACAAATACTCAAGCTCAAACAGGTGATCATTGGATTTACCTGCCGTTGATTATGGCTCTGGAGCCAACTCCTGAACCCGAATGTAATCTCAATTCACAGGAACAGGCCCTCGCCGACTTTATGCGTGATGATCCCAATCAACAACGACCATCCTTGCGTTGCGATCCGATTTTGGCCCAGGTTGCCCGCGAGAGAGCCTTGGATATGGGCAATCGCAACTATTTTAGCCATGTCAATCTCAACGGTTATGGCCCCAATTATCTGGTACAGCAAGCCGGTTATTCGTTACCGTCCTTCTACGGACAGGAGCCAACAGCGAACAATATCGAATCGATCTCGGCTGGTCGTTCATCGGTTGAAGCGACCTGGACTGGCTGGATGAATTCAGATGGCCACCGCACCCATATTTTGGGATTGCAACCCTTTTGGGCTGAGCAAACTGATTATGGTATCGGTTATGCCTACGTACCCGGCAGCACATATGGATATTACTGGGTGGTGATCACAGCCCGGCACTGACCGCACGAACAAAGTGAATTAACTGGTTCAGCCCATGTCTGCATATATTCCTCTGTTGGGAACAAACCAGCAAGGGAACGCTGTCATGCCTATGCGATATTTTTTCCTGCAAATTAAACGCCGAACCGAGGGGTCGGTGGGTCTGGCCTTGACACCCTAGGCCAGACCCTGCACGAACGCCTGCATACAGTTTGCCGTCACCTGCCCACGGATTTTGAGTCTTACGGCAAGCGCGAATAAACAAACGAAAATAATGGGGTTGTACTTGCAGGGGAGTTCCACAAATTATTGCGCTAATGCTTGGTTTTCTGATCCGGTTTGCCAAATCCCGTAGAATATGATATTCTGTGATACGATAATACCCACTATAAGGGTATTATCGCGTATCTATATATTATGCCAAACACAACTTCCACACTCGGATCACAAGAACACTTATTCCTGGCTTCACTGGCAGGTAAGGATAGGCGGGTTTTTCGCTTTCGGGATGCGCTTCCTTATTGGGCATCTGCTAATCAGACCCGAAAAGCACTGAGCCGTTTAGTGAAGAAGGGTTGGATCAAACGTCTAGCGCGGGGGCTATACATGCTCGTTCCCCTGGAAGCTGGGCCGGAAGGTCAGTGGAGTGATGATCCCCTGGTGATTGGTACGCAACTGGTGTCTGAAGGGGCTATCGCATATTGGACGGCATTACATTTTTGGAACATGACCGAACAGGTTCCTCGAACGGTCTTCGTCCAAACTGTCTCTCGC
>JBDRGC010000365.1:0-7916 GCA_043818215.1 Chloroflexota bacterium | reverse complement strand
CGGCGAATATAACCTGCCTTATGTGCGCCATCTTTTCCCGGGGCAGCCCATGAAAGTGGTCACGTTGACCTACCGCCAGCAGGGATTGATGCTTGCACCGGGGAATCCGCTGCAAATCCGGGGGTTGGCAGACCTGGCCCGCCAAGATGTCATATTCATCAACCGCAACAGGGGTTCGGGGACGCGCTTGTGGATGGATCAGCACTTGGAATCGCTGGGCGTGGAATCCGCTCGGGTTCAGGGATACGCTACCGAGGTCAACACCCACCTTCAAGTGGCGGAAGCAGTGCTTCTGGGGGAGGCGGATGCCGGTTTGGGAGTGCTGGCCGCGGCCCGGCAATCCAACCTGGATTTTATTCCCTTGTTCGAGGAGCGTTACGATTTGGTCATCCCAGGGGAGCAGTACGAAAGCGATTTGTTGGCCCCTGCCCTCGAGTACATTCACACCGCTGCATTTCGTCAAGCAGTGGAAGGTTTGGGAGGCTATAACCCGCAAGAGGCGGGCACGGAATTGAAAGTCAATTGAAAACTCACAGTATGCTAAAACAAGTTAAGAGTTCAGCTCCCAGGTGAAATAGAACGCGGATGACACGGATTAAGCGGATTGACGCGGATTTTATTTTTATAAAGAATCCGCGGTGATTCGCTACATCCGCGTAATCCGCGTTCTATCGAAGCAGCTTTCACCAACCGTCTGAACGATTACAAAAACAAGGAGAAAAGAATTATGCTAAAGAAATTATCACTTAGGTCATTATTCGTGCTTGTGCTGATTCTGGCAGCTGGATGCACCCCATCATCACCCGAAACCACATCCGGCGTAACAGAGCAAACCGGCTTGGAAGGCAAATTGATCATTTTCCACGCCGGCAGCCTGACCGTGCCAATAGATGAACTGACCACGGCTTTCCAGGCTAAGCACCCCAACGTGACATTCGAGACAGAGGCCGCCGGCAGCCTCAGCACCGCCCGCAAGATCAGCCAGTTGGGCCGCCAGGCTGATCTGGTTATGTCCGCCGATTACACAGTGATTGACACATTGTTGATCCCCGATTTCGCAGATTGGAACATCCGCTTTGCCCGCAACACGATGGTGATCGCTTACACGGATCAATCGAAATATGCCGGCGAGATCAACAGCGATAATTGGTACGAGGTGCTGACCCGCGGCGGCGTGATCTACGGTCACTCCGAACCCGATGCCGACCCGTGCGGCTACCGCACCCTGATGGTCTGGCAGTTGGCGGAGCTGTATTACAAGGAACCCGGCTTGTACGAGAGATTAGATGAAAACTGCCCGGAAGAGAATGTGCGCCCCAAGGAGGTTGAACTGATCGCTTTGCTGCAATCTGGCGATATGGATTATGCCTTCGAGTATCGCTCGGTGGCCGTGCAGCATGGCCTCGAGTTCATCGAGCTGCCGGACGAGATCAACCTCAGCATGGTCGCTAATGCCGATTTCTACACTCAGGCCGAGGTAGAGTTGAGCGGCTCAGAACCTGGTGAAACCATCACCCAAACGGGTAAGCCGATTGTGTATGGTGTAACCATTCCCAAAGATGCCCCTAGTCCTGAACTGGCCCTCGAGTTCGTGAAGTTCCTGCTTGGTTCTGAGGGGCAAGCGATTATGGAACAACAAGGCCAGCCACCCATTGTCCCCCCGATGACGGATTACAAAGCCGCGCTGCCGGAAGCGCTGCAAGCGCTGGTTGGTGAGTAGGAAAAAGAAACTTGGTAACTGTTATTGCGAGTATCTCCACAGCGCGATTGTCGCTGCTCAAACAGGAAGGAACTTTTTTTATAGTGTCATTGCGAAGCAGCTTTACCGCTGACACTTGCACCGCACTGCGTTTGGTGCAGTGCAGGTGAGCAATCTCATCCTTGGCGAGAAGGAGATCGCTTCGCCGAAAAGCGTCGGTTCGCGATGACATGACATTTAGTTTCTTAGTTAGTTTCTTAGTTAGGAATGAAGCAATCTCATCTATGGCGAGAAGGGGATTGCTTCGCTCCGCAAGCTTCGCTCGCACATCGTCCCCTTTGGGGAATGACAGTATATGGATATCCTCATGAAAACACTCTTCGCCAATAAAATGAGAGCCGGTTTCATCGTACTCGGCTCGCTGCTCGTTTTTTTCATCGTCTGGCCTTTGCTGCGGACGATCACCGGTTCTAGCATACACGTTCTTTGGCAAACCATGCTGGATGCCGAAGTTCGCGACGCTATTCTGCTCACATTCTACAGTTCTGCTATTGCAACCCTGGTTGCCTTTGTGCTCGGCGTGCCCCTGGCCTATCTACTGGCGCGCAACGAATTTCCGGGCAAGCAATTGGTCGAGGGCATCATCGACATACCTGTCGTCGTCCCCCACACGGCTGCCGGCATTGCGCTGCTGGTGACATTTGGCCGCCGGTCGGTGCTGGGCAAAATGTTTGGGTTGGTGGGAATCAAATTCGTGTCGGCTGCTCCGGGCATTGTACTCGCCATGCTCTTCGTCAGCCTGCCATTTTTGGTCGATTCAGCCCGTGATGGCTTCAAGGCTGTTGATCAGCGTCTGGAGCGAGTTTCCCGTACATTGGGTGCCAGCCCGTGGGAGGCCTTCTGGCGGGTTGCCTTTCCCCTGGCCTGGCGCAGCATCCTCACGGGGATGGTTCTAATGTGGGCGCGCGGGTTAAGCGAATTCGGCGCCGTGGTCATATTGGCCTATCATCCTATGGTAGCGCCGGTGTTGCTCTACGAGCGTTTTGAGTCCTTTGGATTAGAGTATGCCCGTCCGGTGGCAACATTGATCATCTTGATTTGCCTGGTGACATTCGTATTGCTGCGCATGATCGGTAAACGCGGGGATGCTTAGATGATAAAAACAGGACGCGTACAGTTACGTGATTTGTGGGTGGATCTCAAAGAATTCCATTTGCGAGCCATTAATCTCGATATCCCTGCCGGCGAGTATTTTGTTTTGCTAGGCCCAACCGGGGCCGGCAAGACTGTGCTGCTGGAGACCATAGCCGGATTGTACGAACCGCAAAAAGGACGTATTTTGGTGGATGGCGAAGATATTACCTCGATGCCGCCAGAGCAACGGGGTGCTGGTTTCGTTTATCAGGATTACGCCCTCTTCCCGCATTTGACCGTGGCCGATAATATTGCCTTCGGGCTGAAATTGCGTCGGGTGGCGCGCAAGGACATCGAAGCGCAGATATTGCGGATGAGTAAATTATTGGGTATCGAGCATTTACTCAACCGTAAGCCGAAGACCCTGAGCGGGGGCGAGCAGCAGCGGGTTGCGTTGGCGCGGGCGTTGGTCATCGAGCCGCGTCTGCTGCTCCTGGACGAGCCGTTGAGCGCCCTCGACCCGGAGACCCGGGAGGGGCTGCGACGCGAGCTGGCCCGCATCCATCAGGAACTTGGCACCACCACCCTGCATGTCACGCACGATTTCGAGGAAGCCGTGGCGCTGGGAGACCGCGTCGCCGTAGTAAACGCAGGCCGCATTGTGCAGGTAGGCACGCCAGATGACATCTTCCGGCGGCCGGCTTCTGAATTTGTGGCCCGCTTTGTGGGGGTGCGCAATATATTCCAGGGTGAAATCACAGGCAACAACCAAGACGGATTTAAAACATTCTCCTTTGGAAGCGTGGTTACCGCTGTTGTGACCGAACGCACAGGTGCAGTGCATGCCTCGATCCGCCCGGAAGATGTCATCATTTCCAAAGAGCCGCTCCGCTCCAGCGCGCGGAACTGTTTTCCGGGCCGCATCGTGGATATTGCCGATAGAGGCATGTTGGTCTATGTGACCGTGCGTATCTCCTCCGAAGGTACTCGTGACAATCCCCCAGATTTTACATGCGTGATCACGCGGCGTTCTTTAGATGAAATGGCTTTGAAGGAGTATAAATTGGTTCATATTTCATTCAAGGCTTCAGCCGTTCATATATTCTAGTCAGGCATCACGCATCACCCCCCCCACGTATCACGAAATATTGGGTATAATTCATCTCTGCTCGCAGGCCAGTGCTATTCGAGGCCATCTGAGCCAGAGAAGGAAATACCATGAAACTATTTAAACGCAAGAAAAAGCAGAATCGTTTTCTCCAATTATTGACCCAGCAGGCTGAGTTTGCCGTTCGAGGCATGGAAACCTTACGGGAATACATGAAGCAGCCCGATGCTACCCTGGCGGAGAGCGTTTCACAGTTCGAGAAAGAAGCCGACGAAGTGCGCCGCATTTTGATCGATGAATTGAATCACACTTTTGTCACCCCCTTCGATAGGGAAGACATTTTCGCCCTCTCGCTGACCGTCGATGACGTGCTTGATTATGCCAACACCACCGTGGACACTATGGTGATCTTCAAAGTGGAACCTAATTCCTATATCGAGCAGATCGTGTCATTGCTGGCAGACGCGGCTATGGAGATTTATAGAGGCGTGATTCGATTGGAAGATCACCCCAGCGTGGCTAACGATCACGCCGTGCGGGCCAAAGCCCTGGAAAATCGCATTGAGCACGTTTACCGCGAAGCGCTATCACAACTATTCGATGACCCTGAAGATCTGAATGGGGTAATGGAGATTCTCAAGCTGCGTGAAATCTACCGGCATTTGTCCAACGCCGCAGACCGGGTAGACGCGGCCGCTAACACGATTGCCGATATTGTGGTGAAGTGGATGTAGGGGGGGAGACTCTAAATGTTTTCATCATAACTTGAGCCAAAAATGGTTATCTGTGAGCTTAACTATCATGGTTTTTACAGGTGTTTTCGGGTCTTTTTTCGTAGCGAAATGAGTAAATCAGCCTAATAATAACATTGCGGGGGGGCGTGTAATAGAACGCGGACACTTGCACCTGCGGCAAGTGCAGGTGTGACACGGATTAAACGGATTGACGCGGATTTTATTTTTATTAAAGAATCCGCGTAAATCCGCTCGATCCGCGTAATCCGCGTTCTATTTTCTAATCCACCGTCAACACCCTCTCCAAAATCCCCTCCCTGTCGTTGACGTAAGCTACATCCAGACAGTCTACCAGCAGTTGGTTAGCCCGGAGATATTGCTCGACGCGCTGGGTTTGATCACTGCTCAGTTCCCATTGGTGGCCGATGTCGTGATGCTGGATTGCCAGGGCGCTCAAGTCCCGGTGGTAGGCTCCCCAATTAGTTTGGGATGCTTTTTGCGACGGTAGGTCGGCCAGCAGCCTGGACAGGTCGGGCGAAATGGTTTGGCTGTAGCCCGCCAAACGCTCAAAGTATGCGGCCAGTTTGGAGCGCAATACCCGGATGCCTTTTTGATCTCCAGCCAGGGCGAAGATTTCTGCGAAGTTGAGAGCATTGTAGATGTTGAAATCCCAAAAAGTATTTTCGGCGCCCTGACGGGCGCCAAGCGGGAGGTTTTTTAAAATTTCCTCTTGAGCTGATATACGGTCAAGGGCAAAGGTAAGGTCATGGGCAAGAGCACGGTCAAAGTCAAGGGCAAGATCAAGAGCGCGGGCAAGGTCAAGGTCAAGGCCAAGTGCATGATCAAGGTTAAGGGCAAGAGCACGGGCAAAGTCCAGAGCACGGGCAATGGCACGGGCAAGGACAAGGCCATGGGCACGGGCACGGGCAAGGGCACGGGCACGGTCAAGAAACCAATATACACTCCGTACCGCTCCAGGCTGAAAACCATCTACGCGGGCGGCTTTGCGCGCTGCCCAACCCTGAATTTCTAACAGGGTTTTGTCTCCCCGGATCAGGTTTCCGGTGGCAGCTTGCATGGCGGCGAAGAAATCATTTGCCTCGTCCATCAGACTGGCGGTGAGTAGAAAGACCTCCTGCCAACGGTCGTCGCGGATATGTTCCATCAAGCCGGGCAATGTGCCTCGATGGGCGTTGGCGGCGAAATATTTGGCAGTGTAGTATTCCTGGAAGGTCAGGTGGGCGAAGGCGTAAATTCCGCTGGCGCGCTCGTTGAAAATGCCGTGCTGGGCGGCAATGGCCCGCAGCACGACTTCGCCATCGGGGTCATCGGCCGCGTGGGCGGGCGGCAGGTTCTTGAGATAATCTTCGATATGGCGGGATAATTGGTGACTGGGGAAGAATATCTCACCTTTCTCGAAGCTTTGGGCCGCGATGAGGGCCAACATCTGGCGTTTGCGCCCCAGGGAGAGTTTCTCGTATATCTCGTCGCGGCGGATCGAACGGCTGGAATCCCATTTTTTTAGCAGGGCATCCAGGCTCTCTTCGTAAAGCTCCACCCGCCGTTGGGGGATGCGCATAGTTTCGTCGAAGGTCAGGCAGATCAGCGAAAGCAGCAGCGGGCTGCGGCCCAAATCACGCACACCTTTGTTTTCGGGTTTCTCCAATTCAGCCAGGAATTGCCCTGCTCTTTGGGAGTCTTTGGCAAACCACTTGCGGGCGTAGGTCTTCATCTGGGCATCGTTGAAGTCGGCCATTTCGATATAGGTGAACTCAGTGAAGGAATAATCCGTGGCTGCCGCCCGGCAGGTGATGATTGTTTGGGTATTGTTATACTTTTTGCAGAAATCGTGAAGAGCCGTGATATTGCGGTCACGCTGTCCGCCTTCCTGGCGCACTTCGTCCAATCCGTCGCAGAGCAGCACAGCCTGCCCGGTTTCCAGCACGTATTCGATGAACGCCCCCGCCGTGAGGAAATGGCAGATGTCGAATTGCTGAGCGATAAAGGCCATTAAGTCCAGGCCAGAATCGGCCCAATCCTTGAGGGTGATAAAGATGGGAATTTTGTCCAGCCCTTCTACCATTGTTTGGTGAACCAGGTATTTCAGGAAAGTGGTTTTGCCCGCCCCGGGTTTGCCCAGGATGAAGAGACGGTGGCCGCGTTCCTGGACTACCACTCGCAGGCCGGGGATGCGTTCGTCAGTGTCGAGTTCTTCGGGTTCCGCCTGTAATGATTGCAGTTTGGTGATATCAAAGCGGCGGTAGGCTTGCGGTTTGGTGAGGATTTGAACATCGGTGAAAATGTCTTCGAAATCCACCGGCTCGGTAGTGCCCAACACGCGGATTTTCCCGTAGTCCTCCTGCATCCGCACCTGGTAGCGTTGGGCGGCTGCTCCCCAATTGAAATCCATCCAGCGGCTCTCGAAGGCTTGCAGTTTGTCGCTTCGTTCTTTGGCGTATTCGAATTTGCGCTTGAGTATTGCAGAAGTCCAGTCTTTGAAACTTTCCCCGAATTCTTTCCATGCCCATGCGCCCGCGTTGGCGGCGGTTTTTCCGATGGTTGCGGCGTCCATAGTATGGCCTCCTTAGTGAAGGTGTTTGGCGGTGCTGCGTTTGCGTCCCATGCGGGTATTATAGCCCATTCTCTGTGCAAGAAGTGAGTGGAGGGTAAAATAGAACGCGGACGCTTGTACCTGCGGCAAGTGTCCGCGTTCTATCGAGGCAACTTTCAGCAGCACCCTAAACGAAGTAGAATGCCATCACCATCTACCCACCACCAATTTGTATTTCACCTGACGAGTTTACCTGCTATACTTATGTGATCGGGTAGACAAGGTATACAAGGTAGACAGGGTAAATAACCCAAACATGATATCCGTAACCGTTCAGCCCCCCGGCCCCCAATTCTGGGGGAGTCGTCCTCCCAAAGTTGGGGGAGCCTGTATTGCTCAACCCAATCCTGGGGAAAGCCCGTGTTGCTCCCCCCAGGATTGGGGGGCAGGGGGGGCTGAACGGTTACTGATATCCTGTCTCTGTTTTTTCTGTCTACCTGTTTACCCATAAATGTGTTTTGCCCCTCAAAGTGTATCATTTGAATTATGTGAAATGGTAAATGGTGAATGGCTAATGGTAAATTATAAATGAGGTGGATACATCACCGCAATCATTTACCATTTATAATTCACCATTTACCATTTACCATTTGGTTTTGTTTGTGCGGAATTCAAATGATACACTTTGAG
>JBDRGC010000364.1:0-2394 GCA_043818215.1 Chloroflexota bacterium | reverse complement strand
GCCAGATTGCCAGGTGAGGGCCGTTCCAAATGAGTGGAATGTTTTCATGCCGCGGTCTCCTTCAAGGGAGTAACTGCGTCTTCTGCTAACCGAATGGTGATCTGTTCTAATGCCAGCGACTCGTATATCTCGCTCACGGCGGTCTTGAGTACGGTTTCAACATTCAATGTCTCTTGCATTCGGGATGTTATTTCGCCTACCAACCGCTCGCGCTCTGCCCTACGTCTAGTCTCATCCAACATGCGGGCATTGTCTAGCGCAACTGCAATTTGAGCCACAGTATCGCGTGCCAGATCGAGATCGTCCGGTGACCAGGGATTCTCGTCAAGGTCGCGCCGCAGGGTGATGCTGCCCAGTGTTCGACCGCGCAGCGCAATGGGAAGCGTGAGTATATGGCCAGCTTCAGTCGTGCTCGCAAGCGGGTGATTGACGAGGCTGTCGTGGGCCTCGATTTGAGCCTGCGTGGCTGGCACAACGCGAACAAGATCGAAGTGGTAGGCTTTGGTCTGCCCTCTCAATTGCTGGCGCCAACCCTGGATCATTTGCTCGCCGTGTACACTTTGCAGTTCTTGAATAACATCTTGGCTTTGTTCCAGCAGGCGGGCGTTTTCGATTGCCAGCGCAACCTGGTCGGCTAAGATTTGCAGAACCTCTACGTCTGGTCCCGCGAAAGCGGCAGATTCGGCAGACTGCACATCCAACACCCCAATGACCCTGCCTCGGATTTTCAGTGGCAGTGCCACTTCGGAACGGGTCGTTGGTAAGTTGGGGTTGCCGAAGAAGTGGGCATCAGCACCGACATCCAGAGCGATACGGGGCAATCCCGTATCGGCCACATAACCAACAACACCGGTTTGCCCTACCTCGAGTTTGTGGGCCTGAGCGAGCATGTGCTGGCCGCCTTCGCTGTTCGCGGCTAACAAAACTGCGTACTTGCGAGCATTATCTAGCAAGAAGATGCCGGTGTGATAAAAGCCGAAGTGTTCGGAGATCAACTGAGTTGTGTAGGTTAACAATTCATCGAGACTGCGGATGGCAGCAGCTTCTCGCGCTACTTGAGCTGTGGCCTCGAGTTGTCTGCCTCGTCTTTCGAGGGCGCTGGTGCGTTCGGCAACCTGGGATTCTAGAGATATATACAATTTCGATAAATCGTCAGCCATGTGATTGAATGTGTAAGCCAGGAGGCCGATTTCGTCATTTCGGTGAACAGAAGCGCGCGTATCCCAATTGCCTTGTGCGAATTGTTCTGTGGTGTAGGTCAACTCGGTCAATGGCTGGACCAATCGTTGTGTAGCGATCCAAGTAATAGCGCCCAGCAGAACACCCACAAAACCAGCCATGATGATAGTGAAGGGGGCTAGAGCATTCAATTGACCAAAGGCGGCTTCTTGAGGCAGCTCGATCACCAGACCGATATCTAAAGATGGCAGCCAGGTGTAGATAGCGACAGCAGGAGTTTCTTCGAAAGTGAGAAGAGATAGAACTTTATACTGTTTTCCAGGGACATCATATATATAGCTGTCTTTCAATGGGAGAAGAAATTCAGCTTGTTGATCTGATGGCTGCAATAAGGTTAGTTCGTTTTTATACGGCTCGATGCCAATGAATTCATCGTTGGCTGTAATGATATAGCTTTGTGCGGCGGGGTGGAAGCGGATAACCTCCTGAAGTATGTTCTGGATGCTAATAGAACTTGAGATGCCCACAATTGTTGCCCGCAGTGTATTATTGCTATCGTAATAGGGGACGCTGGTCAGGACTGTGATTTGGTCACTGTACAAGGGATCCGGGGTATAAACAGCGATGGACATCGCCTTGTTGGAGATGGCGTTGTAATATTCTTTGTCTGCCAGACTGATTCCTTCCCAATCTGGACGAGTAGAGATCAAGATTTTGCCTTCAGGGCTGAGTACCAAAAAATGATTGAAGAGCAGGTCGCCGCCTTTATAGGTTGCCGACTGTAATTCATACAAGATTATCTCGCTTAGGGGAACCAGAGCCGGGTCAACGGGATCGTTGATTGCCAAAGCGTCATCCAGAGTTTCCCGGAAAGCTTCGCCCCGGACGGCGAGGTCCAGGCGGATGGTTTTTGTGGTGAGCCATTTATCGATCTGAACTGTCAGAGATTGCATATTGAAACTGAGCTGCGCACTGACTTGTTCTTCCAGCAGTGTTCTCGCTCTCAGGTAAGCCGCACCTCCCATGATTGCAATTAACACCATAGAGATTGGCAACAGAGCGAGCAAAAAACTATTGTGTAAGCGGCCCCTAAAGCGTTGTTTCAGTGGGCGGCTGCTGGAGTCGGTCGTTATGGACATATAATCTCCAAATGTATCATCTCAACGAGTGGGGGAAGAGGTGGGTTGCGAAATGCGCCTGCGGCGCATTTCGCAA
>JBDRGC010000363.1:0-3794 GCA_043818215.1 Chloroflexota bacterium | reverse complement strand
CGGGAAAGCGAAGGGTACGGTTGGCGATAGATCAAGAATCCAATTGATGCTGTCTGATAAAAGATACAGCAGGCAGCAAATAGATGATGCCATCCGTGAGGCATTTTCTCACGACAATATCTCGCCCGAAGACGAGAATGTGCTACGTGGGTATCTGGCCAACCGGGAAGAAAAGTTCCTCGGTGACGAAAAGGCCGGCACTGCATTGCGGACAGTGAGCAGATTCTGGGATGCTTCTATCAGGAAGCCAGAAAACAGCAAAGAAGAAATGGCTCTGCTCGCACAAGAACAGATCACTGCGGAAGGCGCTCTCATGGCAGTTATTGACTCAGAGGACTACCGGCAGGGTGCTGATCCTGCCCAAAAAGAAATGCTCGATAATGTGTTGGCAGACATTTTTTCCCCTAATATCACGCGGTCTATTGCTCAAGAGGTGCTCGGGTTTTTTGGTTTGGGCGGGAAAGATGAACGGCCCGATTTGTATGAGCAATACAAAAGCGCACGGAGTGATGAATATCGTCTACAGTTGCAAAAAGAAGTAGTCGAAGAGTGGACCGGCTTGATAGACACAGAATTCCCTAACCTTAGATCGCTGTCCGCAAAGCGCACGCAGGTGGGCGACGCATACATAATAGAGATACAGCACAAACCTTCCGGTGCTCTTCTCACGCGCCGGGGGAATGACTGGTATGTTAAGTTTCCTGGAGATCGTGACTATTCAAAGGTTGGGCGTGCCGAACGCAACAAGCTGGAGGGTCTGAGTGGGTGATGAGTGGACAGACATAAGGACGGTTGAGCCACAGGAAGATGAGTGGCAGGATATCCCTTCTAAGTCGCAGTACACGCCCGCATTTACCTCATTCAATGCCATCGGGTGGGGTACTATAAAAGTCAAAGAGTACCCAGCCGGGATCACGCCTGAAGTGCGTAAATATCTCGATTTTGTCCGTACTCGGTATGGTAATGAGATAGCCGATAGAGCGGAAGCGCCGTTTTATATTGCAGAAATCTATGGAGTCCCTGTCGACACAGCCACTACCATGACGGAGATCCACCAGGCGCTGTGGAACGATGCAAAAGAAACCCGCGGGACGCTGCAAATGGCAAAGGATATGTGGACTCGCGGCCGTTACAATGTGGAGATGTCCAAGATTGGCACCCAGATGTCCAGCGAGGGGTTACTCGGCAATTACGATAATTTTGAAAAATACATGGCCGAGATCGAGCGGTTATCAGCAGAGATGCCGCCGGCGTTGGATGATAGCAAGGTAGAATGGTACAAGCGGATATTTCTGAAAGGCATTGAAATGGGTCCGATGATGGGCGAAGCTGCACTTGAATCGGTTCCGATGGCATTAGGTACAGCCGGAGGGTTTGCGGCTACGGCCGCCATTGCCGGCCAGTTGGGGCCGCAGGTGGTGTTGCCCGAAGAATTACTCACGGTGCCGGGTGCTGCTATCGCCGGAGCGATAATAGGCGGGAAGGCCGGGTTCTCCGCATCGCTGGCTAACCAGATGCGCGGCCAGTACATGATCAAACAAATCCAGGAAGGCAAAGATCCAAGAATCGCCGCATGGGTTTCTTTGGGTGTTGGCGCGGCGCAAGGGTTGATAGAGACCGCACAATTCGGGAAGGTGCTTAACCTTATCCCCGGCAAGGCGAAGGGGATAGCGAAGATCCTCCAGTCTGCTACTCAGCGGTTTATGGATACCGGAGGCGTCGGATCAAAGGCTGTCGCTGGTCTTGCGCGTCTGGCCGGCACATACACACAGGAAATGCTCGAGGAGGAGGCTCAGTATCTTGTCGAGGCGTTTGGGGAGAATCTTCAGGGGGCAGCCGAACAATACCTGACTGGGCAGTACGTGGACAAAAACGATGCACGCGAGGTGCTGCAAGGGATCAAGGACACCTTCGATCAGTCGAAAGAGGCGATTCTCGGCATGATACTTGGACCGGGCGCGATCGGCATTGTGATTGACGTGCTAACTCCCGAGGCGAAGGCGGCTTATGAATCGGGCGTGCCGGTCGAACCTGCAGCCGAAGAGAAGCTCATCCGGTCGATGGCGCAGGAAGCTGCCGAGCCTGAAACATTTGTGGCGCGGGTCAACGAAGTGCTTGGCGACGAGGCTGTCAGCGATGAGGAATTGACGGCGATATATGAGGAAGAAAAAGAAACGCAAGCACTTGGGGTTTCGCCAGAGGATGTTTCAGCAGCGACGTGGTATCACGGTACAAGATCGGATATCGCTGTCAGCAATCTGCAACCGGGGTTTGATGACCTTGGAGTGTTTCTGACCCTTAATAAAGAATACGCAGAAAGATATACCACAGAGGATATTCATGGTACAGAAGGGGCCCCGCTGGTTTTGGAAGTACAAGCGAATCCCAAGAATGTCCTCGACACGAGATTTGGGCGAGCCAACGCCGATGATTTGGTGTCTGTTGCTAATCAAATGGCCACACAGATAGATATCACTACCCCTGAATGGGAGATAAAAGGAGACCGAATACTCCGCAAAATAGAGACGACGAAGAAAGCGCTTCAAGAAGCGACTACGTTGGAAGACTGGAAGGCTGCAACCGCGGGTCTCTATGATATTGCGAATGATATATCGATGGCGCAAGATAAGGGCATAAGCGCGGCGCCATTGCGGGAAGCAATGTTAGCTCAAGGGTATGATGCGATGCGTTCAATAGAGGCCGGCGGGGCCGAGGTACTTGTGGCGTTAGATCCCTCCATTTTGCGGGCACCATTTACCGAAGGACAGGCACAGGCTTCCTCCGAACTCCAGAGCGACATCGACATGGGTTTATTCGATACCGCTGAAGAGTTTGTGGCCTTCGCGCACACGATGTATGACGAGGAAGCGTTGCCGGATGACGCGGCGCTGCGGGAGATATGGGAGGCGAATAAGCCCACGGTACAGGGAAAAACTATCTATCATGGGACTGGAGAGATATTTGAGCAATTTGATAGTTAGAACTCCGCGGATGGAACTATCTGGTTTCCGGACGATAAAACACAGATAGAAAAGGGAGAAGTGGCTGCCACTGGCAAAGGCCAGATTATGGAGCGGATCATCAATGAAGAAAACCTGAAACTTGGCGGGTGGGAAGAATCAGATAAATATAGCACGCAAGAATTGATAGAGCAGGGATATGATGGTTTGAAATTGGAAGATGAGGGTGAAACAACTTATCAAATATTCTATCCAGAGAAACTTGGGATACCAGAAACACCCGCCGCCGAACCCACCGTCCAAGCACCGGAACCTACTTTCACCGCCAAAGAGTCCAACGCCGAGTTTATCTCCAACTACGACACCAAAGATCAAATAGCTGATTTCCTCACTGAGTTGGGATCGCATTATGATACCGAGATTCAACGCTTCCGGGATCAGGGCAACACGATAAAAGAAGCGAATGCGGTACTTGCCAGCCAGTGGGATAACAGCGTCCTTGCCAATGCTCGCCGCATGATAGGCACCAAAGGCGGCTTATCCGATGCGGCGTACAAGAGTATCCGGGGCAAGTTGCACAAGAATGTAGAGAGATACCGGTTATTGTTGGCCGATCTACGGCACGACACCGATGCTTTGCGCGAGATCCAGATGCAGATGGAAGAGGGTGAAGTCACTCCCGAGATGTCCGCATTGCTTGCCGATGCACAAGCGAGAGCGGAACAGGCGATAACCGAGGAAGCGGCTGGGGCGGCAGCACTTGAGTCTCAAACAATCCAGCCCGAGCGGCGCACGACTAAGCAGCAGATCCGGCGGTCGGTCGAAGGCATGACG
>JBDRGC010000362.1:0-2791 GCA_043818215.1 Chloroflexota bacterium | reverse complement strand
TGTTCTATAGCGAGAAGCAACCCATCTCTGAGAATGTCCCGCGTGACGATATTCAACACCGGGCGGATCAAGTTCGGCGGCTGGCTCGGTGTCCGGCGGCCAGGTTGCCGCCGGTTGGCCGGTGGGATAGAATGCAGCTTGATGTGGATCATCTCAACATCTCCTCTCGCCCCACTCAGGCCGAAATCGCTCTCGGCTGGGGACCAGGGACCCATCGCGCCTGACAGCGTAGACATATCGCTCACAGCCTAACTTCCCAAATCGGGTGCGCGCCTCTTCCTGCTGTGGCTCCGTCAATTCGTCGAAGTATTTAACCTGCGCAACTGGCAAGCCAAAGCACTTATCCGCATACTGATTCTTGATGGACATCATTCCAGCCCCGGCAACGTCGGCGCTACCTCCGCCAGCCCCCGATCCGGGTCGATGGCAAGTCTCCGCTCAGCCTCTTCTACCCGCATGAGCATCGTCCTCGGTATGCGGTAGCCCGGATAAAGTCGCTCCCATTCCTGCACAGCAGCGCGGGCGTTGTCCAGGTCGGCTTGTAGGGCCAGGCGTTTATTGGTCCAGGTCGGTGCCTTGCTCATTTTCCACCTCGCCAGCCCCGGTTACGTTTTTTCATGTGATTCCTCCTCACACCTTGCACAATAAGCGGTCCCCTCATCGGCGCTTACGATGACCGATGCAGGGTGCCCGCAGTGGGTTTCGTTTAGTGCCCGCCTGATGAGACGAATCGCTTTCTTGCCATCATCTCGTGTAATCCAGGGACTTGGTATGCGATAGATGCGCCAGCCAAGCAAAGTTGCCTCGGCGTACTTCTCACAGTCGTTGATGAACCCGGCCCCCCTGGAGTGACGACCATTTACCCAGATACCACCTTCACATTCAACAGCTAGCATATTCTCATCAGGCCACGCTAAATCAAAGCGCCAGCGTCGGGTCGGGTGGAAACGATATTCCCGCTCAGGCTCACGCAGCCCGGCCCGGCGGATTTGCTCAGCCAGAATGTTTGCCAGGTCCTTGCTTCTCATCTATTGCCTTCTTCGCATCCGCCAGCGCCTCGGCCCAGGTACGTTGCCCTGCCCCGTTGGCCCCGTCGCTGGTACGATAGTGGTACTTACCATCCGCATGCCATTGTATGATGATTTCGACGCCCTTGTATTCTGGCATTGGAACTCCTCCCCCGCGCCCGCCGCCTGCATTCACCCGATTTTCGACGGGCGCGGGAATGAGGCAACCGGGGCGACGGGTGGGGTGGAAGAAAAAACCGCCGCCCCGGATTGCACACTAGGCCGCTTGCAATTCGCGCATCCGCTCGCGGGTCTCCGTTTCCCAATGAGCCAATTGGGTCATGAGAGAAGATAGATTGGGGATGATCATGGAATTCAGATCGTATTCCCGCCTGAGTTCCGTGAAAAACATAGCCCGCGCCTTGATGGCCGGGAACGGTATACCAGCCTGTAAGTGCGCCTGACAATTAGCTCTGAATTGGTTGATCAGCCGTTCGCTGATCGTCAGTCCGTTTATGGTCATCGGTATTCCCCCTGCCATCAACATGTGGATACTCACACTCATTACACTGCCAGGTAACGAATTTATTATCCGGCCCGAACTTCACCTTGCGGTGTTCGGTTTCTCGCTTACACGCTTCACAGTAGCTTTTCATAATTTATATCCGCTGCGGACCTGCCCCCGTTTGCCTCGCCCCCGGTAGGGGCAGGCCCGCAGTTGGCATCTGGCCGGGATGGGCGTCACCCCACCCCGGCATTAGGAGGAGGAAAGAAGGGAAACGGTCCGCCAGAGCAAGCGGACAGATAAAGTCAAAGTTTGCCATCGTTATCTTCTTCATAGGTGTTCCAAAATTGCTCTGGATTATTGCCGTAGCTAGTTCCATCTGGACCTAAGAGTTCCCAGTCACCGGCATCTAACACGATCCACCCACGGTCCGTTTTCACGGCTTTTCGGCACGTAACTTCCCGCGCCTGGACCCTTTTGGATGATTTAGCTCTGTACCACTTGAACGGACCGTCAGACATTGGCATTATCCCGTTTTGATCGTGAGCGTTCCAGTTTCTCACCAGCCCCTATTGCCCACAATTTTTCCAGGATGATCCCTATATCGTCACTTGCCTGTGAGATTGTCTCCAATTCCCCGGATAGTTTTGTGAGGAACATGACAAGCTCCGTGTTTTCTACGTTTAATCTGATAGCTTCTGCAATCTGCGTTTTCACGATCTTGAGGGCATCGCGTGATTCTTTAATAGATGACTGGCCACTTTTGAGTAACGTTGTGTAATCGTTACCGCCTACTAACGACATTTGGGCACCCCTCCCTAAGTCGCTACAAAACGCCTACAAAATTACACTGAAATGATATTAAAATTGATATCTTTTGCCCATGTGCTTGACGTTCTCTAATTTGTGTGGTACTCTGGTATCAGTTAACAACAGACGCCGATGGACGCGGTTCTCCGCCTACACTGGCGTATTTTGTTAGCTCGGCGGTGCCAGCCGCCGGTGTCACCCCCGCGAAAGCGGGGGGCTTGGGGTAAGCGCGTCTGAAAAGGCGCGCTATTTTTTTGTCGATGGAGGCCGGGTGTCTCGTTACCGGTAAGCTCCTCCCTCTGTAGAATAAAAACACCCGGCCTATCGAGCGAGTCTGATCCGCTCTGGCCGAGCCGCAAAATGCGCAGGAGTGTGAAACGTGGTGGATTTTGTAGACCGGCCACAGCGGGCCAGCTATGTAGGGAGGTGCTTACCGGTGCGCTTGGGGTGAAAGCGCCTCCCCATTGTA
>JBDRGC010000361.1:0-7749 GCA_043818215.1 Chloroflexota bacterium | reverse complement strand
AGATCAGTCGATCAGTAGGTCAGTAGGTCAGTAGATCAGTAGATCAGTAGATCAGAAGATCAGTAGATCAGTAGGTCAGTAGGTCAGTAGTTCAGTAGATCAGTAGATCAGTAGATCAGTAGATCAGTAGGTCAGTAGATCAGTAGGTCAGTAGATCAGTAGATCAGTAGGTCAGTAGATCAGTAGATCAGTAGGTCAGTAGATCAGTAGATCAGTAGATCAGGGGCGACTGATTCCTGGTTTCCTGTTTTTTCTACAAATGCTCTCGCAGGTTGTGCTCTACTGCGTAAGCGGCCGCTTCTGCTCGATTGCTGACCCCCAATTTGGAGAGGATGCTGCTCACATAGTTGCGTACAGTTCCCTCACCCAAGAAAAGCGCCTTGGCGATTTCACGATTGGTTTTACCCTCAGATACCAAAATCAATACGTGTCTCTCTTGTTGTGTCAGAGCTACAAAAGCAGAGGCCTCCTCTTCTTTGGCAGCTTTGCGTACTTCTTGGAATATCCGTTGGGTAACGGCAGGGTCTAGCAGGGCATCGCCCCGGCCAACGGCTTCGATGGCCCGAACCAGATCCTCGCCGCCAATTTGCTTGAGCACGTAACCCGAGGCCCCCGCGCGGATTGACGAAAACAGCATTTCATCTTCGGCATAAGATGTCAGCATAATGACTTTGCTACCGGGGTAGTTTTTGGTGATTTCCTCGCAAGCCTCGATACCCGACCCGCCCGGAATACGGATGTCCATCACCACTACATCGGGGGAATATTGTTTTACGCGTTCGATTGCTTCGCGGGCTGTTCTTGCTTCGGCGATGACTTCGAAAAGGGGATGACGTTCCAGAAGTGCTTTCAAGCCCAGGCGTACAATTTCATGATCGTCGACCAATAGTATACGTTGCTTTGCCATACATTTTCTCCTGTATCATCTAAAACCCATAGGGCACAATGTAGTGGTTCAGATAATATTTTTAACTCTGCTTACTCGGCTGTCATTGCGAGGCACGAAGCAATCTCATCCTTGTCAAGTGACAGATTGCTTCGTATCTCACAATGACACGCTGAGTAAAAACTAATTTCTTAAAGCCGATAGTACCCCCCGCCCATTCTTTTTGAGAAGGTACTCTCTCCTTGTTAGGGGAGTATAGTTTATAGTTTGCGGGATTGCAAGCCGCCGCGCGCCTGGTTCCTGCCTGATTAGTCTACCTGCGGCGGTAGTCGACAAATCTGTATCCTACGCCGCGCTCGGTGAGAATATACTTCGGGTGGCTGGGGTCTTTTTCTAATTTCTTGCGCAAGTAGTTGATGTATAAACGCACATAGTGTGGCTCGTTGTGATACTCATGCCCCCATACTTTGGTCAATAACTTCTCGTGTGTGACTACCCAGCCGGCGTTTTGCACCAGATGATAGAGCAGCCGGTATTCTGTGGGTCGGAGTTGGGCCAGTTTGCCTCCCACCCAAATCTCTCGCAAGTTGAAGTCGAGTTTCAGCCACTCGTCAACTTCTATCACATTGGACGAGTCTCCAATGAAGGGTTCGGTGCGGCGTAAGACGGCTTTCACTCGGCTGACCAATTCTCGGGGGCTGAATGGTTTAGTTACGTAATCGTCGGCCCCAAGTTCCAGCCCTCGGACACGGTCATCCTCATCCCCTTTTGCGGTCAACATTATTACTGGAACTGAGTTTACTGCGCGGATTTTCTTCAAGACTTCGAACCCATCAATATCGGGCAGCATAATATCGAGAAGAACTAGATTAGGAAGATCGCTGCGTACCTGGTCCAGGGCACTGGTGCCATTGTAGGCGGCAATTACCTGGAAACCATCTTGCTCCAGGTTCAAACGAATGAAGCGCACCATGCGTTCCTCGTCGTCAACAACCAGGATGAGCTGACCTTGAATTTGTCTGGCTGACATTGTGAATTATTCCCTCACGAAGCCAACGATGCGCTCTTCAGCCTCGCTGGGGAGCACTTCGATGAAAGTCATGTTGTGAATAGGCCATATCACGGTAACGACGTTGTTTGATAGAAAGTGCAGATCTTTGCCGTCTTTCATCCGAGGATTGCTAATCATAATCAGATGGTCACCGGGGCCAGGTAATTCATTGACTTCGCCCAGTATGGGGTCTGCATTGCTTATATGTATTATGACTTCGATGGCCATAGTTACTTCTCCAACATTATTCTCGAATAAGAATCTGTATTTTGATTTTGCCTAGAGTCAAAATGTCCCCGTGCATAAGAGAATGTTCTGCATGGGGATCAATGGGTATGCCGTTGATCCGGGTTCCGTTAGCCGATTCCAAATCCATAACTGTGATTTGGGACCCTTTGATTCTGATATTGGCGTGCAGGCGAGAAACGCCAGCCTCATAAGCCTGGTATGGTGTCAGGTCAATGTCAGGCACAATAGATTGTCCTGTTGTAGAGCGCCCCAGGGTGAATTGCTTACCTCCACTGGCATGGATGATATCTCCGCTCTTTAGAATATGCAGGGCTATGATGCTGTCAGCCGCATCGGCAGGAGGCGGGGGAAAAGCAGGAATAGATATGCCATCCAAAGCATTTTCAATGGTAGCGGTCTGAATTGTGCTAGTGGCAACTTGCTCTTTGCTGTGTGGCAACTGAGCGCCACATCGACTGCAGAAGAGTGCGCCTGAGAGTTCCTCGTATTGACAATTAGGACACGAAATCATGATACTTCATCTTTCCTTTGCCTAGCAGGCAACAGTAGTCCCCGGGTGCCATATTTTATCCGTTTTTCGCCTTCCTGGCTAAATGCCTGGCGATGTTGGATGTGCTGGGCTTCTGAGATTACGGTCTTGGCCAGCCCGTTTTCGCCTTGTGAGAGTAAATGCGTGGCTACGTGTTGCAGACGCTGTGCGGCTTCTTCGTAATTGCCGGCCGTCAGTTCCATTTTAGCTTGTTCTTGCATTCGGTAAAGCGTAAGCCGAGACATGGCTTGAACAATGGTGTGAGGAGGCGCTTCAGGTTTGATTGTCGCTTTGGCGGGCCGAAATAGGGTTACAGGAATACGATATGTCGAGTTAGCACGTTTTGGAACATCAAAAGTGAGATCGCCCTCTGCTAAAAGGACTTGTTCGACATTGGGGGAGATCGGCGCTACTAGAAATTCGAGCAAAACACGTTGGCGGGAACCTTTGGGTATATTTCCCAATCGGAGAGGAGGAGAGGTTGGCAGTACACCAGCTTCTGGCTTCAAGCGGAAAGCATACCGGAGTTTTACGCCTGGGCCAGTTCGAAAATCGAGGTTGATGCGTTCTGCAAATACCTGGCCCAGGCCTTCCAGTTTCTGCTTGAGCAGTTTGCGAATATCGCGTGGTTTGTGGATATAAAAGCTGCTTCCCCCTGTGCGTGTAGCTAGATCGTCGAGAAACGAGTCGTTCCATTCATGGTCAATACCTAGACAACTGATCCCGATCCCAAGAGATGCTGCCTTATGAGCCAGTTCTATGCAAGCTGCTTCATCTCCGTAAGTATGCCCATCGGTGATCAAGATGATGTGATTGATATATGATGGATGCAAAGAACGCCGCACCTCAAGGAGACCGGCTTCCAGGCCCTGGAAAATTTCGGTTCCGCCTCTGGCCTGCAACATGCGTATGCGCGCTTCGCTTTTCTCATTGTTAGAATGGGGGCCGGATGGCAGCAATACATCTGCTTGATCGTTAAAAGCGATGACGGAGAGGACGTCTTGCGGCCTGAGTTGGCGAAGAATCTCGATAGCGCTGCCCTTGACCATGTCCAGACGTGCGCCTTGCATCGAAGTTGAGCAATCCAGGATTAGCGCGATATTAGTAGGAGGGCTGGAATCTTCATCTTCGACCGGATCGACCAACATCTCCATTTCGAGGAGCGCATAATGCAATTGGTCTTCATTCATCCGCATTAGAGCTGCTCTGCTGTAATATACGTCTATCCTCACCGGTGGTGGGGATTTTGCCTCCCTGAACACTTTACCATCATAAGCGGCTCGTTTATCAGAATTGATGAGAATTTCATAAGCTTCTTTGATGTTGATAAAAAGTTCTGTCGCCCCAGCTTCTACATTTACATCGGGGTGCAGACGACGGGCAGCATTGTGATAAGCCTTACGGATATCTTCATCCGTAGCGCTTTCCGGTATTTTCAGACGGTCGTAGTAGCTGGTCTTTGCAGGCATATTTTAGTCGGGCAGTCTTACAAGGATAACTGTGATATTATCTGGCCCTCCGGCCGCGTTGGCCGCGTCGACCATTTCCTGGCAGGCCTGGTGGAGGGTGGGCGCGTTTTTGATGGTCTCTCCAAGTTGTTCTTCGGGTACTACTCCCCACAAGCCATCCGAGCAAACGAGCAGATATCCCGATTGTGGAACGGGAGCCGTGATGATCTCAGGTTCGAAAGGCTCCCCTTGCCCCAGAGCGCGATAGAGTACGTTTCGTTGAGGGTGTACCGCTGCTTCTTCAGGGGTGAGTTGTCCTAATTCTTCCAATCTTCTGACCAGAGAATGATCTCGGGTGAGGGCTTTCATTTTACCATCGAGACCGACAGAATAAACGCGGCTGTCTCCAACATGCGCAATTGTCATCTGATCGCCTAAGATAACCACAGTGGTCAGCGTGGTGCCACCGCTAGTGATAGTTTGGAGTATTGCATCATGTGCCTTTATTACGCCTGTATGCAGAAGCTCTCGCAGGGGAATTTCCGGTGGTTGATGCTTTACACTGAAGAGGTGGGTATAAAGATTCCGGATCACATATTCAGCCATAGACCGGGTAGCAATTTCGCTGGCGACTTCACCATATTGATGCCCGCCCATGCCATCGGCAACGATGTATAGGCCAAAGGGGACATTACCTCCGTTGCAGGCCAATATTGTCGTCAGGCTAAAAAGTGTATCTTCGTTGTGGTCGCGCTGAATCCCTACAGACTGCGCACAACTGGCAAGTAATTGTGGCGGTTCTAATCTTAAACCGGCAACCTCTTGATCGACGGGGAGGGGGATTCTGTCGAGGGGTTTAGTAATTTCATTGGCCCACTCAGTATCTAACCGGGGCACCAGTGTCTCGGTCTCTGAGTCGGGTTTCTTGTGTCTACCAGATCGCTTTTTCCAAAGGCTTGTCACGAGTAATCTGCTCCTGTTTATAGTTCATGCAAAAAAACCTGACCACAATACCCCAAGGGTATGCTTAGCGAAGGGCACGAAGGAACACAAAGGTTTTTGTTTTTACTCTTTTCTTGTAACTACTCAGCCAGCCCCCCGGCCCCCCAATCCGGGGGGGAACCCGTGTTGCTCCCCCCAGGTTTGGGGGGCAGGGGGGGCGCTTCGGGCGTTGTTTAGCCAGATTCGTTGCCTACCTGAGTAGTTACTCTTTTCTTTAGTGAACCTATGTGCTTTCGTGGTAATGATTTGGGTGTGTTTCATTTGATTTGGAATACCAGACCTTCCAGGTTTCTACCAGCGTTTTCAAGCGATAATCGCTGATCAGATAACTTGAGACTGTTTTTTCAAACACTCCGTGAAAACCTGGAAGGTCTTTCAAATCACTTGAAACACACCCTAATGATTCTTGGTTCCGGCTTGTCCCCGTGTATTTCAGGGGCTGACCCGGGTCAAGTAAGTAGTGCATACAAATGCTTATCGGTCGACCCGATGTAGATGATATCATCGTGTATGACGGGGGTTCCGGTTATGGCTCCCTTTGTAGCGTATTTCCATCGAAGCCGCCCAGTTCGATATTCCAGACAATAAATAAATCCGTCTACGCCTCCACAGTACAGAGAATCTTTGTGGATGACGGGAGAACTTGAAACCTGGTTTTCAGTACTAAACCGCCAAACCTCCTTACTGGAGCGGGTATCGACACAGTAGATATTACCATCCGCTGAACCAATAAAGATGTAGTGTTCGATCAAGCATGGGGTCGAGATGGTTCCCCGCTCCATGCGGAAACGCCAGATTCCCCAGCCTGTTTTAGCGTCTATTGCGTACAAAGTCCCATCTACTGCCCCGTAATAGATCGCGTTTTCACTCATACGAGGAGACGAAGTAATGGCCCGTTTGGCTCGTGTCCGCCACTTGATGTCTCCCCGGAAATCTGCACAGAAGAAATCGCCATTCTCTGTGCCGGCATAGATAAGTTCGTTTACCACTAACGGGGTTGACCGGATGGGCGCCCCGGCGTCGATTTTCAAGACGCCGCGGCCGGTAGACGCGTTGACAACGTGTAGATGTTCGTCATCAGACCCGATGAACACATGCCGTTCGGCGATCAGAGGGGAGGAGCGCACCGGCCCATCGGTGTAATACGTCCAGTCGAGTCGCCCGGAACGCATGGAAACAACGTGCAGACGTTGATCTTCCGACCCAAAGAAAATGCTATTTTCGTAGATTGCCGGCTTGCTAACAATGCCTCCCTCGGTTGAATATTTCCACATGAATTCACCGGTGGCGGCGTTTAGAGCGTAGAGGTTGTTGTCGTAAACTCCAATGTAAATTACCCCATCATTGTAAGTGGCTGTCCCGCGGATTTCATCCTCACATTTGAAAGTCCACAGTGGTTTAATATTCTGGCTTTGCGATATGGTTGCGGTCGCATTTGGTGTGTACAACATGCCAGTCTTACGAGCGACGTTGAGCAAAGCATCTTTCAGCGTAGCAATATCTGGAAAGCGGTCCGAGACAGTATATTGCAGCGCAGTGTTGACAATAGCTTCCAACTCCATAGACACATTGGGGTTGAACTCGCGGATCGGGCGTTCTGAAAAAGTGAAAGGAGGCTCTATGCGGGGGTCTTTACGAGTGAGAGCGTGGTGCATGGTTGCCCCAAGGGCGTAGATATCAACATGAGGCGTGGCATCCCCCCGATATTGTTCGGGCGGCGAATACCCCTCCGTGCCTATCATTGTGCCTTTTTGCCCGGCCTGGAAGGTCTTCGCAATCCCAAAGTCAACCATCACGGCATGGTTACCGGGAGTGATGATGATATTATCCGGTTTCACATCCCGGAAAATTATTGGCTCAGGTTTATGTGTGTGTAGATTTTGCAGCACATCGCATAACTCAAGCGTCCACTTGATGATCTGTTCTTCGGGTATGAATCCCAGGGTATGGTTGATGATAGTTTCCAGATTATTCCCCTGGATGAACTCCATCACCAAATACGACTGGGTTCCAATTGTGAAATAGTCGTGGATTTTTGGAATGGCAGGGTGGCTCAACGAGGCAAGAATATTGGCCTCGCGTTCGAATTGGCGTACAATCGTTTCGCGGATAATGTCATCGCGAGCGCGGTTGGTCATTTCTTTGACAGCCACCGGCTTGACAACTGTAAAGCGCAGGTCGCGGGCACGATACACGGTGCTCATTCCCCCTACCCCCAGCACTTTCTCGATCTGGTAACGGCCCTCTAGAACCGCACCGGGCTGGAGTTGTTCCTCAGAGCTTGATTCTCCGTTAATATGTAGGCTTTGGGTTATTCGATGTGTTTCCAGGGCGTATCCTCCCACAGACAAAAAGGTGGCATCTCGATCCCATTATAGTCAGCAATGCCGGGAATTGCAAATAGAAATCGGTTTAGCTTCCCAAATTAATAGTAGATAATTATTTTGACAATGGCACATTAAATTAGGGCGGTGCGAGAGCTTGGTATGATGCTTTCTGGCGTTTCAAGCGGCTCTTGCGGGAGCGGGTGCGGTTGACCAGACGAGAAGCAACCAACGCGACTGCCTCTTCGGGAGTGGGTTGA
>JBDRGC010000360.1:0-14137 GCA_043818215.1 Chloroflexota bacterium | reverse complement strand
AACCTACCAATCTACCAATCTACCAACCTACCAACCTACCAACCTACCAACCTACCAATCTACCAACCTACCAACCTACCAATCTACCAACCTACCAATCTACCAATCTACCAATCTACCAATCTACCAACCTACCAACCTACCAACCTACCAACCTACCAATCTACCAACCTACCAACCTACCAACCTACCAACCTACCAACCTACCAATCTACCAATCTACCAACCTACCAACCTACCAATCTACCAACCTACCAACCTACCAATCTACCGACCTACCAAATGACAAATCAACCTGAAACGCTATACTGTGCCAGCCACCCAACTACCGAGACCAGCCTGCGCTGCAACCGTTGCAATAAGCCGATTTGCAGCAAATGCGCCATCCTGACCCCCATCGGATACCGCTGCCGGGAGTGTGTGCGCGGCCAACAGAAATCCTTCGAAACCGCCGAGTGGATCGATTACCCCTTGGGTTTCATTGTGGCAGGAATATTGTCGTTTGCGGGCAGCACTATTGCTGCCAGTTTGAGCTTTTTCATTATCATCCTGGCCCCCATAGCTGGGACGATCATCGCCGAGGCGGCTCGCTTTGTCACCCGCCGCAGACGTGCCAAACGCCTCTATATAATCATCGCCGCTGGCGCGCTGGTCGGGAGTTTGCCGCCGCTGCTGAGTAATCTGATTGTCATCTTTCTATTTCTCCCCTCCGCCGGGATTGGGGGACTGGGCTTTCTGCTCCCCCTTCTCTGGCAAGGGGCCTACGCTTTCATAGTCACCTCCACAGTCTACTATCAGCTGGGAGGCATGGTTTTTAGACGTTAGAATATTCTCAAACCACTTATGCTTACCGAATTACGTATCGAAAACTTTGCCATCATCGACCAACTTGAGTTGGAGTTTGCCCCTGGATTGATTACTTTCACCGGAGAGACCGGAGCGGGCAAATCCATCATCATAGGCGCCCTGGACACTTTGCTGGGCAGCCGCGCCGACAACACCCTCATCCGCAGCGGGGCTGCACGCGCGTCCATCGAGGCCACTTTCCGCCTCACCGCCACTGTCCGCAAGCCGCTGCACGCTATTCTGGAGCGGGAAGATTTACTGGATGATCCCGATTACCTCACGTTGGGGCGTGAACTGCGCCGCAATGGCCGCAGTGTGGCCCGCGTCAACGGTCGCAGCGTGGGCATCAGGCTGATGCGCGCAATCGGCGAATATCTGGTAGATATCCACGGGCAGTCCGAACATCTCTCGTTGCTGCGCGTCCGGCAACACCTGGGCTTGCTCGACCGCTATACCGACATCGTCGATACCCTCGCTCCGTACAAGGAAACTCACAGAGGCCTGCTTTCGGTACGGCGGGAATTGGAAGCACTCCGTCAAACCGAGCGCGAAGCCGCGCGGCGCACCGACCTGCTCACGTATCAGATCAACGAGATCGAGGCCGCTGATCTGCGCCCCGGGGAGGCAGAAGAACTCCGCGAGGAGCGCAACCGCCTCGCCAACGCTGAAGGGTTGGCCTCCCTCAGCCAGGGCGCCCTGCAAACTCTGGACGAAGGCACCCCCGAAAGTCTGGCTATCACCGATCTGCTGGGGCAGGTGGTCACATCTCTGGGCGACCTGTCTCGGATTGACGCGTCGCAGTCAGCGCTAAATCTCAAAGCCAATACGATTTTCGAAGATCTCACCGAACTCAGCAGCCAGCTCCGCAGCTACTCGGAAAATATCGAGTTCAACCCCAAACGGCTGGATCAAGTCGAAGAAAGACTCAATCTGGTCAACAATCTGAAGCGCAAGTACGGTGACACAATCGAAGCCGTGCTCGCCTTTGGCGCACAGGCCAGCAGCCAATTGGAGACCATCACCAACGCCGGCAAGCGCATCGCGGAACTCGAAGCAGAACAAGAAAAGTTGCTCGCTAAACTCGGAGAACTGGGGCAGGCTCTTTCCGAGAAACGTCATGCCACAGCAGACCAGTTGCAACGTGCTTTAGAGACCGAGTTGGAAGACTTGCACATGTCGGGGGCGCGATTTCAAGTTGATTTCCAACAGCGGCCAGATCCCGAGGGGGTTCCGCTTCCCGATGGGCAGCGCGTGGCCTTCAACGCCAACGGGCTGGAACGTGTGGAATTCCTGATCGAAACTAACCCCGGAGAGGGATTCAAGCCCCTGGTAAAAATAGCCTCAGGCGGCGAGACATCCCGACTCATGCTGGCCCTGAAGAACGTCCTGGCGCGTGCCGACCACGTCCCTACCCTGATCTTCGACGAAATCGATCAAGGCATCGGCGGGCGCGTTGGTGCTGTGGTGGGGCATAAATTGTGGCTGTTGTCCAATCAGCATCAGGTGCTATGCATCACCCATCTCCCCCAGTTGGCGGCTTTTGGGCAGCAGCATTTTCGGGTGCAGAAGCAAATCGAAACTGGCCGCACCATTACCCAGGTGACACAGGTCGACGGTGAAGACCAACTGCACGAACTGGCCCAAATGCTCGGCAAGGTCAGCGCCGCCACCCTTCAATCAGCCCAAGATATTTTGAAAACTGTGAGCGAATTGACGGGCTAGGGACTAGGGGCTAGGGACTAGGGTCAAGGTGACTTCCTAGTCCCTAGTCCCTAGTCCCTGATTCCTAGCCTCTAATCCCTAGTCCCTGATTCCTAGCCTCTAATCCCTAGTCCCTGATTCCTAGCCCCTAATCCCTAGTCCCTGATTCCTAGCCCCTAATCCCTAGTCCCTGATTCCTAGCCTCTAATCCCTAGTCCCTGATTCCTAGCCCCTAATCCCTAGTCCCTGATTCCTAGCCCCTAATCCCTAGTCCCTGATTCCTAGCCCCTAATCCCTGGCTACGCGAGACACTCGATGCAAACAATGAAAAAAATATTTCCCCAACGCCCGCGCCTTAGCTGGGATGCGGGGCGCGATTACCTCATTATCTTTGTGGGAGCCGCGTTGCAGGCCTTATCCTTGCGGATATTTCTGGTCCCGGCCAATCTGGCTAGCGGCGGGGTGAGCGGTTTGGCGCAAATCATTCACTACTATACCGACTGGCCGATTGGCGTTATGGTGCTGGTGGGGAATGTGCCGCTGTTCATTCTGGGATGGCGTTATTTGGGCGGCAGCCGCTTCGCCTTTCGGACCGCGTTTGCGGTCATCGTGTTCTCGGTTATGGTCGATTTGCCGCTTACGATCATCCCCACAGGTGGGCTGACCGATGACTTGGTGCTCAATGCCCTATACGGGGGAGTGGTCAGCGGGATCGGCTTTGGGGTGGTGTACCGCGGACGGGGAACCAGCGGCGGCTCCGATATCCTGGCCCGGATTCTCAACCATTGGCGGGGTATCCCCATTTCGCAGAGTTATCTGCTGACCGATGCCTCGATCATGTTCCTGGCCGGGCTATCCTTCAGTTGGGAAAATGCCCTGTATGCGTTGGTGATGCTCTATGTGAGCGGAATCGTTGCCGAAACTATCAGTCAGGGACCCAATGTGGTGCGCACGGCACTTATCGTTACCGCTGAACCGGAGGCCGTGAAAGAGAAAATCTTACGCGGCCTGGGCCGCGGCGTGACGATGCTGGCCGGTCAGGGCGGCTACACCGGCGAAGAGCGGCCGGTGTTATATTGTGTCATCACACGGGCCGAAGTTTCTCAGATCAAAGCCCTGGTGCGCGAGGCCGATGAGAAAGCATTTATGGTCATTGGTCAGGCATACGAAGCGTTGGGCGAGGGATTTCATCCGCTGGAAGTGTGAATGGGAATGCCCCCCGGCCCCCAATCCTGGGGGCAATACATAAACAGAAGGTAGTTGCTCAAAATGTTAGTGGTGCGTTGCATCCCCAAGGATGCGTACCCACCAACAAAACCGAATTGTAAATGGTAAATGGTGAATTATAAATGGTAAATGATTGCGGCGCTGTATGCACCTCATTTTACAATTTACAATTTACCATTCACCATTCACCATTTACAATTGAATTCTCCCCTGCATAATTCATAAGACGTACTTTGGGGGGCAAAAAAGCATTTATGGGAATAACTTGAATAACCCGAACTGCGATATTATGCCCTTTGGGTATATTATGCCCTTGTGGTATGCACTTGATAAAGTGCAATTCAGTTCTATCGCCGTTTGACCACCAAGATTTTGAGCAACTACGGCATTCACATATTCTCCCCCAGGATTGGGGGCCGGGGGGCATCTACCTGCAACCTTCTCATTTTGAGTGCGTATACTGGGTAGACGGTAGACAGAATACACAGGGTATACAAGGTATACAAGGTATAACAGTAATCACGGTGTACAGTGGCAATGTAGTTGCTCAAAATGTTAGTGGTGCATTATCATGCCCTTTGGGTATGCATCCCCAAGGATGCGTACCCACCAACAAAACCGAATTGTAAATGGTAAATTATAAATGGTAAATGCTGGCTGCGCTGTATGCACCTCATTTACAATTTACCATTTACAATTTACCATTTACAATTTCATTCCCCCCTGCATACCATGTTTACCCTGTTTACCCTGTCTATCTTGTTTACCTTGTTTACCCCACATCCCTTGCCCACCCTGTTTACCCTATCTACCGTGTATACCTGTCTACTACCCAGGAGCAAATAGTGAATAACAACGAGTCACAATGGCTCGTGCGGGCGATAGAAGGCGATGACGATGCCTTCGCTCGATTGGTAGAAATCTATCAAAAGCCGGTTTACAACTTGTGCTACCGCATGTTGGGCAATGCCAACGATGCTGAAGACGCGGCGCAAGAAGCGTTTTTGCGGGCCTATAAATCTCTGGCGCGCTATGATCGGAATCGCTCCTTTGCGACCTGGCTGCTGTCTATTGCCTCTCACTATTGCATAGACCAACTCCGAAAACGGCGATTTATGACTTTCTCATTGGATGACGATGAGCGTTACTGGTTCGAGCCTCCAGACCCAGGCCCCAAACCTGAGATGGCTCTCATCTTGAGCGAGAAACAGGCCCAGGTGCAGGTTCTACTCGACATACTAGGCCCCAAAGATCGGGCTGCGGTTGTCATGCGATATTGGCACAACTACTCGTATCAGGAAATTGCCCAGTCACTTTCTTTGACCGTTAGCGCCGTCAAGAGCAGGCTTCACCGGGCACGCCAACAACTTGCTGTTCATTGGCAGTCTCAACAAGCTCAATCATTAACTGCCGAAAGGATATGCCATGAATCACCGGCCTTTTGAGACCTGGCTCCTTTCTGATGAAACTTTATCACCGGAAAATGCCCGCACATTAGAGGCGCATCTCCAAATCTGTGAACACTGCCGGCAACTGCAGGATGGCTGGCTTGGTGTTGTGGATGCATTCGATGACTCTCCCGATGTGGAACCAGCCCCCGGATTTGTGAACCGCTGGCAGGCACGCCTGGAGACTGACCGCCAGGTGGAGCTTGTGGCGCGCTCCCGCTGGCAATCCTGGATTATGCTGATCCTGATCGCCAATGTGGTTGCTGGTTTGATTTTCTGGCTCGGAACGCAATTCCTCACTACATTCGAGTCACCCACACAATTTGTGTTGTTTTGGGTCTACCGTCTTGCATCGACGTTAACAATCGTATCCACTGCTCAGAATATTTTTGTGACCCTATTTCGTACATTAACCAGTATCGTACCGGCTGGCTTTTGGGTAGCTCTCGCATCTGGCATGGGAGCTTCCAGTGTGATCTGGATCGTTTCTATGACCTCGCTTGCGTCGCTTCCACGGAGGACATGAAATATTGTATTTGTGCCAACATTTGCTTCATTCGCACCAATCTTTAACCACGGAGCACACAGAGAGCGCAGAGTTTTTACATATCCTCTCCATATTACATGGAGAGGATACCCATAAACTGTCATTGCGAGCGGAGCTTGTGGAGCGATCGCGAAGCATACCCTTTGGGTAAGCAATCTCCTCCTACGAAATGCTAGATTGCTTCGTTCCTCGCAATGACAGAAAACGCTTGGTTGCCTGCCTATCGGCAGACAGGCGGCAGGAGGCTATGCTATGAAATATATTAAATACTTGGTTTTTGCAGTACTAATACTCGCCTTGCTTTGGCCCGCGACGGCTTACGCCAAAGAACCGTTCGATGACAAAGTGATATTCGGCGGCACTTTCACGTTGGAAAGTGGAGAGACTCTGGATGGGAATCTGGTGGTTTTCGGCGGCGCGGTCACCCTTGAGCCAGACTCTGTTACCAATGGCGATGTTGTTCTGATTGGCGGGACAGTCGAGATTGGTGGGCTTGTCAATGGAAGTTGCGTCGGCATTGGCAGCACAATCCGCCTCGGCGAGCAAGCACTCGTGAACGGCGATCTGGTCACAATTGGCGCCACACTCCGCCGCGCTGACGGCGCCCGCGTGAACGGTCAGGTGATCAATGAATTGGATATCCCCTTGAACTTCACCACCCCGAGAGCCGTAGAAATCAACGGCGGGCATGTCCCCGAAATCGATGTTTATGTAAATCCGATGCTTGACGTGGTGTGGTTCTTTTTCCGCATTTTTTTATGGGCTGCGCTGGCCGTTTTAGTACTCATGTTCTTCGCAACGCAAACCGAGCGTATCGCTAAAGCTGCTCTGTCTCAGCCTCTTATCACCGGAGCTGCTGGATTGATTAGTGTCATATTGGCGCCATTGACTTTGATTGCCCTGACAATTACCCTTATATTGATTCCCGTTACTTTTGTGGCTGCGATCTTGTTGTTTGTAGCTTGGCTCTTGGGGTGGGTCGCTTTGGGGCTGGAAGTAGGCCGCCGCATCGCCAAAATGCTCGACCAGGAATGGCCCCCACCCATCTCGGCAGGCATTGGCACCTTCATTCTTTTCTTCGTTTTGGGGGGGTTCAATCATTTGGTGCCCTGCGTGGGCTGGCTGCCTCAGACCCTGGTCGGGATGTGGGGCCTGGGCGCAGTTTTGCTGACCCGCTTTGGGACGCAGGATTACCCGGCCTATGATGCAAACACTCCTCTAGCTGCTCCAGTTGTTGTGGATGTCCCCGAAGATGGCTTATTCCCCGAGGATGAAACTCCCGAATCAGAAGCGCGAATTACATCTGGTTAGGGCGCATACAAAAGCTAGGGGAGGACAACTTTACAAACCTATTTAACCACGGATTTCACCGATTTCACTGATTTTAATACCTTTTATCCGTGAAATCGGTGAAATCCGTGGTTGTTTTACTGTGCTCCCCTAACTTCTGTATGCGCCCTCTGGTTAAGAACTGCCAGTCCTCTGAGGACTGGCAGCCTATTGCCCGATGGTTGAAACCATCGTCTGATACACAAAGTGCGTTGAAACGCACTCAATTCGCACTAATTTTAATGGTAACTTCTCAGCCTAACTCCGTAAGCATCCTGAGTAGCACGAAACATCGTGGAGTGCGTCGAAGGGTGCGATTCGGTACCTAAACCGCACCCTTCGATACGGCTTTCGCTTCTCTCAAGCCTACTCAGGATGCTGCCTGAGTAGTTACTTTTAATGGATATAACCCCTTTCCAACGGGTTCCATGAATCAGCCGACGAATGAATTCGTCGGCAAAGATTGAAAGCGATACTCGAATTTGTCAACTTGTTCTGAACCGTCCTTACTTTTTCAAGCGGAATCCGAAACGGCGCAGAGTATTCTCATCGTTGCGCCAGTTTTTGCGCACTTTGACTCGCAGCCTCAGGTATGATTTTCTCCCGCTCATGGCCTCGATTTCCTGCCGGGCTGTGGTGCCGATCAGCTTGAGCATTCGTCCATCCCGCCCGATGGCGATCCCTTTTTGAGAGTCGCGTTCGACGAATATGGTAGCGTCAATATAAGCCCCGTGGTCGCCGCGCTCGGTGTATTCGTCCACGCGGATAGCGATAGCGTGCGGCACTTCATCCCGCAGGTGGATAAGAGCCGCGGCCCGGATCAGATCGGCGGCGATTTCGCGCTCATATAGATCAGTGACTTGTTCCTCGGGGTAATAGGGTTCTTCCTCCGGGATGTGAGCCACAAGTGTTTCCAGCAACTCACTCAAATGCTCACCGCGCAACGCTGAAATCCGAATCGGGAGCGACTGGGGGAGCAATTCCAGGTAGGCAGTTTCACGTTCGGCGAGAGTCTCCTCATCAACACAATCTATCTTGTTAATCGCCAGAATCACCTTTGGCGGAGTGGAGAGACTTACCAGAAGCTGCCCCAGTATCCGGTCTTCTTCATGCGGGGGCATCTGGCTGGCATCTACCACGAACAGGATGAGATCAGCATCCTCCAACGCTTCGGCAGCGTTCTGATTCATGTACTTGCCCAATTTGTGGCGCGGCTTGTGGAGACCGGGAGTATCCACAAATATGATCTGCGCGTTATCCTGGGTGAGGATGCCCAACTGCATTTTACGGGTGGTCTGCGGGCGAGGGGAGACAGCCGCGATCTTTTGCCCCATCAGAGCATTGATCAAAGTGGATTTGCCCACGTTAGGGCGGCCCATTACGGCCACGAAACCGGAACGATAGGGAGTGTTTTGGAGTGTTTCTTCCATAAGTTATCCTTCGTGTTGAGTTAGAAATATGCCCGTAGTTTTAGCAACGCGATACTCACCGTGTTGAGTTAAGCTGGCGGCGATCTGCCTCTCGACCTGCTGCATCATTGCCGGCCAGGAGAGTCTTTGGGGAAATTGCGCCTCGTAAAACGAACGCAGGCTGTTGATATAAGCCGCTGCCGGTTCTGCCGTTGGGAAAATCAGAGCACTGTTGAATTGACGGATTTCTGCATTGGGAAAAATGAGGCGTATTATTTCTGCCCCGTTTTCCAGCGAGAAATTGAGACGCGACGGGGATGGGGGCAGCTGGATATTATACCCCAGGGCGTGACATGCATCTGTAATTTCGGTTACGAATTCTTGCATCGAGTATCGAGAGTTAGTGGCAGCGATGAAGTATCCGCCAGGACGGAGCACGCGACGAATTTCGATGACAGCGCTGGAGATATCGGGGACGTGATACAGCATGTGGTTGGCCATTACCACATCGCAGCAATCATCTGGCAGGGGGAGCCGCAGCACGTTTGCGTTGAGCAAATTTGTGCTGGATGCAAAAGGCTTCGCGGCCACATCACTTAACATGCCAAAGGATAGATCAGCACTGATTAGGAAGCCTCCACTGGTCAAACGAGTGGCAACCGGTTCGATGTACAATCCAGCGCCGCAACCAACATCAAGAACGATCTCGTCCCCTCGCCAGGTTATATGATCCAGCACCCAGGCTGTGAAATCTTGTTTGGGATAGGTGTACAGCTCGTGGGTGCGGATGCGGGTCATCAAGTGGTCTTCTGTAACGTACATCTGGGTGGTTAGATGCTTCTCATTTGTGGTTATGTCGGTTTGCGGCATTTTGGCACTCCTTGTTGGACACTTTGATACTGTTGCGTGGTATCTGCTCTGAAAATGGAGGACAGAGGGCAGAGAGCTATTTTCATTCCTGGTGGTCAACGAAATTCATGACAACTTCTCAAAAAGCAGGGGGTGATACGTCACAGGTATTATTATACTCGCAGCCTCTATTTTACTTGTTATTGGGCGATTCTATCTTGATACTGAAAACTCTGGAAAAGTCGAAACAAGCAACCCCCTCCCAGCCTCCCTCAAATTCTAAAAACGGAATTTAGGGGAGGGGCAGAGTGCATCCCCCCATTTTTGTTTTTCAAAATGGGGGGATTGAGGGGGGTGGCAGGAAAGAAATTAAGTTTTCCAGAGTTCTCAGCTTGATACAAGCCCAAATTGGAAAATTCATAGGGAATTCGCACCCATTTTGCTTGACCTCAGTGAGGCGGATTGTTATAATCACGATTCGTTTTGTTACTGTATCATCTCAATAAATAAGGGGGGAGGGGATACCAGTTGCCCTGACTCATCTAGTCAGGGCATTATGTCGCGCAATCCAGGTCTGACCCCGCCAGACTAGATTTAGCCACAGGTTGTAAACCAGGAGTATTTATATGGCACAGGTTGAACCAGATAAGTCTTATGCTCGAATTAAAGCGAAATTCCCTTTGCCGGATTTGATCGAGGTCCAGTTGCAATCTTTCGAGGATCTCAAAAGCGAAGGACTTGCCAATCTCTTCCACGAGATTTCTCCTATTGAATCTTATAATAAGGGAATGAAATTGTATTTCCCTAGCCAAACTCCCGAGGCAGATGAGTGGAAACTTACATATTGGTTCGATGAGCCGAAGCATACCATTGATGAGTGTATCGAGCGCGACCTGACCTATGCTTGTCCCTTCTATGTCTCGGTGCTGCTGGCTGGAGCGGATGTCCCCGAACCTATGAAACAGGACATCTTCTTGGGGGAATTCCCTCAAATGACAGAAAAAGGCACCTTCGTTATTAATGGTACCGAACGAGTGGTAGTCTCGCAGTTGATCCGCTCCCCGGGTGTCTACTTCAACGCTTCTGTGGACCGCTCTACTGGGCGTCCTATGGCAGTTGCTAAGCTAATCCCAGATCGCGGCGCCTGGATGGAATTCGAAACCCGTAAGAGTGATTACCTTACTGTCAAGTTCAATCGCAAGCGCACGATTCCTGTCTCGATCTTCTTGCGCGCTCTAGCAGCTGTGGATGATGGCCTGGAGAATTCACTGCTCAAGGACGGCTCCGATGAAGAACTGTTGCGACTCTTCGAGGATGTGGATAATAACCCCGACCGTATGTTTCTCCCCTCAACCTTATCTCAGGAACCCGAGTGGGATCTGAGCGGAGGGATCACCACTGCAGAAGCTGCACTTATCGAGTTTTTCAAACGCATGCGCCCGGGTGATCCTGCTACCCTGGAGAACGCGCGTGAATTTCTCGAGAGCCAACTATTCGATTATCGGCGCTACGATCTCAAGAAAGTAGGCCGCTACAAACTCAATCAAAAATTAAACTTGCACGAGTACGTGTCCATCGACCATCGCATGGTCACAAAATGGGATATCGTTCATCTGGTGCGGCGCATGATTGCCATCAATAACGGCGTAGAGGCTCCAGATGATATAGATCATTTGGGGAACCGCCGCACAAAGACAGTGGGTGAGTTGATCCAGAACAAATTGCGCATTGGCCTGCGCCGTATGGAACGCGTTATCAAAGAGCGCATGTCCATTCGTGATCAAGAAAATCTCTCTCCTATCACCTTGATCAATATTCGCCCCGTGGTGGCTTCACTACGTGAGTTCTTCGGGTCTAGCCAGTTATCGCAATTCATGGATCAGACCAACCCTCTGGCCGAGTTGCGACACAAGCGCACCCTCTCTGCCCTCGGCCCGGGAGGTCTGCGGCGTGAGCGAGCCGGGTTTGACGTACGAGACGTGCATCAGTCTCACTATGGACGTATTTGCCCCATCGAGACACCCGAAGGCCCAAACATCGGATTGATTGGTCGTCTGGCCTGCTTTGCCCGCGTCAATGCGTATGGCTTTATCGAGACTCCATACCGGCGCGTTTTGAGAGCCTTGCCCACCGATAGCCCCTTGCTGGTGGGACGTTCTCTGCGCGACGATATTAGCGACCCGGCAACCGGCAAGGTGATCGCTCAGAAAGGTGATCGGGTGACACCAGAGATAGCAGCGGCTATCGCCAAATTTGACGTACACGAAGTTTTGGTGATTCCGTTTGTTTCCGATGAAATGGTGGAATATCTCTCTGCTGATGTAGAAGACAAATTCGTCATTGCCCAGGCCAACTCTCCGCTCAATGAGTACAGCGAGTTTATTCGCGGCCGGGCCTCATCTCGCCATCAGACCGGGTTTATCTTTGCACCTGCTGATAATATCGATTATATGGATGTCGCACCTCACCAGATTGTTGGAATCAGCGCAGCCTTGATCCCCTTCTTGGAGCACGATGATGCCAACCGTGCATTGATGGGGTCGAACATGCAGGCTCAAGCTGTACCGTTGTTACTCCCGGATGTGCCCCAGGTTTCGACCGGGATGGAGTATTATGCCGCAATCGACTCCGGGCAGGTTGTGCTGGCAGAAGAAGATGGCGAAGTAGTATCGGTCACAAGCAGCCGCATCGTTGTCCACACTGATAAAGGCGAGAAGGCCTATCCACTCCGCAAGTACCAACGCTCGAACCAGAGCACTTGCGTCGATCAGCGTCCCGCAGTGTTCAAGGGGCAGCGGGTCACGAAAGATGATGTGATTGCCGACTCCTCTTCGACGGTCAATGGCAGATTAGCATTAGGACAAAACGTTCTAATAGCGTTTTTATCATGGGAAGGAGCCAACTTCGAGGATGCCATCGTAATTTCAGAGCGTATGGTTCAGGAAGACAACTTTACCTCGATTCACATCGAGAAACACGAAGTGGAATCTCGAGATACCCGCTTAGGCCCAGAAGAGATCACCCGCGAAATCCCCAACGTGGGTGAAGATGCCATCAAAGATCTCGACGAATACGGCATCATTCGCGTTGGTGCTGAAGTTGAACCTGACGATGTCCTGGTCGGCAAGATTTCTCCCAAAGGGGAGAAGGAACTGACCCCGGAAGAGCGACTCCTGCGAGCCATCTTCGGTGAGAAATCGCGCGATGTAAAAGATACTTCTCTTCGTATGCCTCATGGCGAGCGCGGCAAAGTGGTGGATGTGAAAATTTTCTCCCGTGAAGATAGTACCGATCTCGCCCCGGGTGTGGATACAATGGTGCGTGTATCAGTAGCGCAGCGGCGCAAGATCACAGCCGGTGACAAGATGGCGGGGCGTCACGGTAATAAAGGTGTTATTTCCATGGTCGTTCCAGTGGAAGACATGCCTTTCTTGGAGGATGGCACCCCCATTGATATTATTCTCAACCCCACTGGCGTGCCCGGACGCATGAATCTGGGCCAGGTGTTGGAGACCCACCTTGGGTGGGCTGCCCGGCGTTTGGGCTTTCGCGCTATCACCCCGGTATTCGACGGAGCCTTAGAAGTGGAGATCGAAGCCGAGTTGGCACGTGCATGGCTGATTGATCGCGCCTGGCAAGACATTGGCGAAACTGCCTGGTCATGGTTGGACAAAATGGGATACGACCCAGACAGCATCGAAGATGACGACGATGTGCGGCGACTTTATATGGAATCATGGCTTGGAGAGCTTGGCTACGACGTGTACAAGCTGATTTCCGATACCGTATTTGCCCGCCGTTCGGTGTTGCGTGAATGGCTGCGCGAGCAAGGGATCGATCCTGATCGAATTCTGGCCTTCGAAGATGTCCAGTTGCCGGAAGATGAACGCAAATCGCGGGACGAACAAGCCATCAATGTCTGTTTGAATATGTGGATGCAAGGTGAGGGCATCGAAGTGGATGGCTTGGCACCTGAAGAACTGAGGGCTAAAGTCGATGAATTTATTCTGACTGAAAATAAGCCCGTACCAATTTTCGGCAAGCAGATCTTGAGAGACGGCAAGACAGGTTTACCCTATGACCGGCCGGTAACAGTAGGTGTGATGACCCTGCTCAAGTTGCATCACCTGGTTGAAGACAAGGTACACGCTCGATCCACTGGCCCTTATAGTCTGGTTTCACAACAGCCCCTGGGTGGTAAGGCGCAGTTCGGTGGTCAGCGTTTCGGCGAGATGGAAGTGTGGGCGTTAGAAGCTTATGGAGCCGCTCATATCTTGCAAGAGGTACTCACTATAAAATCGGATGATGTTCAGGGTCGTGTGAAAGCATACGAGTCAATTGTAAAAGGCGAACCCATTGATGAGCCCAGTATTCCTGCCTCATTCCGCGTTCTGGTCAAAGAGCTTCAGAGCCTCGGGTTGTCCGTAGATGCCGTCATGGATACCGGCGACATTATTCGCTTTGGCAAGGATGAAGCGCGGGCATATCCGCCGCGCTTGAGTACCGGTTTATTGGGATTGGGTGATCGCTAACGCAGTATTGCCATTGACGGTGATTATCCTGCGTGGTAAAATCACCGGTCGTTGCTTAAAATGTGAAAAGGCAGGCAATACCCCCTACCCAGTTTCAAAAAACATATTTAGGAAGAAAACGCGAGGCCATCAATGCACGAGCGATGGCCTCAATTATTGAAAGCTGATCGTTAGAAAAATAAGCGCGCCATCTCAATAACTATAGGCAGAAGTTCTGGTGACGCAGGTCTAAGAGCACCCATTGATACA
>JBDRGC010000359.1:0-5226 GCA_043818215.1 Chloroflexota bacterium | reverse complement strand
CAATATTCAAGCGCTTTTTGTGATAATGCATCGCCGGTTGAATATTCGCGGCTTTCTGATAAGTCAATCCCAGGTTACCCATTAGGACATCTTCTAAAGATATTCAGATATTGTTTTTGACTCTGCTTATCCGGATGTCACTACGATGAGCGTTTTTGCGCAGTGCCTGCATAGGTATGCGACGAAGCAGTCTCTCATTTTGCGAGGAGATTGCCGCACTCCGCTGCGCTGCGTTCGCAATGACAACAGGTTGAGTCAAAATCATTTTCTGAAAGTCTATAGATGAAGAATGTATGCTCGATTTGATTGATCAGATGCGTGTGGCAATCCCCGATGAGATGAAAAAGCCCAACAGGTGATATCTCAAAAGGATCGAATTTTAGCCCAGGCTCAAGAAGAGGCTAATCGGTCCCTGTCATTAGCCAGAGAAAAAAACGTATCTCGGGTAGAGCGGGATTCTATTGCTCAAGCTGCCAGAGCACACGCCAAAGAAATTGAGTCTAAGGCCCATTCTGATGCCGAAAGAACCCGCCGGGAAGCAGATAATTATGTGATTGATACCCTCTCTCGAATTGAGTATGAACTCGTAAATTTGCTTAATCAGGCTAGAAACGGGATCGTTGCACTTCAAAGTTACAATTCGCCAGAAGACCCACCCGAGACTAAAAAGACTGAAGACTCAACACTTGAGAAAAAGTAAGAATAGCAGGGGCCTCAAATTCGGGGGCATTTTCATTTTTACATTCCCAGTACCAAATCACACTATTTGCAACCTGCTATCCAAATATTCGTAATCCTACAAGAGCGAACCCATCAAATATTTCAGGTCTGTTTTTTCGGATATCCTATGGCACCAGCCATGTCAGAATAAGGTATACTTGCCCTACATTCAAACCAGGACATGAAGTATGAGCGTTGAGCGCATCGAAAAAATCCATCCATCTAAAGAAGAAATCATTTCCCATTCGCATAGTGCGGCTATCAAAATTGGGCGCATGCTTTGGGTTTTAGTGGCTGTCCTGTCTTTAGGTTTATACATCGCCGCTCTCCCTTCCCATTGGGGTCAACTTAGCACTCAAGGTACCGAATTAGATATCAGCCTGCTTGGATTCTCGATTAATTTCTATGCCCTATATACGATTGGGATTCAGGCAATAACCCTGTTTACATTCACCATTACGGGTTTGGTCATCTTCTTATCAAAATCGGATAATCGAATTACGACCCTGGTTTCTTTGGGTCTGGTAACCATAGGGACCGCTGTTTTTCCAACATTAAATATTTTTGCTGAAGCCTATCCTCAATGGAGAATCCCGGTAACCATCGTTCAGGCCATTGGGTTGGGTTCTGCTCTGCTAATTTTCTATTTATTCCCAGATGGACGGGTTGTGCCAAAATGGGCACGCCCCCTGGCCTATATCTGGGTTATCTGGGTGCTGGCCTGGGCTACTTCACCCGTTACGATGTCCATCGACATAGATAGCTGGCCTGTATTTTTGAGATTATTAGGGCGGATATACTTCCGAGGTGACCCATCTCGATTAGCGACGATGTATTCCAATATCCGCTTATACAGCCTGGGCGTAGTTCTTTTGTTTTGGATGAGCAGCGGGGTATTCGCTCAGATTTTCCGGTTTAAACATATATCTACTCCTTCTCAACGCCAACAAACCAAGTGGGTCGTCTTCGGTCTATCGGCAGCCGCAATTGGGTACTTTGTGGTGTATCTCATTTTTGGCCCTACAACTGAAATCCACCCAGGGACGATAGGCATCTTCTTCAGCCTGGCAAGTAACACTTTATTGAGCATCTGTTTGATTATGGTTCCTTTAGCCATCGGGACATCCATCCTCAGGTTCCAATTGTGGGATGTAGATTTCATCATAAACCAAACTCTGGTGTATGGCGCGCTGACCGGGTTTGTCAGTCTGTTTTACCTGGCGGATGTTTTTATTCTCCAGGCCATATTTAGAACAGTTACGGGGAAAAGTTCGGATGCTGCTATTGTCATTTCCACCTTGATTATTACGCTGATCTTCCAACCCATGCGTCTGCGGATGCAAACTTTCATCGACCGGATGTTCTTCCGAGAGAGAGTCGATTTCCGGCAGGCATTTACCGATTTCTCGTTAGAGATTCGATCCATCATCGAATTACCCGAACTTCTGCATGTTCTCATCACTCGAGTGACCAGCTTGCTGCATATTCAGCATGGGGCAGTTTATCTCTACACCGATGGGCAGAAATTCAAATTAGCCGAATCCGTTAACTTGAACTCAAAAGACGCTGCCCAACTTCCGTTAGATGCATCATCTTTACAAAAGCTACATAACAGCACCGCAGTAGTCAGCCCAAACCACCCGGTATTCCGCATTCTGGTGCCCCTTATCGCACCTCGCGCTACTGACCATCCATTTATCGGCATCCTGGCATTGGGACCGCGCCTTTCCAGGCAAGGTTACTCTCGCGAAGACCGGGCTTTGCTGTACACCCTCACCGACCAGGCCGGAACTGCCATCCATGTGGCCCAATTGATCGAAGAAAAGCAAAACGAAATCCAACGCCGCGAAGACGCAGAACGATCTCTGGATGAATACAGGAATTCTCCTGCTGGAAAAGCCGAAGCTATTGCTGCAATCCTGGAGGAATACCCAAAATTTGCATTGAGCGGCATCTATGGGATTGCCCAGCAAGCTGGCAGCGATCCCACCATTGCCAGTATTCTTGATAATCTCCCCCAAGCCTGTGAAACTCGAGGCAACGAAACCCTGGCAGGATTGGCTCGGGCCTTCGAATATATTTTCTCCAGCCAATGGACCCCTGACCTATTGATCGTCGGTCTCAGGAGCTTGACTGAAATCTTGGGTGAACGTCAGGATGAATTTGTCAATGGGGGTCAAATTCTGACGATTTATAAATTATTCCTCCGGGCACTCAACGCCAACTCAATCTCTCAGATCATCGAAATGGGAGAAGACCCCGATTGGGCCTGTGTCATGGAAGAAAGGGAAATCCCCAAAATTCCTGCGGAAATAATCGCTCGTTTTCCTACAGAGCTGCTTCCCTACAAAGAAGATCATCGCGACGACGCTGGCTATAAAGCCATTCAGTCTATTCCAGAATTGATCAACGGCCTGAAAGCTTCCCAACGGGTCGATACATCCCGAGATAAACTTGCCTACCTGGCATCATCGGTTGAAAACCTCCGCCATGTGGAACGGATGGCCCGCACCAGCCCGACTTCGCCAGAGCGCCCCATCGTAATGCAAATCAGCGAAAGCTGGCTCTCGGTGATTACTGGTGCGATGATCGAAATCCAAACCCGGGCACAGATCGTCTGCCAACTGCTCACCCGCAACACCTGGCGCAACGACATCATCACTCTGGTGCTGAGTGTCAAGAATGAAGGCCGCGGTGCCGCGATTATTATCCAGGTCTCACTGGCTCCAGCACCCGAATACACCCTGATCAACGCATCCGAAACCATTCCGCGCCTGGCATCTGGCGAAGAAACCCAAATTCAGGTTCGAATCCGCCCCCGGCTGGAGCAGGATATCAACCAACTCAGGGCGCGGTTCATTATCCGGTTCACTGATCCCCGCGGGTCAGATCAAATTGAAAATTTCGCCGATGTCGTCCACCTGATGACAACCGCCGGAGAATTCCAATTCATCCCTAATCCCTATGTAGTGGGAACCCCCCTCCAAATGGGATCCCCACTTTTCTTCGGTCGTAAATCGGTGATCGATTATGTCCGGGAAAATCTGGCCGCCCTCCATCAGAATAATCTCGTTTTAATTGGACAACGGCGGACGGGAAAAACATCCCTTTTGAAGCAGCTGCCTGCCCATTTGGGAGATGACTATATCCCCGTTTATCTGGATGGCCAGTCTCTGGGGTTAGACCCCGGCTTGCCAAATTTCTTCCTTAATATGGCGACAGAAATTTCCTTCGTTTTGGAAGACCGCGGCTTCGAGATTGACCCACCCGAGTATGAAGATTTCGCCGACAGCCCCACATCGTCCTTTGAGAAAGTCTTTCTCCAACAAGTTCGGAAAATCATCGGCGACCGGCACCTGCTGATCCTGCTAGACGAATTTGAAGAACTAGAATCAGCCATCCAACGCGGCAATATCGATTCATCGATCTTCAGCTTCCTGCGGCATCTCATCCAACACACCCAGAATCTCAGCGTGGTCTTCTGCGGCACTCACCGAATTGAAGAACTGGCTTCCGATTACTGGAACATACTCTTCAACATCAGCCTGTATCACTCGATTGGATTCCTGGAAAAAGAAGATGCCTTCCACTTGATCCAAGAACCCGTCAAAGAATTCAATATGCGCTATGATGATCTGGCCCTCGATAAAATGTGGCGGATTACAGCCGGACATCCCTATTTTATGCAACTCCTTTGCCACAGCCTGGTGAACTGGCATAATAAGAGCGAACGAAATTATGTGACCATTTCCGATGTCAACGCCGCGCTGGATGAAATTCTGGCATCGGGTGAAGCCCACTTTGTCTACCTGTGGACCGAGGCAACCCCCGTGGAACGATTAGTATTGACCACCCTGACCCGGATGATCCCGCTGACCGGTCATGCCAGCGTAGTCCAAATTAGCGATTATCTCGAAGAGCGCGGGATCACCGTTGAACGGCGAGATATTCAAGATGCTCTCCACCGACTATCTCTGCGGGAAGTATTATCCTCCCACGAGGATTTAGAAACCGGCCTCGACGAGGTTTATCACTGGAAACTCGGCCTGCTGGGGATGTGGGTCGAGAAATATAAATCGATGAGTCGAGCCATTGATGAATTTAGCAATGTTGAAGAAAAATAAGATGGATAAACGCAAAGCCGCAAAGACACAAAAAGAAAAATCAAAAACTTTGCGACATCGCACCTTTGCATCTCTGCGTTAAAACAAGATAAAGACTATTTTGCCCAGGATTGAAAATGGACAACCCCTACATTTCTCGCGGACCCGTACGCACCCCCGACCTTTTCTTTGGCCGGGTGCATGAATTAAACGAAATCGCCGCTTTTCTGCGCGGCAACCAATCCGTCTCGATTGTTGGTCCTCGAAAGATTGGCAAAACATCGCTGCTCTTCCACCTGGTGCGGCCAGAAGTTTGGCCTTCACTGGGATTACTGGAAGACAACCTGTTCATCTACCTGGATTGCGAAGTACTGGGTGATTTGGAACTGGAAGATATCTTTGG
>JBDRGC010000358.1:0-18669 GCA_043818215.1 Chloroflexota bacterium | reverse complement strand
TACCCCCATACGTGGTGCGTGAAGCGTGATCCCGTAGGAACACCAAGACGATCTGCGTCCTCCCCCGCACCCCTGCACCCTCCGCACCCCTCCACCCTTCGCACCCCTCCACCCCCCGCACCCTCCGCACCCCCGCACCCCCCGCACCCCTCACCCCCTGGTCTTGAACTTACTGAGTTCCTTCTCCAAAGATTGCCCCAATTGATAACGTTCTTCCTCGGGCAAGAAAGCTGCCTGAGCCGCCGCCAGAATGCGGCCCGCCAGCACCGATACCGGCACGCCAAGCTCCTCGCAGGCAAGCCGGTATTCGTCACTTAAAGTGATCTGTGACACACTGGGATCATCTGTGTTGAGTGTGGCGTTGAGTCCCGCAGAGAGCATTTGCGGGAAAGGATGCTTCTTCAAGACGGGAACGACACCCGATTGGTAATTGCTGGTGATGCACACCTCGAAGACAGTCTCACGCTCGCGGGCTATGGCAACCGTCGAGGCGTCTTCCATGATGCGCACCCCGTGACCGATACGCTTAACGCCAAATTCCTTGATCGCCTCGAATACATTGGGCGCGCCGCCCCACTCCCCAGCATGTATTGTGATTTGCAGTCCATCTTGTTGAGCTTCCCGGAATAACCCTATGAAAGGTGTTGCAGGGGAATTGGCCTCACCACCCGCCAGGTCCAATCCAACGATTCCGGCATCTTTGCGTTCTATAGCCAGACTTGTCACCTGTTCGGCAAGTTCTACGCTCTCGTGACGATTGACACTGGCGATCAAGCGCGTTATTACACCGTATTCTTTTTCGCCTGCTTGCGCGGATTCGATCACCCAATCCATAACTTCGTCCAGAGGAAAATCCTCCGCTCTGCTTAACGCCACAGGTGTAAAACGCAGTTCCAGGTAGCGGACATTGTCGATAGCTGCATCCTCAATAGCCTCGCGGGTGACGCGCCCTATCACCTCCGGTGAGCGATAAAACACGCGTAAAGCAGCAAACTTAGAGAGAAAATTATCGCAGGTGTAAGGTTCGTCTTCCCCAATTTGTACCAATGAGCGCAAATAACCCGTCCCCATGATTTCTATGCCATGAGAACGTCCAATTTCGATCAATGTGTTCAAACGCATTGAACCTTCCAGGTGGCGGTGCAACTCCACTTTGGGCAAGGCTTGATAAAACTCATGCGGGCGTTTGGTTCTCTGATAAGACATTTATTTTTTCCCTGCTGGTCGTAGGACGATTTTATAAAATCGTCCTACTAGATTAAGCGTACCACAAATTTGCTGGTTTTGGTATGGCCTGCTGGGGGAGAGACCTCCGAGGTCTATTTCCCTATCGCCGCCTTCGCCGCCGTTTCTTCATGGCTGGCTGCGCCTCTGTGACTTCGGCTTCGGGCGCAGCCTCTGGAGCTGGCGGCTCTTCTTCCCTGCTGATACTGGCCTGCGCGGCACTCTGAGCACGCGCTCGGAAGGTGAACATACTCGTTACCAGGCTCACGCGCATATCGTTGAGCAAGTTCTGGAACATCTCGAAGGCCCGGGTTTTGTACTGCACCAACGGATCGCGTTGCGCGTAGGCCTCCAGCCCAATAGCAACGCGCAGGGCTTCCATTTGGGTTAGATATTCAACCCACAAATTCGAGATCACCCGCAGCAGCAGTTCACGGTAAACCCTGGTCAAGCCCTGACGTCCCAACTCGTCGATGATTTGGGATTGCTGGTCATCACTGAGGGCACTGATGGACTGTGATCGAATTGCAGCCCAGGCATCTTCGCCCACGGCATGTTGCAGTCCGGCACGGGCAGGCTCCTCGATGCTGGATAGATCGGCTTTAGCAAGCCGGTTCATTTCGTTCCGGCCCCATTCCCGGCGAATGGCAGCCTGGGCGTTTTCGAGATGCGCCAGCACATCTGCGGCTATTTCCTCGGGATCGCGATTTGCCAGCCGGCGGGCTGCCAGGTGGATGAAGGTCAGGCGGGTGGTGCCCGTCCACACCCTACGGTGAGTCTTCTTATCGAAGCCCGCCCGCCGTCCCTGTGGCATAGCAAGTATTAATTTGAGCAAATCACGCTCGGAGAGGGGATCACCCATTTTTTCGAGGTTGATGTCCAGGTCCGCGGCAATTTGTCCCGGTGTGCCGTTTCCGATATAACGCTCTTGCCGCTGGTCGAAGGTGGCTTCGATGGCATCCAGCACTTGCCCTGTGATGCTATTCCAATCATTAGCGCGTAAATCGATGTTGTCCAGTTCCAGGGATTCTCTGAGAACGCGTTCCACCGCTCCGACGAGACGAACGATGAACAATCCCCTCACCAGTTGCTCGACCTGTTCTCGCACGACATCGCCGACTGCTTCGGGATCAGTCCGCAGTAAGCGAGTTTGGTCAGATGTCAGTTTGATGGGCAGGCGCAGCAAGCCTGTCAATTCCGTAGCCAGTTCCTGAGGCCCGCGGGTATCGGTCTCGTCTGCCAGAGAGAGACCCTCGATAAAGACATCGAAAGTTTCCAGGCGTTCGGCTATTTGAAATTCCATGCTGGTCCGACTTTGGTCAAACAGACCCTCGTCTTTGTGCAGGTGGTGCAGGTGGTGCTCTTTTTCGGCCCGGATGGCATCGGCGGCAAGTTTCAGCAATGCTGTGCGAGTCTCCTGCCTCTTGCCTCCTGCTTCCTGCCTCTTGCATCCTGCTTCCTGCCTCTTGCCTCCTGCTTCCTGCCTCTTGCCTCCTGCCTCCTGCCTCTTGCCTCCTGCCTCCTGCCTCTTGCCTCCTGCCTCCTGCCTCTTGCCTCCTGCCTCCCGCCTCCCGCCGTTGATATCTTCGATGAGCAACTTCAGGGTGTAAGACGGGAAGATGCCATCCTTCAATATCAAGGGGGGCTGGATCTGCTCCAGCCAGGAGAGCAGTTTCCAGGGGCCGTCCTCATCTTTCAGGGATTCGGGAACGCGCTGCATGACCTCTTCTCGCAGCATCCCGGTCACATCTTCGCTTAAGTCGTCTTTGAGAAAGATACGGTCGCGCTGTTCGTATATCTTGGTGCGTTGGGTATTGAGCACATCGTCGTATTCTAGCAAGTGCTTGCGGACGTCGAAGTTGGAGCCTTCGACCCGGGTCTGGGATCCCTCGACGATGCGGCTGACCAGAACATTCTCGATGGGGAGAGCCTCATCTATACTCAAACGGGACAACACTCCTTCCATTTGCTGCCCGCCGAAGCGCAGCATCAAATTATCTTCGAGAGAGAGGTAAAAACGCGATGATCCGGGGTCTCCCTGGCGGGCGGCACGACCGCGCAGCTGATTGTCGATGCGGCGGGCCTCGTGGCGTTCCGAACCTATGACGTGCAAGCCACCCAGAACTTTGACCTGCCCCATATCCTCCATCGACTTGAGAAAGAATTTGGCCTCGGTCTCGTAGATGCCATAGTCGCCGGGATCCAAAGCCAGCAAAGCCTGCTGCCGTTCATCCAGAGACATATCGTAAGTGTGCTCAAGCCCTGTTTTACGCAGTACGCGGTTGACCGTGGAGATGATCTCTTCGGCCAGCTCGCCGCCTAGTTTGATATCGACACCGCGGCCGGCCATATTGGTGGCGATGGTGACGGCCCCAAAAGCCCCAGCCCCGGCGATGATTTGACTTTCTTCGGTGTGCTTGCGGGCGTTGAGCACCTGATGGGGAACGCCCCCCCTCAAAACCCCCGCCAAGCGTTCTTGGTGGGATGGAGATAGGTCTAACATGGTGATGAGACGCTCTAAATTGCGTTCATCCTCGGGATTGATAGAAATTCCCAAATCCATTTCCCGAATCATATTGCGCAGCTCCGTCGCCCGCAGCTTGTCCAATGGGACGTTTAGATGTTGCAGCTCTGGAATCTGCCGCCCGTCTTCGGTACGATTGTTCTTCTTGACCCAGGCCTCGCGGATGAGAAGCGTCTGCACGAGCCGGCGTATGGAGTCAGCTTTCAGGCGTGTCGAGACGAGGTCGGAGATTTCGACAGAGGTGGTGCCAACCAGAATTGGCCTCCCAATAACGTGGTAGGTGAGAATCTCACGCACGAGGGCGCGCAGCTTGGCCTCCTCGCTGCGGTAGATCACATCGGGGTAATCTTTGCGTTTCCAGAAAGCGGGTGCGCTTTGTGGAGTTTCACGCGGCACGTAGTAGGTGTACTTGTAGCCATACTCGTCGCGACCTTCCAGTGCGGCAAAGGTGGCATCTTCGCCGGTCGTCAGGTATTCCAGATTGGTGGGGATAGCCAGGACATCCAGCTTGTAGATCGAATTGAATTCCTCGGCCTCGGTGATAGCGGTGCCTGTCATGCCGGCCAGTTTTTCGTACATACGGAAGTAGTTCTGGATGGTGATGGTGGCATAGGTGACGTTCTCGCTTTGCACCTTGACGCCTTCTTTGGCCTCCACGGCCTGGTGCAGACCGTCCGACCAGCGCCGTCCGGGCATCAGGCGGCCAGTGAAGTCATCGACGATGACCACTTTGCCGGCTTGCACGATATATTCTTTGTTGCGCTTGTAGATATTTTCAGCCCGCAGTGCCTGTTCGAGGTGGCCCAGCAGACGCGCCTGTTCGGGAGTGATGTCTTCAGGACGTTCGGGATCTCGCAATGCCATGCCCAGAATCTGCTCGACATGCGTCTCACCGATCTCGGTCAGGGTGATATTGCGGTCACGGATGCTGATCTCGTAATCTTCGGGTTTGAGCTGCTTGACCAATTGGGCCATGCGCTCGTAGTTGTCAGTATCCTCGTGAGAGAGGCCGGAGATGATCAGCGGGGTGCGGTCCTCGTCGATGAGCACGTTATCTACCTCGTCGATGATGGCGTAATGGTGGCCGCGCTGGCTGCGCTCGGCCAGACTCATTTTCATGTTGTCCCGCAGGTAGTCAAAACCGAATTCGTTGTTAGTGCCGTAGGTGATGTCGGCGTCGTAGGCGAGCTTGCGGGACACCATTTGCAATTGGTGCTGGTCTTCGTGAGGAGATGATTTTTCGAGATCGATCACAAAGGCCATTTTACCGTGTTCGGTGCGGGATGCCATTTGCAGCACGCCGACGGTCAGCCCCAGCATATTGTAGATGGGGGCTTTCCAGCGGGCGTCACGGCGGGCCAGGTAATCGTTGACGGTGACCAAGTGTACGCCGCGCCCGACAGGAATCCCATTTATGGGGGCGAATATCCACCCCTCGGGGTCTGCGCTCCATTTGACTTTAGCCTGAGTCATCCACTCGGGATTGAGGGCGAGGGCGTTCAAATAGAGAGGCAGGGTGGCAACCAGGGTTTTGCCCTCACCGGTCTTCATTTCAGCAATGATACCCTGGTGGAGGGCGATCCCGCCGGCGATCTGTATATTGTAATGACGCAAGCCGATGGTACGCTTGCTGACTTCGCGCACGGTAGCGTAAGCCGCGGGCATAATGTCGTCGAGTGTTTCACCCTTCGCCAGCCGTATGCGGAATTCGCGGGTTTTGGCGCTTAGTTCCTCATCGCTGAGAACTTCGTACTGTGTTTCCAGAGCGTCGATTTCACCGGCCATAACTGCCAGTTGGTCGATTCTCTTTTTATCTGGGTCGCCGCCGATCATGCGGACCAATCGTCTGAGCATAAATTCACCTGAAAACCTGAGGATGTAATTTGATTACCTAACCCGGACAGGCCGGAACCGACCAGGGGAATCTCACCACGAAGGCACAACGACACGAAGAAAAAACTTGTAAATTCTTAACTTTGTGTCTCACTTGTACCCGTCAGGGTATTGTGCCTTCGTGGTAAATTTGCTTGTCTTCTACATCGTGCCGGTACGGCGTGCAAACTTTTCATTGATAAGTGCCTGATTTTGCTGGGGGAGATTATAGCATGACTGCACTGAAAAAACTCTCTTACCGCGGAGAACGCAGAGAACGCAGAGAAAAACCTAAAACCAAATTTAGGAATTCATGCCAGAATCTGAGAAAAGTTCCGAAATCTTAAACTGATTTTCAATAATCTCAGCGATCTCCGCGTGCTTCGCGAAGCATACCCGAAGGGGTACTGCGGTTAAATAACCTTTTTTCAGTGGACTCATAGCATAAGCACCCAAAATTTCGTAAAACGTGAGGCGTGAAAACATGAAACGTGAGTTACGATTCACGCCTAACCCCTAACGCCTAACCCCTAACACCCCACCCTCCACCCTCCACCCTCCACCCTCCCCCCTTCACGAGTATAATCTATCCTCATGAATAATGAAACATCCTCCGCCACTCGTCAGATTGCCCGCGCCGCCGGGTTGGTGATGTCTGCTTTTGTGTTGGGACAGGCTATCGGGTTGGTACGCCAGGTTTTGGTCACCAATGCTTTTGGGACCGGCAGTGCCATGGAAGCCTTCAACGCAGCCAACCGGGTATCTGAAACCTTGTTCATTTTGATTGCCGGAGGAGCCTTGGGGTCGGCGTTCATTCCAACGTTTACAGGATTGCTCACCAATGACCGGGCGCGGGAGGCCTGGAAGCTGGCTTCGGCGATTGCGAATCTGGTGCTGATCGTGTTGATAGTGGTCAGCGCCCTGGCGGCTATCTTCGCTCCGCAGGTGGTGCGCTATGTTTTGGCCCCGGGTTTTGGCAACGACCCCGCTAAGGAAACCCTGGCTATCAACCTGGTACGGGTGATGCTGCCCTCGGCAGTCTTGTTCGGCCTTAGCGGGTTGGTGATGGGAATTCTGAACTCGCACCAGATATTCTTCGTCCCCGCGCTAGCCCCCTCGATGTACCAGTTGGGGATGATCTTCGGGGTGCTGGTGCTGTCGCCGAGGATGGGAATCTACGGCCTGGCCTGGGGGGTGGTGATCGGCTCTGCTCTGTACCTGGCGATACAAATTCCCCTTTTATTGCGCCAGAGGGGAAGCTACTCCCCGATTCTGGGATTGAAGCGGCCGGCTGTGCGGGAAGTTGCCCGCCTGATGGGGCCGCGCTTGTTGGGGGCCGCGGTGGTGCAGTTGAATTTTTTGGTCAATACCAGGCTGGCATCTTCCATGCTCGAAGGCAGTGTGACAGCGGTAGTGTTAGCCTTTGCATTGATGCTCATGCCTCAGGCTGCCATCGCCCAGTCCATCGCCACCGCGGCCATGCCAACCCTGGCTGCCCAGTACGCCCGCGGCAAGTTGGACGAAGTGCGCTCTTCGCTGGCGGCCAGCCTGCGAGGGGTGCTGCTGCTCTCGATCCCGGCTTCACTGGGATTGGTGCTGCTGCGCGAGCCGGTCGTCGCCATGCTCTACCAACGCGGCGAATTCGACGCTCATTCTACTGAACTGGTAGCCTGGGCGCTGCTGTGGTACGCCGCGGGATTGGTGGGACACTCGGTAATGGAAGTGCTGGCGCGCGCTTTCTACGCCTTGCACGACACCAAAACCCCCGTGATCGTTGGCGTGGCGGCCATGAGCCTGAACCTGGTCTTCAGCTTCACGTTTGCGGCCTGGTTCGAGCGCATTGGCTGGATGCCCCACGGCGGGCTGGCCCTGGCCAATTCGCTGGCGACCGCTTTGGAGATGACAGTCTTGGTGGTGCTGATGCGCCGCCGGCTGAACGGCCTGCATGGGCGGCAGGTGCTGCAAGGAACCGGGCAGGCTGCAATTGCCGCGGTCGCAATGTCACTGGCGCTGTGGGCCTGGCTGCATCTAACCAGCGGTCAATCAGCCTGGGTAGTGGGCGTCGGCGGAATCGCCATCGGCGGGGCGATTTATGGAGTTGGGGTTTTGCTCTTGGGTGTGAAAGAAGTTCGCCAGGTTTTGGAGGCCGTGAAGGCGCGGTTGTTCATGAGTTAGTACTTTAGCAGTGAAAAGTTTGCACAAAAAACAAGGAAATCAACCACAGATTTACCCAAAGGGCACGATGTCACGGATTGCACGGATAAAACAAAAAGAAAAAATCTGTGAAAATCAGTGTAATCCGTGGTTCCGGCTCGTCCGGGTTAGGGATCAGGGACTAGGAAACCAGGGATTAGTAGAAAGGTGAGCCTTCAGTGAAAGGACAATCGAAACATGGCACGTCGCGACTGGTACTGTGAAGATGTTCTCTCGGGCAATCTCGAGATAAAAAAGGTTTGGGAAGATGAGCGCGTATTAGCGTTTCATCATCCGCAACCGCAAGCCGAGATCCATGTGGTGGTCATTCCCAAGAAGCATGTGCCGTCGCTTTTGGATCCAATGGCACTGGATGGCGCACTGCTGTCCTCAATGGTGATGGCGATTCAGGAAGTCGCTCGGGAACTGGGACTGGATGGCACGGGGTTCTATGTGCAGGCCAATGCCGCCGCACCAGGCGTCGCGCCACATATGCACTGGCACATAATAGGCCCAGGAATACCTTGAGGTGAATGACCCGTCTAACAAGGGACATATTGAGTTAGCAATTGAACAATTTGGTATGATAGCGATTTTTGAAAGCAAGCATTGCGGCCTAACGGAATGGTTCAGCGGTAGGGCGGACGGGCAAAGCATCACAACTATTATGGCACATTTCTAGCAAATCACGCCCTGCGCGCTGTGGGCGCAGCCCTGTCCGCTGGAGCCGGTGTTAGGCGCAATCACGGAATGCAAGACTCGCTAACTGATCCAGATACTATTATTTCTCACAGTTCAAATTGTTGGCAATCGTAACAGATTCGATTGTGCAAAGAGATCGTGCCTCCACACTCAACACATCTGTAGCGTCTCTGGATGTTTGCTAAAAAGACAGCGATACCTTCTGACTTGATTTCTTCAAGATTATCAATCGGACTGTGCTTGTAGTTCAATCTATATCGCTGGTCTAAGTGCTGTAGTCTTTCACAAGGATATTGTTCGCATTCATAACAGAACCGGATCTTGCTCTCCAACAAACTTGGACAATTCTTTTTCAAATATGCGCACTGCTTGTTTCTAGGCCGACAACCTGAGCAGTGAGAAATCTGGTTTCTCTTTTTAGGGATATTCTTTGAGTAAGCGAGATAACTTGCGCAAATACCGCAGAACAGACCACATGGAGCAACCAATTCTATTTCTTTCTCAAACATCATACTTATTTGCTCCGAAATCTCTCTTTGTGCGCCTAACGGATTGGCTCAGCGGCAGCGGCGGGACTGGCGAGACGCCTTCCCAATTATTGCACATTCTGGCAATTCACGCCTGCGCGGAGCGGCGGAGCCGCTGTCCGACTGGAGCCGGTGTTGGGCGGCACGGGCTTTGGAGTACTGTTGGTAGCCCATCATCAAGATTGAGCCTTTTGCCCCTTCACCTTGATGAATTCGATCAACCTGATGATGAGACCGACGATACCCATGATCCAGCCAATGGGATAGGGCAGAATGACGAGTCCCCACCATAGCGAACGCCCAGTAGTGCCTCCAAGGCCTCCGAACGCGCTCAATCCCCATACCGCGCCAACACCGACTGCTATCAGAATGAAAACCCACACCCAATAAAGGAGCATACGATGTCGGCTCTTGCCGAGGATGGTGCCGAGCGCAACCATGCCGCTGCCAGCGAGGATGATTAGCGATCCTTCCAAGGGGTCGATGGCTCCGATTAGCATGGCGATACTGCCAACAATGACCAGAATACGTGACCAGAGCATACGTGCGTTCATAAAATTCTCCTTTCTATTCTTGCCGCCCCGATTACCGGATTTGCGATTCTTTGTTTTGCTTTCATGGGGCACGAATAAAGTGCTCGTAAGAATGTGGTCTTTTGCACAAAACGCGAGTGCCACCCAACGGTTTGCGTTAGCCGCAAGTGGGCGGGACGCGGTCAAGGCTCGAAAACGGAATCCTGCTGAGGCTCTGAAAAAGCCTTGAAAAACGCGCAGAATCCCACTTGTCGGCTGCACGCTGTGTTCGGCGGCGTCCTCGACCAAGAAACCTCGTTTTTTTCTTAATGCATCCTTACTAGGACTTACGCAGAACGAGAATTTATGCACCATATACAGTGCTTCAAAGGCATGCGACCACCAAATATGGGGGTCAAAAATGTGTCTTGATTGCGTCTTGCGTAAGTCCTACTTACAACATTTTGTGCCGTAGCAAAGTCAATAGCTCTGAGAAGTTTTGTCTAATCCATTCGATTAACTCGTCCCTTCGGTCTTGTGAAGTTTCGGGCGAGGGATCATTATCAATTAACTCATTTGCTTTTTGTAGAATTCGCACTGTACTGTCAGGGATCGGTTTAGGGCTATTTTGAATGATCATAAGGGCAATATCATGATTGTGTCTGGCTTGAAGCCAGTTTCCCATTAGATCATCGGTTGTATATCCTGTCTGTTCTGCCATTTCCTGCACCAACAAAGGATTAATCAGCTCAGTTCCATTTTCGTCGTGATATGTAGCAAACAAGAAACTAACCCCATATTTTCCTAAAAAATTAAATGTAAACTCCTTTCCTCGCGATATAAAATCAGGATCACCAACTCCTTTAACTGATGAAATTCCTGTTTCTCCTCCAATTCCTTTTCGCGCATAGCCTTCTAGCATCCTATCGAGACTCAATTCGAAGTATTGTTCAGGGTAAATTGGGTTCGATGACTCAAATGGGCATTCTAATTCTTGAATTGTGGATAGTTCTATTGTCTTTTCTGCTACAACGGGAACACCGCCCAATGTCCATTGATGCTAATTTCTTTCCTGCATTCTTAGCCTGATCGTTTTAGCATCAAACGTGGTTTTATTTTGTAACCAAAAACCAATAAGAATATTTACTTCATCGTCTGGCAGTATGTCATTAAAAACTAAATCGCGGTCGAAATCAATTTCAGGCTCCAATTGTAATGTGAGGTTTTCATAGAAATCATAACCTGGAGCTGATGAATTTGGGAGGAGATTATCATAAAAAGCCCCGTCGGAATCAATGATGTTAAACTCCAGATCCAATGAAGGCGATTTGGAGACTGTCCCGATATTCTTTAGTGTGATAGGTACAACTACGAAATAATCAGTATGCCTACCTGGGCAGTAACCTGGATTAAGTATCCTGACACTCCAGTTTTTTAGTGAAACTGACGAACAACTTGTCAATGCAATTAGCAATAAAGAAAGAGCCGATTTTAGAAACATCTTACCTTTCATGGCATCATTCTCCTTGTGCTAGAGTCGCGCCGCCGAACGGATAAGCTCACCTGTCTGGCGGCGCTTGCACGAAGCCTTTATTGAACCAGAGCGAATGCCTATAAATCGCGCCGATTTCACCCTGGCATAGCCAGGTCTGGTGTAGCGTTGGGTTATGTGGCCTACCCGGTGTGACCGTGACCGAATGCAGCCACACGAAAATAAAGTACGTGGTCTTCCGTAACCCCATCGTGACAACTGAGCCACGGATAGCGGGAGTTGCCTAAACGCCCCAGGCCTTGAGCCGACCAGCGCCTTGGCCGCTAACTGACGATGAGATGGCAAGCAACGTTCAGTAGTAAAACTACAAATGGATGCGTGGAGGCCACAAAACTATATCTTACACAGAATACTTCTATCTAAACCGTCAAATAGTTGCATTATGCAGAATTATTCTGTATAGTAGCTTATGTACGGAACCATTATAAAATCACCTCTCAAAAAAAGCAACCGATATGAACCAGCAAAATAATCCCCCAAAAAAACTCCTCGACCAACTTAGCGAAACCCTGCGCGCCAAACTCTTCCCTGCGCACCGAATAGACCTACGCTGCTTGGGTGCGCCGCTACATCCTCTTCCACAAAGCGCAACAAGGTTTCGCCCGCCACGTAGACGTTGCCCAGCGTATCTACTTTAACATCCTGCGGCACGCGCATCCCATCCTGCTCGAACGCACCCAGGTGATGGCCATCCGCGTCAGCGCCCATACTATACGCCTCGAACATCTGGACACCGTAAACGGCATCGGCAGCGAAGACCATGTCGTTGGTGGGGTCATAATCTATGCCCCACAAACCGGGGAATTGTCCCAGGGTATCGAAAGCCTTTTCGCCGCCCAGTCGCCACAAGGAAACCATCCGGCGTATCGAAGCCGGCCGCGGCGGGCTGGGTTGGCTCAATCGCTGGCTCAGTGCCCAACAGGCTGGCATCGCCCATCCCCACCAATTCCACCGCGTCAATCTCGACCCAACTGGGGGAAGTGGATTGATCAATCGTGATCTTGAGTCTGGACGCCTGATATCCGTTTTCGGTCATATCTACACTGAAGATGGTGGGACATTCCGAGTAGGAACGCGCTTCGAAGCCATAGATTTGATGCGAAACGCCATCGAGATCGATCAGCTCCATTTTGGTAATGTAAGTGGGGTTGTAGCTGATGTGGACGTTGACCTGCGTCGGTTCGACCGGCACGGCGAAGGTCACTTCTAGCCATTCTACCGTGGTGCTTTTAGCCGCGGCCCAGGCATCGCCATCGTCAGCACAAGCAGTGACATTGGGCGCGCCGGTGGCCTGCAAGGCCGACCAATTGCTGCTGCCATATTGCGAGCTGGCCGTAGCGCTGTTGGCCCATTGGCGTATTTCGGTCAATTCGACGGTGGTGGCTGGCTCTGCGGCCGAGGTGGATTCCATCTCGAACAGCTTCACCGAGCCAAGCAGGGCATCGAACAGCGAGGCGATTTCGGCCTCCCATTGGGCCTGGGGGGCCACGCCAAACACCACGAATTGTTGTTGGGGCGTGACCATCACGGCGACTACCCGCCCGAGGAGATTCCCGGTGGTGCGCTGGATATCTGCCACCAACCCCTCGCGGCCATCCAACGTAATGGCCTGGGGTTCGCTGACTATCACTTCGCTGCTTTTAAGAGAGTCTATCAGGGAGGCCGCGGTGGTGCCATCAAATGCAGTGCCGCCCACCAGCATGAAGGCCGGGCCAGTATCGGGGTCTGCGCCGGGGGCCAGCAATTGCGCCCCGAAGGAAGTATCGAGTTGATAATCGGGCAGCGGGCGGAAGGCAAAGCCCTGATCGTCCAGGCGGGTTTCATCCCCTAAAGGCACAGCCGGGGCCGCGGTGGGATTTGGTAGCGCTGTGGGAGCCTCCGCGACAGGGACACTCTCCAGGGTGGGCGTTGCCTCCGAATTGCCCAGGCCGCACGCCAGACTGCTCAAAATGAGCGTTGCGATAACAATAAAGTTGCGAAAGTTGAATGTGTGTTTCATGGTTATTTTCTCCGGCAAATTGTTCGCCAGCAGATCAGCGTACACATAGCGGCAGGTAAACTTCATAGCTGATGGCGCTGATGCCGTAAAGTGTCGACAATCCAGTCGTCGTGCCCAGGCTCATGCTGGGAATGGTGTTGTTTTGCGTCGTCGTGCTGGTGGTGCGCAGGCCCTGTCCGGCGGTCAGCGCCGCCAGCAAGGTGGCAGACCAGTTCCCGCTGGCATCGGCGGTCACCACGGCCAGCGATTGCAGCGTCTCTGTTATGGCATCGGTGTCATCCAGGAAGAGTTCGATGATGCAATTCGGACACAGGCTGCCCGCGCCGTTCGTGCCGATGACTGCTGTCCCGTTAATGCTCGTCACCTGTGCCGGTTTGAAATTGAGGAAAGCATCGGGCAGGCTTTTCGTCATCTGGATGGCATCCTCGGGGCTGTTGTTGCCTTCGATTTCACCCCAGGGCGTCAATTTTTTGATCACGTTGCCGCGCAGCGTGTTGGCATCTGACGTGGATACAACCGGCGTGTCGTTGAGAGAAATGGCTGAAAGCCCCGGTCTGATGATTTGATTGGTGGTGATTTGGTTGAACTCCGTGCCGCCCTGAAGGTAGATGCCGCGCCCGCACACACCAACTTCGACGTCGGTAGCGCTTAAGCCGATTTTGTTGTTGCGGATGATGTGGTTGTCGCCGCTCACGCGAATGGCGTCTGCCTGGATGGTGGGCGGTTCAACGGCAATGCGTAAACCGGCGATGACGTTGTTTTCGATGATGTTGCCATCGCCGCTCATGCTCAAGCCGCTTCCGCCCAACCAGTCCCACTGCAAGCAGATCAGGTCGGGGTCGGTTTCTTTATCGGGCACGGTTCCGTTGGCGATGGTGCCGATGTAGTTGTTGGAGAAGGTGGTGTCGTTGCCATTGATGGCGGCAGCCACCCCGGCCAGGCCGGTGAAGACGTTGTTTTGGATGACGTTGTTTGCAATGTTGGCCCCCACGGAAATTCCCGTGTTGCCGCTGCCGTCGTCTTCGCCGCCGCCGCGCAGGAACGGCGCGGTGCCAGCATCATTCAGGCCAAACCAGTTGTTGGCGATGATGTTGCTGCTGGAATTGACGTAGATGTGGGTTTTGAACATTTGAAAGCCCAGCCCACGGATTTCGTTGGCGTTTTGGGTGGCTGTTTCGCCCAATTTCAGCCCATCCCACTGACCGGTTCCGGGACCAACCAGGATGATCTTGGGGCCATCAGCTCGCCCGCCCGGTTGGGTGCTGCCATCAATGATGATGTCACCGTTGAGATATCGCAGCGTGGCATTGTCAACGGTGGTAATGCCAATGAACTGGATTTTCCAGATTTGCAGGGTGGGGTTATACCCAGAATCCGATGTGGGGATGTCGAAGGCGATGAGTACCGGTTTCTGGGCGGCGGACAGGTTGCGCGCCTGGATCACGGCCCGGCGCAGGGTGCAAGGATCGGATGGCTTCGATATGCAAGTGTAACTGTTACTCGTATCGGGGTCAGTACTGCTGTTGACGATGATAGTGGTGACGGGTGTTGTCAATGTTCCGGCTGGTTGAGACGGATCACCCAGGGCTGCCTGTGAGGTGTCTGCACTAGAAATCATCAGCAGCGCCAGCAGCATACCGGCAGCTAATACCAGGGTGAGCAGAGAACGGGTAGTTTTGTTTTTCATCATGTTTTTCCTTTCGAAAATGAATGTTTTTCCCTGCCGGATAGGCAGGGCTTTGGTTGGATGTCCAGAGCCACCATCGGATGGTGGTTCTGAACACTGCTTTTGGGGGGAGCTGTCAGGGTGCGCAAATAACCGCACAAACTCTCGACGCTGTCGAACGCCAGTATTTCGCGAGTGTGGGGGTTCTCTATGGATGCGCACCAGACGGGTTGTTCAAGACTGCTCCCCGGCCATATTCGTAAGAGATAGGCAAAGTAGTTGTTCATAGTGAATTCGTACCCTAATTATACAAACCCCCCGTCAAAGAAACGTCAAAAGAAGGGGCAGCGTGTATAATTGTCAAAATATACTTTTTTGGAGGGGCATTCAACATGGCAAGGTTAAACATCAATTGCTTGGGCGCATTCCAGGCCACCTGGGATGGCGAACCACTCGCCTTCGACACCGGTAAAGCCCGCGCCCTGCTGGCTTACCTGGCGCTCGAATCGTCATTTCCGCAGCAACGCACACGTCTGGCCGGTTTGCTCTGGTCTGACATGCCCGAAGAACGCGCCCTGCACAACCTGCGTCAGGCGCTTTCGGGGTTGCGGAAGACGCTGCGTGACGATGGGAATACCACTCCCATCCTGCTGATCCAGCGCGATACGGTGCAGATCAATCCCGAAAGCGATCTCTGGCTGGACGTAACCGCTTTCGAGCAGAAATTGAGCGCCGCCCTGCGCCATTACCAGCACTGCCCTGGTGATGGCCGGACCGATAGATGGACCGATTGCCGCCTGAACTTGCGCCAACTGCAACAGGCGGTAAACCTGTTCCGCGGGCCATTTCTCGATCAAATGTATCTCAACGGCAGCCCTCTATTCGACGAGTGGGCCAGCCTGAAGCGCGAGGCCTTGAACCAGCGCATGATCGAGGCGCTCTCGATCATGGCCGAACTGCACGAACGGCGCGGCGAACTGGCCCAGGCGCGCCAGTTCGCCAGCCAGATTGTGGCCCTGGCCCCGTGGGATGAAACCGCCCAGGTACAGATGATGCGCTTGCTGGCCGTCGAGGGGCATTGGAGTGCTGCCCAGACACAATACCGTCATTTGCGGTGCTATTTGCAGGAACAGATAGGGGTCGAACCATCTGCCGAAACGGTGACACTGTTTGAAACCATCCGTCGCTCTGCCGCCCAGAACACCCCGCTCCCGGCGCAGCATCCTCTGGCACGCCACAACCTGCCGCTCAGCAGCACTCCCTTCGTTGGACGAGAAAGCGAACTGGATTCCCTGTCTGCCGCCCTGGCCGACCCATGCTGCCGCCTGCTGACGCTGACCGGTCCCGGTGGCGTGGGCAAAACCCGTCTGGCTCTGGAAGCGGCCCGCCAGCAAGTGGGCGTTTTCAGCAATGGCATTACCTTTGTGCCGCTGGCCGCCCTGACATCGGAGGATTTGCTGCCTGCGGCGTTGGCCGATGCCCTGGGGTTTACCTTCTTTGGGGATGAATCCGCCTCCAGGCAACTGCTTCACTTCGTTGGGGAAAAACGTATGTTGTGGCTGCTCGATAACCTGGAGCAGCTTCTCCCCTTGGCAGCCGGCAACCTGATCCCGCAGGTACTCCAACACGCCCCTGGCATTGTCATCCTGGCCACCTCGCGGCAGCGCCTGAATGTGCAAGATGAATGCCTCTTCCCGGTGGAAGGTCTGCCCTATCCTGCCCAGACGGATACCTCTGGCAGCGAACATTTTGCCGCGCTTCAACTTTTCGCCAGCCGGGCGCAGCGTGTGCAACCGCTCTTCAACCTGGCAGACGAAGCAACTCGCCAGGCCGCCGCCCGCATTTGCCAACTCGTGGAAGGATTACCGCTCGGCGTGGAACTGGCTGCGGCGACCTTGTGGGCACACACCACCACGGAAATCGCCGCCAATTTGAGCGATAGCCTGCACTCATTGACCTCCGCCGCCGTCAACGCCAGTGGCCGTCACCGCAGCCTGTGGGCGGCCTTCGAGGTTTCGTGGGGGCTGCTCTCAGCGGATGAGCAATCGTTACTCGCCCAGCTATCGGTCTTCCGTGGTGGTTTCGAGGCCGGGATGGCCCAACAGTTAATGGGGGCGCCCGGGGCCTTGTTGGCCTCCCTGCTCGATAAATCGCTATTGCGCCGGGATGCGGCCGGACGCTATATTATGCACGAAGCCATCCGACAATTTGCCGCCGAAAAATTAGCCGGGGATGCGGCGCAATCGTCCGCCGCCCACGCCGCCCACGCCCAGGGTTATGCAGATTTTTTGGCAGCCCGCGTGAAGCCGCTGAAAAGCACCGGGCAGGTGCAGTCGCTGGCAGAAATCGCGCTGGAATGGGACAATGTGCGTCAGGCCTGGGGTTGGCTGGTCGCTCAACAACATACGGTCGCGATTTCGGCCAGCGCTGAAGCGATCTTCCATTTTTGCAATATCCGCACCCGCTACCGCGAGGGGATCGATCTCTTCACACAGGCGGTCGGCTGTCTGGAAAATACCCCCATATCTGAGATGACTCTCGCCCAGGTTCTCACCTATCTCGGCGCGTTGGCCTACCGGGCGTCCGATAATACACTCTCCCACGAGGCGCTCAGCCGGGCACTGGCACTTTACGAAAGCCTGGATGCGCCCAACGACCTGGCCCTATGCCTGCTATTTACCAGCAGTCTGGCCGCGCGCCGCAAAGAGCGTGAAAACGCCAGGCAATTGTGCGAACAGGCTTTGGCGCTTTTCCAACAAACCGGCGATGTTTGGGGCCAATCGTACACCTGGTACCAACTGGGGCTGCTGGATAGCTGCGCCGGGCAGTTACCCGAAACTCAAGCCGCCATGCAAGCCAGCTTGCAAGCTGCCCGCGCCATCGGCGATCAACGCCGACAGATTGGCCCGCTCAACATCCTGGGCGATCTGGCCTGCCAATTGGGCCGCTGCCCCGAAGCGCAAACTTATTTCGAGGAGAGTCTGTCGCTCAGCCGCATATTGGAAGATCATTTCAATACAGCCCTGGCATTGGTCAACCTGGGAACGGCCTTCCACTGCACCGAAAGTTACGATCAAGCTCAACGCTGCTACGAGAAGAGCCTGTCCATCGCATGTGAAATCGGCGACCTGGGCGGCCAATCGCTGGCTCTGGTCAACTTGGGTGAACTGGCATTGGTACGCCAGCAATTTGCCGAAGGAATCGCCTATTTTCAACAAGGGCTGGCGCTGGCAACCAAAGCCAAAGACGAATGGGGTGTGCTGATTTGTTGGATTTGTCTGAGTGATGCAGCATTGGAGCAGGCAGATCAAGCGGCGGCCAGGCAATATCTGGGGCAGGCTCTTCCGCTGGCAGCGCAATCGGGCGAACCGGCGTTGATATTGCGCACCCTGCTGCACCTGGGACGCCTGTATTTGCTGCAAGGGGAAACCGAAAAAGCCATCGCTCTGTTGGGGTTGGTGATCCATCACGAAGTGACATACGATGAACACCGCCAGGTCGCGTTGCAAACACTAGCTCAAGCCGGGCTGCCCGTGCCACAAACCGCCATACTGACCCTGGATGCTGCCCTGGGTAATGCGCTCAGAGATGGGCTTGCAAACCCTGTTTTCTCGGTAGAATGATTTGGGGTAACTTCTCCAAAAAGTAGGGGAGTGTTCCCATGGTTCGATTGCACTCACCACAAGGTTCGGCAGCGGAGTGTAACGGAGTACCAGATTCATCCTCGCAGCCTTCCGCTGGGGAAGTAGCTGAACCTGGTCAAAGATGGCATTTGTAACATTCAACGTTCTGCTCAAGCAGCTTGGAAAGCTTCCCCCGCTCTTTTTGGGAAAGCAGCCAAGTCGTTGATCCCGAGTCAAGTACAGGCCAACAAGTTCATGGCCTGGTGGTCAAAAGG
>JBDRGC010000357.1:0-12533 GCA_043818215.1 Chloroflexota bacterium | reverse complement strand
TTGGCATGGAAAGAAATATTCTGGTGCCGGTCTGTTTTGGAGGAGCAGAACCTCCTCTGGCGTTCCGCCTGATACAGACTGCCCCCCTAGATGGCTGGCCAGAAAATTCAAAGCACCCCGGATATTTGATGTTTCTCCGTTCTATCCATGTCAACACCGGCCACTCAGCAAAATACACAACACAGACAAGTGTATCTCCACGCCATCAAAAAACTCAGGAAATCTCTTGGGGCAAAATCCTGCTCATATCGATTGCACTTATTGTGATGATCTTTTCCATCGTGACCACACTCGACAAATTCACAACCTCAAGAGAACTAGGTATTGGAGACGGGAACCCTTCGCTGAACATTGATACTCCCGCATTGCCACCTACACTTGAGTCTACAACTACGCCCACATCAAAATCGCCTACGCCATCACCTAGGGTCATCATTGAAACTGAAGAATCAACACCTAACACAACCATCCCCCACTATTTAGATTCATCGCTCTGGTTTCCGATAGAAGCCGACGTAAATCAAGGTTTGATAACTACAGAAATCGAAAGAGTTACCGAAGTCACCAACCTTCCCGAGTGGGGCCGCCTGGATACTTTTGTCCGATCTTTCAATCATCCCCACCTATGCGGATCGTCAGATTTGCACCGAGTTTTCATCCAAATTACTTTCTTTGAAACTCAAACCGGTGCCGAAGCCTTTTATCATTGGGCTCACGAAGGTGCGGATGTGCAATTTAAAGACTATGTTGGCGATAATGCATATATTTATAAAGAACTGGATGCCCAGAGGTTTGAAGAAGAATGTAGAGTTGACTATTACTCGCTCTCGTTCCAACGAGCTAATGTTTTTACCCGCGTGCGAGTGCAGGCTATCCCTGGAAAATTGAGTTTTGACGAGATGAGGGAGATAGCAAAATCGCTGGCGATCTTGATCGATCAACATTATCTCAATTATCTAGAACAATAATAGCTAGACGAAGAAAAAGCAACCCAAGTTATAGTAGGAGGAGCGGTCGCCCACCCCTCCCCTACTACAGAACCGAACGCCCACAAGGGATTGCTGCGCTGATGAGACTTTCCGCGCACACCACGCAATCTTTATCAGGTAATTCCATATTCCCCCACACAAATTCGATCACCAAAAAAGGAGAAACGTTCTCATGTCACAAACCACCCTACCCCCTCGCAGTAATGTTCCCACCGAAGAAACCTGGAATCTCGAAAGCATCTTCCCCACCCCCGCGGATTGGGAAGCAGCCTACAAAAACGCCGAGAGCCTGCTCCCCGAAGCGGGTAAGTTTCAAAGTAAATTGAACCACAGCCCCCAAACCCTGATCGAGTGCTTCGACGCGGTCGAGAAGATCGTGCGTCTGGCGGCGAAAGTTATGGTTTACGGCGGATTGGCTGCTTCCGCGGATGTCAGCGACCAGGCCGCGGGAGCTATGTTCGGGCAAGGCCAGGGACTGATGTCCAAAGTGCGCGCCGCCACAGCTTTCGTCGAGCCGGAGTTGATGTCCATCGGATTCGAGACCCTGCACGAGTGGGCCGCAGAAGAGCCTAAGCTGGCAATTTACACACATTATTTCGACCAGCTCGAACGGCAGCAGGAGCACATCCGCTCGGCGGAGGTGGAAGAAGTGCTGGCGCAGGCCTCGGGCCCGCTGCCGCCCTCCAACTTGCCGGCCTACTCCGCCCTGGTCGACGCTGACCTGAAGTTCGAAACCGCACTCGGCAGCGACGGCGTCGAGATGGAAGTCGGGCAGAGCAGTATCGACTCGCTCATCACCCACCCCGATCGGGAAATCCGCCGCACCGCATGGGAGAATTACGCCGATGCCTATCTTGGTTTCAAGAACACCATCGCAGGCATTCAAACCCAGGCCTTCCAGCGGGATGTGTTCAATATGCAGGCGCGGGGATACACCTCATCACTGCAAGCCTCTATCGAACCCAATAATATCCCCGAGGAAGTCTTCCACAATCTCATCGAAGTTTTCAAGCAGAATCTACCCACCTGGCACAAATACTGGCGCATCCGCCGTAAAGCACTGGGGTACGATAAATTCCACGTCTACGATATCAAGGCTCCCGTCTCCGATTCCAGGCCCGAGGTTCCTTTCGAGCAAGCTGTGGACTGGATTTGCGAGGGTATGTCCCCGCTGGGAGAGGAATACGTGGATGTGGTGCGGGGTGGCTGCACCGCCGACCGTTGGGTGGACCGCGCCCGCAACAGGGGTAAACGCCAGGGCGCCTTCTCCTGGGGCACTTACGACACCCAGCCCTTCATCATGATGAGCTACGCCGGGGATGTCTTCAGCCTGAGTACGCTGGCCCACGAACTGGGTCACTCGATGCACTCCTACTACACCCGTCAAACCCAGCCCTTTGTCTACGGGAATTACTCTCTCTTCGTGGCTGAAGTGGCTTCCAACTTCAACCAGGCCCTGGTGCGGGATTACCTTTTGCGGACGCAGAGTGATGCGCAATTCCAGTTAGCTCTGATCGAGGAGGCTATGTCTAACTTCCACAGGTATTTCTTCATCATGCCGACCTTAGCCCGCTGGGAGTTGGAGATGCACCAACGCGTCGAGAAAGGCGCGCCGGTCAACGCTCAAAGCATGATCGACCTGGCAGCCGATCTCTTCGCAGAGGGCTACGGCGGCGAGGTGGAGTTCGACCACGACCGCATCGGCATCACCTGGGCGCAATTTAGCCACATGTATATGAATTTCTACGTGTACCAGTACGCCACCGGCATCTCGGGGGCGCACGCCCTGGTTGATGGCGTGCTGGCCGGTAAACCCGGCGCGGTCGAAAAAATATCTTGGCTTCCTGGAAGCGGGCAGTTCCGTCTACCCCCTGGAGGCATTGAAACAGGCCGGTGTCGACCTCACCACCCCTGAACCCGTCGAAAAGGCCTTCGGTGTACTGGCGGATATCGTGGATCGGTTCGAGGAATTGGTTCGAAAACAAGCTCCATTGGTTTTGTGAGAAGGAGTCAAGATTTTGGCCGGTTTCGCAGTGTTAATCCGGCTAAAGCCTGGAATCCATTCTCACAAAACCTATTCTCGAGCGATATATCAAAGGAGGAAAAAACATGCCAAACAAAAGTTTATTAGCATTGGTTGTAACCTGTACAATGGGAGTATTATTCAGCTTTGTCACATCGTCGTCGGCCCAATCACAAGCAGAGCCTATAGAGTTAGGCGCGCAAATAGGGGGAGCGACACTGGCTGTAGCCGTGAACGGTACTCACGCCTATATCGGAATCGGCCCGCGATTGGCCGCGCTAGATGTAACTGACCCGGCCAATCCGGTTCAATTGGGGGCATCAGCTCCGTTGTCTGATACGGTGCAAAATATCGCCATCAACGCCGATCTGGCTCTGGTTACAACATCTTCATGGAATATGCTACACATTTTCTCATTAAGCGATCCCGCCCAACCGGTAGAAATTGGGACCTACACCCCGTCAAATGGTCGAGGAGTGCGCAGCATCACCATTGCAGCACCTTATGCTTACCTGACCAATGGTGATGGGGTATACATCATAAACATTAGCACCCCATCTCTACCCCAGGAAATCTCGTTCACCCCCATCACGGAAGGGGCAGCAGATATTGCCATACTGCCGGGGACGGATACCATGGCCCTGATAAGCAGTTATGCGAATGGTTTGATTGTCTTGGATATCAGTGACCCGGTTCAGCCTGAAGAAATCACCCATTACAGTGAAATACCCACCTATGGACACATTGATATTGTGGGAGATTACGCTTATCTAATATCTCACTTTGGCTTGCATATTGTGGACATACACGATCTGAGTCAAATTACCGAGGTGGGCTACTTTGACACATATGTCGAATATAGTTCAAGTTTGGAGATAGGTTGGCCCTACGCTTATCTAATCAGCTGGGAGAGAGGATTGCAAATAGTCGATCTCTCCGACCACGAAAATCCTACCCAAATTGGGCAATGCACTCTGATAAGCCATTCCCGAGATATTGCCATATCTGGCAATACTGTTTATATAGCTTCTTATTCCCGAGGCCTGACCACGGTGGATGTTGGAAACCCCGCGGCCCCCCAGGTTCAGGGGGATTTCCAAACTCTGGGAGACGTCGATACATTATCCCTGGCCGGGGATTACGCTTACAGCACTTCTGACAGTATTGGAATGGGTATTGTAGACATCTCCACTCCCCTCTCACCAACCCTTGTTTCCACAGTAGATACCCCTGGCAATGCTATAGATCTGGTCATCAGAGACCAATATGCTTACATAGCCGATAGTGGAGGTGGTTTGCAAATCTTCGATATTACCAATCCATCTACTCCACAGCGAGTCGGCTACGATTATAGCCTTCGGTGGAGTGATAGTGTAGAGATCGAAGGCGACCGGTTATACATCAGGAACGGGGAAACAATCTCTATGCTTGATCTGACTGATCCTATATCGCCTTCTTTGTTAGGGACATACGTATCATCCCGATATTCTCTCCAAATGATTGCGTCCGACAATAAATTATACCTGAGGACATGGGATGGGTTAGAGATTGTCGATGTAAGCAATCCGATAACCCCAACAAAGCTCTCTGAGATAACGGTGCAAATCAAGGAATATGTCGGAGAAGACATAGCCCTTGCTGATGGCTACGCTTATTTGGTTGGCTTCGAAACTGGCTTAACCATTGTCGACGTGAGCGATCCTTCCCAACCTTTTATAGCCCATCAGCATAACCTTCCGTTCGTAGCAAGTAATATCATGGTGCAAGGGCATTATCTTTTTGCCGCGAGTTGGTCTGATGGCCTTAAGGTTTATGAAATTTATCCGCCGGGAACATTTTATGAGGTCGGCCATCAAAGCATTCCGAGAGAGATAACCGCAATGACTCTCCGTGGGGACTACCTTTATGCTGCCAACGGTTATGGGGGGCTGCATATCCTGCTCTGGGAGGCCCCTACGCGTTTCTATACTTACCTCCCCAGTATTCAACGTTAGACCAAGGATGGAGGCATTTCGGTTATTCCCGAGGCTATTGCGCCCATCTGCTAAATAGCCATCACTTACCATCTAACCACTACCCACTATTCCAGTTGGCTCTGATCGAGGAGGCCATGTCCAACTTCCACAGGTATTTCTTCATCATGCCGACCCTGGCCCGCTGGGAGCTGGAGATGCACCAACGCGTCGAGAAGGGCGCGCCGGTCAACGCCCAAAGCATGATCGACCTGGCAGCCGATCTCTTCGCAGAGGGCTACGGCGGTGAGGTGGAGTTCGACCACGACCGCATCGGCATCACCTGGGCGCAGTTCGGACACATGTACATGAATTTCTACGTGTACCAGTACGCCACCGGCATCTCGGGCGCGCACGCCCTGGTCGATGGTGTGCTGGCCGGCAAACCCGGCGCGGTCGAGAAATATCTGGGCTTTCTCAAGGCGGGAAGTTCCGTCTACCCCCTGGAGGCATTGAAACAGGCCGGTGTCGACCTCACCACCCCTGAACCCGTCGAAAAGGCCTTCGGTGTACTGGCGGATATCGTGGATCGGTTCGAGGAATTGGTTCGAAAATAGGGCACAGACGTGAAGCGTGAAGCGTGAATCGGATTTTAGCACACCTCACGTTTCACTTGCCGTTCCCGGGTGACTTTTGCGCTACTGCGACACTTGACATGTGCAACCCAAGGGGTTACAATTTCTCGCAATCCTAAAGTGATACATATTGTAAAGAAAAGTGGTTCTTCTGAATTTGACGGAGTGATTCCCAAATTTTAAACAAGTCAAAGAAAGAAATAGTAGTTGCTCAAAATGTTAGTGGTGCATTGCATCCCAAAGGATGCGCTGCACCACGAGTCTGCCCTATAGACCCGAACTGCAACGCACTTTCTCAAGTGCAATGCAGTTCTACCACCATGATTTTGAGCAATTACAAGAAATATGTTCTCATGATTGAGTCGTTCCGCCATAAAGGCTTAGAAGATTTTCATTACGATGCCACGAAGAAGGGTATACAGCCCAAACACGCGAACAAATTAGCAGATATCCTAGACGTACTCGACGCATCCACTATCCCCCAAAACCTGAACTTCCCTGGGTCTGGGCTACACCGATTACATCCCCAAAAAGAGAACCGGTGGGCTGTAAAAGTTTCGGGAAATTGGAGAATAACTTTTAGATTTGAAGATGGAGATGTTTACGAAGTAGATTACGAGGATTATCATTAAGCCAACGAAGGATGTGAATTGCCCTATCATCGCCAAGTTAGATGCTGAAGGACTCTACTTGATAAACATATTTTATTATGAGAACAAAGAATAGACCCCCCGCACACCCTGGGCGCATACTGAAAAATCTTTATTTGTCTCCCTTGGGTATTTCTAATACAAAATTAGCACAAGCTACTGGGGTATCAAGAAAGGCCATATCTCAGATTGTCAATGAGCGTAAATCGGTAACACCCGAAATGTCGTTACGCTTGTCGTGTGCTTTTCCAAATACGTCACCTGACTTTTGGATGAACCTACAAAAGAATTTTGATTTGTGGCATGCCACCCGTAATTTTCAGGATGAACACAATATCCAACCACTGTTTAATGCCCTGGTAAATATACCCGCCTAAATGAGGGGAAAATCGTAATACCGCAAAAGTCGGCAGGATGCTTACACGTCGTGATGCGTGATCCCGTAAAACCATCGGGACGATGTGCGTGATGCGTGAAGTGTAACCCATTTTTTCACGTTTCACTTGTCACGCCGCACAAATGTGAAATCCGCGCTATGGTAAGATTCTTCCATGAGTACACTCGCAATTCCATCAGCAGTAGCAGACATTGCGCCAGACGGCGATCTGACAGCCCGCCAAAAACGCCACTTCTTGATTCGGATGGCGTTACGAAGGGTAAAACCTGGCACTGGCAGCGCTCCAGAATTCATGAAGGAGAGAACAGCCATGCAGCCCTGGCCTGACCTGCGAGAAGTGCTAAGAGGCATCGATTGGGTCATTGTCGGTGGTGTGGCAACACGCGTCTACATGCCCGAGCGTCTGACAAAGGATTTGGACATTTTGGTACGCGCAGAAGACAGAGAAAAAGCCATCGAGAAGTTGAAACAAGCTGGCTACCATATAATTTCGAAACTGGCTGTGCCCGGTTATCAGATGCGTTCGCCCGAGGGCGTGGATGTAGATGTCTTGTTTGGGGATTATCGATGGTTGGACGAGGCCTTATCCCACCAGGAGCAAGATTCGGCCGGATATCCGGTAATTGGATTGCCCTACCTGGCAATGATGAAAATGGAAGCCAGCCGGGGACGTGACTTGAGCGACCTGTACATCTTGCTGGGTTGGGCTGAAGATGACGAACTGGACCATGTTCGCGAGGCAGTTGGTAAGTATATGCCTGAAGAGATAGAGGATATCGAATCAGTGATCTTTATCGGTCAGCACGAACGTAAAAAATCCCCGAAATGGGATGATTTCGAATGAAATTTCCCTGGTGCCCTTTTGATATGGGTGTATTTCATTTGAGTGAAGTAAGACATTTAGACATTTCGCCGGTTGATTAGCCGATGCGTTTCCGGCGTATCGAAACCAAGAAATGTCGCTTTGACCAAGTAATAACGCTTGATTTCGATACGGGCGACGAAAAACATGTCGCCCACTCAATCAGCGCTTTCAACTGAAATGAAACACACCCTTTTGGTATGGCGTTAATTTTCCCTTTCCATGATTCCTTCCCACCTCATCCCCCCTTTTGCGCCGCTGCCCAACCCTGGGGCTGTTGTGCGCGTTTCCAACCTGCGGATCACGGTCTTCACAACGCGTCTGCTGCGCATCGAATATAGCCCTACAGACACCTTCGAAGACCGCCCCAGCCAGCCTTTCTGGTATCGCAGTCATCCCGCCCCGCAATTCGAAGTGACCCACAGCGAGGCGCGTCTCGAAATCGTCACGCCCGATCTTCACCTGAGTTATGCCGTGGGTGCGCCAATTTCAGCCGGCAGCCTCGCGATTCTCGTCAAAGAGACGGGCAAAACCTGGCACTACGGCGACCCCGACAACGCTAATCTCGGAGGTACTTACCGCACGCTCGATATGGTCGATGGGCAAGTACCCATAGAACCCGGGCTGCTTTCACGTGACGGCTGGGCTGTGGTCGATGATTCGCACAGTCTGGTTTTCGACGCTCAGGGCTGGCTCGAACCCCGCGGAGCACCCAAAGGAACGCTCGATCTGTATTTCTTTGGCTACGGTCTGGCTTACCAGGACTGTATCCGGGATTACCGCGCCCTCACGGGAGCAGTGCCGTTGCTTCCCCGTTGGGTGCTGGGCAATTGGTGGAGCCGCTACTGGGCCTACACGCAGCCAGAGATCATCGCCCTGATCCAAGAATTCCAGGATAACGAAGTGCCGCTGTCTGTGTTCATCATCGACATGGATTGGCATATCACCGCCACCAGCAACCAATCAGCCGGTTGGACCGGATACACCTGGAACCGCGACTTATTCCCCGCTCCCAAAATGCTGATCAGACATATTCACGAGCGCAGCCTGAAAACGGCCCTCAATCTCCATCCGGCAGCGGGGATTCATCCGCACGAAGAGCAGTATCCCGCCTTTGCGGAGTACATGGGAGTCGATCCTGCCACCGGGCAGCCCATTCCATTCGATCTCGCCGATCCAAAATTTACGCGCGCTTATTTCGAGCTTCTGCACCATCCCCAGGAAGCCGATGGTGTGGATTTCTGGTGGATCGACTGGCAGCAGGGGACGCTCTCATCCCTGCCGGGGCTTGATCCTCTGTGGTGGCTGAATCACCTGCACTTTTATGATCTGGCTCGCCCCGTGGATGCTGACTCGAAAGCCCCGGCCAAACGCCCCTTCATCTTCTCGCGTTGGGGCGGCCTGGGAAACCACCGCTACCCCATCGGTTTTTCCGGCGATACCGTGGTCTCCTGGGATTCCCTGGCCTTCCAGCCCTACTTCACTTCCACCGCGGCCAATGTCTGTTATGGCTGGTGGAGCCACGATATCGGCGGCCACTGTAGAGGCATCGAAGACCCCGAGCTTTATCTCCGCTGGGTGCAATACGGGCTTTTCAGTCCCATATTCCGCCTCCACAGCACCGCCAACCCCTTCCACGAGCGGCGGCCTTTCGCCTTCGATGCGGAAATCTCCCGTCTCGCCTGTTATGCCATGCAGTTGCGGCATGCCTTCGTCCCATATCTCTACACTCTGGCCTGGCGCGACCACAGCGAGGGCATGGCTCCCATTCGCCCTCTCTACCATATCGCCCCCAAATGCGATCCCGCTTATCACTACCCCAACCAGTATACTTTCGGCTCCGAACTCATCGCCGCGCCTCACACCACGCCCATCGACCCGGATACACGTCTCAGCCGGCAGCATATCTGGCTCCCTGAAGGTGAGTACTTCGATTTCTTCACCGGCGAATACATCCCTGGCGGCCACCACACTATCTACGGCGATCTCGAAGATATGCCCCTCTTTGCCGAGGCCGGAGCTATCATCCCCCTGGCTCCGCGGCCAACCTGGGGCGGTATCGAGAACCCATCGCATCTACGCATCCATGTTTTCCCCGGGGCCGACAATCACTTCCAACTCTTCGAAGACGATGGCGAGACCATTGCATACCGCAACGGCACTTACGCCCTCACGCCCTTCGATATGAAATGGGATGACAATCAACTCACTTTCACTATCGGCCCCGCGGAGGGCGACCTGACCCAATACCCCGACCCTCGGACCTACGAACTCAAATTCCAGGGGATGGCCTCCCCCGATGAAGTGTTATTGCAAATCAATGGGAAGCCGCTGCCCTGCTTACCCGAATACGACTCCGCAGCCGAAGTGCTGACTGTCCCCATTGATGCCAATCTCGCTCCCACCGACACAGTGAGGTTGGTTGCACGGAAAGAAAGCGGTTCTCTCCTCGTTCGCCGCGGCCGCATCCTGCAAACTTGCCAACGGCTGCTCGAACACTTCCGTCTCGAAACCGATACCAAAGCCGAAATCGCTGCCCGACTCCCCGAGATAATCCAAAACCCGGCGCTCCTGGCGCGCTACCGTCCCACTCTCGCCGAGGCGCATTTGCTGGCGCTGCTCGAAACCATCACCCGCGCTGGAGTTCAGCGCATCAAGCATACTGGTGACGATTACATCACCCTATGGAATGACAACCCCATTCAGCAGGATTTCCCTGTCACCTACTATCTGGCGGTCAACCAAATGCACCGAGGCTACTACGCTGACCGCTATCATCAAGAAGAAGGCCCTGTGCCCGGTTTTATGAGTATCCACCCGCCAACCCAATTTGGCAGCAATCCATGGGAACTCAGGGTGAATTACGGGGATGTACTCACGGTAAGGTTGTCGTCAGAACCTGAGATGTGAAGGGGCGGATCGTTTTGGTGGTCAACGAGGTTTTATCAAAAAAGCCCTGCGAGTCTGAGACTCGCAGGGCTTTTAGAATTTCTTGTCAATTTTAGGCAAACGCAAGAGGCACATAAAGATCAGGTTGAGTACGTTGAAAATCAATATTCTGGCTTGGCTTCATTCTGACAATCACCACGGGTTTTCCTTCATTAGTAAACGCATCAAGCAATTTGATGTTATACATACTTAGTTCAGGATCATCTTGAGGTAAGATGACCAACTCGAATTCATCAGGCAGCGAGTCAAAAATGTGAGGTCGCGCAAGCAAATAATGCATAAATTCCCCGGTGAGCAGAATATTCCGTTCAACTACTTTATCAGGTTTCGTTCTTAAACTTGTCATCTTCGTCTTAGCCATGTTTTATACCTATGCTCATAAAAATCCCAGTTCTCGCTCAAATCTTGAATGGCAAATGTCAGCGCTTCATTATAGTCTTGGATTACAAGTTCAGTCTTCTTGGCTTCATCAAAAGACGGAGGACAGAGGACAGAGGACGGAAGACGGAAGACGGAGGCCCGATGACTGAGGGTCGATATTTTTTTGGTGACTATGCTCCTGGGTCGTTACCAGCCTGCGTGCGCTGCGCCGGGGGCGTAGAACGTCGCAGTCCCCGTACCCACGCAGAGCATGGGAACGAGAAAATGTGGAGCATGGAAACGATAAAAACCCGTCCCCCGTCCCCCTTCCCCCATCCCCCGTCCCCGTCCCCCGTCTCCCTGACCCGAACGCAGACGATAATTGACATCCCTTGTGCTCTTCCCTATGTAAAAAACAAGGCCTCAGCATATTTCTTCCAACCCAGGTTGTTCAAGAATTCAATTTTTCCCTTTTCGTGAAAGTCATTGGCTTGCCCTCTCCCAAAATACCATACACAATCCAACAAAATGCTCAATTTATGTACATCGAAAATATGGCGTTGTTCGATCGCGCTTAGTGGGCGATGCTTTATATACTCTTGCACAATCTCCCGGGCTTGCGGTAAATCGAGTTTATTGGATTGAAACGGCCACGCCCAAGAATCGATCAAACCCACAAGATCGAATACAAGATATGTGTAATTCGCATCGTCAAAGTCAAGCAATCCTGAAAATTGATCGTCTTGAAACAATACATTCGAAAGATGAAAGTCACAGTGACAAATACCTTTGGGGAATGATTTGGGCAGATCAAGCACTGAAAGCTGGTTCTCTAACCACGATAATTTCTCGCGAGCATTATCCGTATTGATTTTTTTAGCTTCTGTGCTTGCCAGCATTCGACATAGCTCAATATCATAATTCCAGCGATACTTCTTATGCCGAGGTTGGTACGCTCGCGTCAAATTTTGCAATTCTGCGACCTTTTGTATCAATTGCTGTTTGTGATGATCGTCAGGGTGGTCGATATTTTGTCCATCTATAAATTCGAAAATCATGTATGGTTTGCTGCTATATGTGCCAACACAAGTACCTTGCTTATTCTGGACCGGAGCCGGACAAGGGTATTGGTACTTTTTCAGGTACATTAGCAATTCGCTCTCAAATAACACTGACTCTTTTGAGCGATTTTCATAATACCGGAATACAAACTTCCCTTGGATTGTACGGATAAAATAGTTCGTTTGGACAGTGCCTTGAGTAACGGGGGTTGAAAAGGTGTATGCCCCCAAATCGTATTGCGAGAGAATATAATTGAAATCTTGTTGTGAAAATGGTGTTTTGACTGCCATGGCCAAGATATTTTGGACTTACGCTGTTCTTACCCTTCGACACCGCACTCCCGAAGGACATCGGGACGATGTGGCGTGCGGCGAAAGTGCGCAGTCCTTAGCTCGACTTTGTCCATTTGCACATTAACAAAAAACAGGGTAAGCTAGGACAAATCCCACCAAGAGAGGTGTCCAGATGCTCATCCTGCCTAACGAATATACGATACTCTTCACACATTTTCGCCCTGTCTTTTCAAAACGCGTTTGGCAATTAGCCCTGCCGATGATAGTGGGAGCGATTCTAGCTCCAGGAAAGCGCACGGTAACGGCCATCTTACGCATCATGGGGTTGAGCCAGGAGAAGCATTTTCAGAAATATCATCGT
>JBDRGC010000356.1:0-3906 GCA_043818215.1 Chloroflexota bacterium | reverse complement strand
CTAAAATCGGCACTGTAAATTTCACTTATGCAGTTGGCGCGAGGGCATTCAAAGGTCATGCTAGTGCTTGATTATTTTGATATATTTAAAGTCTAAAAAATCTGCCGGGACCGTTTTATAATCCCACGGCACCTGCCACCGGTCATACGAGTGTTGGTCGATCAGCAAGTTGAATTCCGGATAAAAAACCAGATTAGGGGCATTTTCACCAGTATAGTCCGCATTGAACGGGCTTGACATGCCAGCGCCAACAACGATGCGCATATGGTCTGCCACGTCATCATGACCAAGTTCATTATCTTCTTCATCCCACACATCCAACGGGATAAGATCTCCTCTTCTCAAATTTGTAAGAACAGTGGTTGTTGTAAACTCTGCTGGTCTACCGGCTTGATAAGTAATAAAAGTGGGGACATAATCCCATGTATCTGAGCTTGTATCCGTTGTCGCGTTATACCACCACTGTTCCGGCCAGTTATACCAGGGCGGGTTAGCGGGGACATAAGGAAATCCGGCAGCGTGCATGGCCTGCGAGGAGAAATTCATACAGTCATTCGCACTAATATAACAGCCATGACCACTAAAATAATAGTAACAATTGTAAGCATGAACCCGGGCGTCAGCATAGTTTGCGGCGGTAGTGCGTTGGTAGGTGTTTGTAGACCCTATAACTAATCTGTCAATGTCAATAAAGTAATTCGACGAAGCTGGATTTTTTTGATGAACATTGTAAATCACAATCGTATGGGTGCCGCCCCCAAGTCCACCAAAAGTTCTGTGTTGATTCCGTTGGATTGTAGGATTGTACATATCGAAATATCCATAGTACCAGTTTTTATTCTCGCCATCGATGGTGACCATCGCTTTTCCGCGATTAGGCGATTTCGTAAAATACCAGGTAATGCTATCACCTGTAAAAGTTAAACGCACGCCTGCGCCTCCAACATCTGTGTACTGGAAACTGCCGTTGTAACATTCGCTGCAATGCCAGGTATGCCAGTGAGCCTGATTGAAGACGGTTGCATAAGAGGTCGTATCATCGTAAGTGACGCCGCTCACAGCCTGGGCTGGATTAATGATGAAAGCATCCAATTCAGTGTAGATGCGAGTGCCATCCTCTCCCGGGGCCGCTTTGATTGTGATGGTATGCTGTCCGGAACCCAATCCAGAATATGTTTTTACAGTTTGGCGCCTGGGTATACGGGTCCAGAGATTTTCTTGGAAGTCATCTGCAAGGCCATTCAATCTATCAATGATTACACCATCAATGTAGACTTCGGCCGCGCCGCGGTTGAAGGACATCGTATATACATAAGTGATCGATGAGCCAGTGAACGTTAAACTCACCGTAGCGCCAGCGGCAGATGTATAACGAAAGCTGCCGTTGTAAGCAGTATCGGAGGGATATGTATACCAGTTAGAAGACCATACGAGGGAAGAACTGGTGCTATCCACGATGGTTTGGGCTGCAGATACCGGTTGAGTTTGGCTCCCAATTAGCGGAATAAGGATACCCGTTATGAGTATGGCTAACGCAAAATGGCGGAAATTTGACCTGATCGATTGCATTGGTTTTCTCCTCTCTAGTATGCCTGCTGCAAACAATTTTCATCGGCATACAATACTTAGAAATCGCGCAAGCGTGAACCCTGTTGAATTATTTATTGGCCTGGGATCAAAAATACCAGTATAGTGAACAAAAAGAGCCACAATAGATTATATCACGAGATAAATGTGACAATCATCCTGTCCGGATCGACGGATAATTGGATTGGGAGGGTGTGGTAGCCCATTCCGGTATCCGTACTCTGCTCTCTCGGGATAACACGTGTACCCTATGGGTATTCGTTACCCATACTGCCCAGTTGTCAGTCCTTTCCCATGCAATATGGAGATGATACGTTTCGTTCTTTTCCCGCCCCTTCGTTACTCGAACCGCAGCAGATGCACCACATCCCCCAGCGCGGCGGCGAAAATCTCCCCCATGATAGCATCGTCCGCCTGATACGGGCCGCCGAAGACTCCGTCTCCGTAGGCCTGGCGGGCTTCTTCTGCGCCCAGCAAGCCGGGGACATGCGGCGGATCTTTCTCCCCCTCCGGCAGGTCGGCCACGCGGGTGAAGGGGAAGGCCTCGATCCAGCCAGCGTGGTAGGATTTCAGGTCATGTTTCTGCGCCACGGCCTCGACGCTGTGGGATGTCCACCAGGCGTACCAGGCCAGACGCAAATCTGGCAGGTCACTGGCTACTTCGTAGAGCCGGGCGCGCACCGGGTCGTTGCCGCCGTGACCGTTGAGCACCAGCACCCGCCGGAAGCCTTGCCCGTAAGCCGAGTGGACGATGTCCCCGGTCACATCCATCAAAGTGGCTATGCTAAGCGAAAGCGTGCCTGGATAGGCCAGAAAGTACGGCGAGGCCCCAAAGTTGAGCGGCGGGGCCACCAGCACCCCCGTTTGCTGGCTGGCGGCGTCGGCCAGGGCCAGCGGGATTTTGACGTCGGTGAGCAGGCTGAGGTAGCCGTGCTGCTCGCAGGCACCCAGCACCAATATCAGACGGTCGTCATTTTCGAGATATGATTCGACATCGAACCAGTTGAGGTCAGAGAGGCGCATGATAGACTTATCTCACCGCCGCGACACATCGAGAATAGTGACCCCCACCAATTGCTCGTCGCGGTAACGCAGTAACACACCATCGTCGGTCATACTGCTATCGCTTGCTTTCTGCGGTCGATCGAGGCTGATATACAGGACATCTGCATCTTCGTCGTAGTCCACCCAAAATCGTTTGCCAGTGAATTGAATTTTGTTAAGCATCGCGAATCACACTCGTAAGCTGCGAAAAACCAATTTGCGCTCAGTTTTATCAGTTACTTGCCGGATCAGAATCGCAATATTTCCATACTGTTCCCGAATACGCAAATAAAGCGTGCGACCATCTTCATCGTGATCGATAACTTTACCATTGTGAACAGCCACGTACTGTCCCATGTAATTAGTCGTCAAATCCATATACATTTCTTTGAACGCCTGACTCTCAGCACGAATCTTTTGACGCGCAACTTTATCAAGAAGCTCATTAACCGCCGTGGTCAGCATCTCATCAGATGTAATACCCTGTTTTGCTGCCGCTTGTTCTATGCGCTCAACCAATTCTGGTTCTCAAAGAGCAAGCATTGTCATCACTCACCTCCACGTTTGTTTATAGGAAAATTCTGCCGTATTCTGTGACAATTAAACCACAAAACCCAATATCTGGTTTTTGAGAGGATAGTTTATAACCTTGATTCTACCTCCCACAATCCACCGAAAAGCAGGTAAAATACAAGTATGGATAAGGACAAAATTATTCGTACGATTTCTCAAGAGCACAAGAATTTATCAGGACGGTATGCGGTCAAACAACTATATCTGTTTGGGTCCGTGGCGCGTGGTGAATCAACTGCTACAAGCGATATTGATTTTCTAGTGGAATTCAACCGCGCCGTCGGATACTTCCATTTATTTGCGCTCCAAGACTACCTCGAATCTCTCTTTGACTGCAAAGTAGACCTGGGCACTCCAGACAGCTTGAAACCTCGTATCCGAGAACGCGTTATCGGGGAGTGCATCCATGTCGCCTAGAGACTGGCAAGAACGACTTTACGACATCATTGATGCAATTGCAGAGATTCAACGCTTCCTTGAGGGTCAGAGTTATGAGACCTTCAAGGATGATATCAAAACACAAAAAGCTGTCGAGCTAAACTTCATCATCATTGGAGAAGCTGCTGCACGTATCCCCGAAGAAATAGAAAAAACTTATCCAGAGATTCCCTGGCACCTTATGCGAGCCATGCGAAACCGGCTGGTGCATGTTTATTTCGAGGTAGACTCACTTTTAGTTTGGGAAACCGCGCGCAATGATTT
>JBDRGC010000355.1:0-2317 GCA_043818215.1 Chloroflexota bacterium | reverse complement strand
GACACTGCATTTAAAGTTCGGAGTTGGGAGTGATCAGAGAACAGTAAAAAAAGCAGAAGGCAGAAGATAATTTAGAGGGAAAAGGTGGAAGGAAAAAACATGTATCACCTAAAAGGAATTCAAGGATGAACAAATCACACTATAAATCCTTCTTGGCTACATTGCTCATTATGGTTGTTGGCCTTTCAGCCTGCAAACGGGCGGATACCCCGGCGCTGACTCCTATCACTGTTCAACTCCTATGGGTGTACGATGCCCAATTCGCTGGGTTTTATGCCGCCGACCAAAAAGGGCACTACAAAGCAGAAGGGTTGGCTGTCACCCTTGCTCAAGGGGAACCGAATGTTAACTCGCAGAAGCCAGTGCTCGCAGGCGAGGCGCAATTCGGAATTGCTGGCGCAGACCAGTTGATCCTGGCCCAATCCGAGGGAAAGCCGGTACGTGCCATCGCCACCATCTACCGCCACAGCCCGGTCGTCTTTATAGCCCTCGCCAGCTCAGGCATCACCCGCCCCCAGGAATTCGTTGGGAAGACTATTCGCGTGGTAGCCAACGTCATCCCATCTCTACGCGCCATGACGACCCATGTCGGTATTCGCCCCAACCAATTCACCGAAGTGATCCTCCCCTCAGACCTCACGCATTTTTCTTCCGGCAAAATTCCAGTATGGGGTGTATACCTCACTTCGTTTGTAGTCCTAGCGAAGCAAGCGGGGTATAAACTCAACATTATCTATCCCGATGACTACGGGGTTCACTTTTACGCCGACACCATTTTTGCTACCGACGATTTCATCGCCAAAAATCCCGACCTGGTGAGGCGTTTTTTACGCGCCACATTCAAGGGCTGGACCTACGCCGTGGAAAATCCGACCGCCACTGCGTCATTTGTATCTAAGTATAACCCGGATGCTGACACTGCCCTGGAAACTGCCAAAATGATTTCCAGCCTCCCCCTGATCAACACCGGCGAAGACTACATCGGTTGGATGAAGCCGGAGATATGGGCGGGCATGGGAAAAAACCTCCGTGAGCAGGGTGTGTTGAAAAATTTTTTGGATGTTAAGCAGGTTTACACGCTGCAATTTCTGAAGGAGATTTATCAGAAATGAAACTGCGGCTCAAATTGACCTCTAAAATAACCCTGATCTTTATACTTTTTGCTGTGTTTCTACTGGTAGGTCTGGGACTGCTCGCCTATAACCGAGGCTATGAAGCTCTGTATCAGGCCACCGTTGCGGGTTTGCTTTCGGCGGCGAATGAAAAGCAAGCCGCACTCAACAAAGAGGTAGAAGATCTGCGATTAAATATTGCCACCCATGCGGCCTCACCCCGAGTCCGCGACGCAGTGACGGCTCTCCTGTCTACTTCTCCGAACTCTCCCAGCGCTCGGGAAGCCTACGACCGACTTGTGGCCGAATTACTTCCCTGGACGGGCCCGAGACGTCAATATCTGGTGCTGTTTGTAGTTGAGGCTGAATCGGGGAAAGTCATAGCTGCTACCGATGCACAGGAAGAGGGAACATTTAAAGAAGATCGCCCTTACTTTCTCAACGGCTTACATGGCCCGTATCTTCAGACCCCCTTTTACTCGCTGAGGTTACAAGGTCCGGAGATGATAGTCTCGACTCCTCTTCGATCGGCCGATGGAAAATTGCTGGGCGTTTTCGTTGGGCGGGTGAACATGAACGAAATGAACGCCATCATCAACATGCGCACGGGTGTGCATCGTACCGACGAGGCTTTTTTAGTAAACACATCAAACCTGTTCATCACCCAGCCGCACCTGGCTCCTGATACAACGGTGCTCCGGCGTGGAGTTTACAGCGAGGCTGTCAAGCGCTGTCTGGCAGGGGAAAGCGGAATCCTTTCAGGAGATGACTATCGAGGCGTCCCGGTGATTTCCGCTTACCGTTGGCTACCGAAACGCCAACTCGGCCTCATCGTCAAGATTGACCAGGAAGAGGCCTTTGAACCAATGCATAAATTCCGCAATATTCTTATTATCATCGGTAGCCTCATATTTTTAGTTGCCGTGGCGGTGGGCATCAGTTTGGCAAGGACAATAACCAGTCCGATTTTGGCCTTGCAAGCCGGAGTAACACGTTTTGGGCACGGCGAATGGGACGTGCGTCTGCCCGAGACCAGAAACGACGAACTGGGTGTGCTGGCGCGGGAGTTTAACGAGATGGCCACAGCCCTCTCCGAAAAAGAGGCGCAACTGCGCCAACACGGCACGCAACTCGAAAATGCCAACAAAAACCTGGCAGAAGAAATCGATGCGCGTAAGCTGGTAATGGAAGAGTTGCGCAATGCC
>JBDRGC010000354.1:0-6465 GCA_043818215.1 Chloroflexota bacterium | reverse complement strand
GCGGCGGGCGGCCCTGTAACCGTCACGGACCCACAGATGGTGCGTTTCTTCATGACCATCCCCGAGGCAGTCCAGTTGGTCTTGCAAGCCTCGACCCTGGGAAAGAACGGGGAGGTCTTCGTGTTGGATATGGGCGACCCGATCAAGATCGTAGACCTGGCCCGTGACATGATCGAACTCTCCGGCCTGAAGCTCGGCGAAGATATCGACATCGAATTCACCGGCCTGCGTCCCGGCGAGAGATTGTACGAAACCCTTTTCGCCGATAACGAGCATCCAGCCTGCACCGAACACAAAAAGATATTCGTCAACCATAACAGCGCCAGCCATCCGCCAGAACGATTTGCGCAGCAAGTTGAAACCCTAATCCAAGCGGCCTTAGCCGGGGACGAAACAGCAACCCGCGATTTGCTGCGTCAACTTGCGTGTGGGGATACCATTAGCGCCGGTTGAACATATTAGCGCCGGTTGAGTATAGTAGCGCTGGTTGAGTAGCTGCGCTCTTTGCAGCGTATCGAAACCCAGCGACTCAACGCCAACCTATCACTCAACGTCAACCCGCTCCCTAGGTTTCGATACGCTTCGCACTCAACCAGCGTTCGCTCCATACCATTAGCCCTGGTTGAGTATAGTAGCGCCGGTTGAGTAGAAAAATAGCGCTGGTTGATTATAGTAGCGCTGGTTGAGTAGCTGCGCCCTTTGCAGCGTATCGAAACCCAGCGGCTTAACACGAACCAATCCCTTAACGTCAACCCGCTCCCTTGGTTTACCCTACGGGCATGATGTCGATATAGGCGGAAAAAGCAATCCGCCTTACTCAACCTTTAGATTGAGATCGTCGACGTAGTGCCCTTGTGCAGCATCTCCGAAGGGGGGAAAGGGTAAACCCAGTCGAAGGGCTGTCGAAATTCCGTCGAAGGGTGTCCCCGCAACCCATGGGATGTAGGCTAGTGAAAGATGGAGCCACCAGAGAATTGCGCGGGACGATATCACAAGAATCGCTTGATCTCTCTTGCCAGAGAACGAGAAAAGTCACGTATTATGGCCCAGTGGCTCCTGGGCAGGAATTCCTTCAGCTCCTTTTCGAAATCAATACTGGATTCTGTCAAAACTTCCAATGTTCTGGAAAGGATGTCTCTTCGCTCGGGGGGGAGCAAGTTCGCACGCAAAATGAAGTAGAGATCGTAGAAATCACGCGCTTTCTTTCTTGTAAGCAATGCCTGGATTTTTTCGTCGACCAATTGCTCTCTCTCCAGCGCGATGATCATATAGGCCGGAGTGAGATCGGATGTGATCATCATCGCTTCGCCTAGTTTTTCGCCTTCTCGCAGGGAGATCTCCAATTGAACAGCTATAGACTCATGATCGGTCTGGAAAGTGACGATGGCTAGATAGCCGTCGGATGTCTGTGTGGCTTCTGCCAGATCAACTTTGATATTCTCCCGGCTGATGGCTATCATTGTACCCAGGATGGCTCCTTCAATGCCGGAGATGTCCCGAGTAAGGGAACTGAAGTCCAGATCCTCTGAAAACCGTGGGCTATTGTAGATGATTCGCAATGCTGTCCCACCTTTGAAAAAGATATTTTCTGTTCCGGGTTGTTGGTAGAAATACGTCAGGAAGCGATGTTGGAAATACTCGCGGCGCAGGTTGAGTTCGGTGGTCTGCCGTTTTGCAGCCAATGACTGGAGGGTTTGATCGGCAATCATAGCACCTCCTCAAGAAGTTTTTCCAAACCTGGCCTTCTATAAAGTATGGCGTACCGGAAGGTTTTTTGCTTATCCAGGTTGGTAAGATACAGACGATCATTTTGGGGTTTCTTACCGAGGGCGACAAAGTATAGGTAATCCACCAAAGCCTTTTCCGCTTCTGCCAGTAGGATGGTTCGCCCGGCCCTCTTGACAGGGAGATATCCTGTAAAGGCCTGTCGCTTGATCGTGAAGTAGGAAAAGGATTTCTCCCCAACTTCGAAAGTGCGCGTTGGCTTAGTGGTGGCCGAAGTGATCGCATAAGGCATTTCTGGCAAGATGTTATACAATGCGAGGGCGTACTCGAAGGAGAGATAAGATGGCTGGTAGAGCAGGTTGGCAATCTCTTCCTCCATAGGTGGGTCGGTCTTCAGCGTGTAGAAACCCTTCTTCAATCGCCAGAAGAGGCCCTCGCGAGCATATTTCACCAAGAAGTATTTGGTTTGGAAGGGGGTTGTGTGGAAGATGCGTTGGAACTCTTGAGATGTAAAGACTGTCACATTTCTTCTCAAAAGTTCCTGACGCACTGATAGCGGTTTCAGTAAGGCGCACATATTTACTCCTTTCTGAAATGATTATAACATAGGTTTCAGCCCTATCAGCGCCGGTCGAGCCGAAAAATGGAGACCATTAGGGTCTGCCTTGTTCGAGTATCAAATCCTTGAGGCTGTTCAGTTGGTCTTACAGGCTTCCGCTCTGGGCGTGAACGGCGAACTCTTCGCGACCGCAGGGAGTGGATATGGGCGACTCGATCAAGATCGTAGACCTGGCCCGTGACATGATCGAACTCTCCGGCCTGCGAGTCGGCCACGACATCGACATCGAATTCGCCGGCCTGCGCCCTGGCGAGAGATTGTATGAAAACCTTTTCGCTGATAACGAGCATCCTAAATGCACCGAACACGAAAAGATATTTGTCAACCATAATGGGGGAAAAGCTGCGCCAGAACGATTTGCGCAGCAAGTTGAAACCTTGATCCAAGTGGCCTTAGCAGGGGACGAAACAGCAACACGCGATTTGCTGCGTCAACTTGCTAGCGCCGGTTGAGTAGGCAGTGGTTTTCTGCCGTATCGACATCGTGCCCCGAAGGGGTAAACCCAGCGACTCAACATCAACCCGCTCCCTTGGTTTACCCTTCGGGCATGATATCGATACATTGCTCCGCACAAAAACGCTCCGCAACACTCAACCAGCGTTCGCTCTATACCATTAGCACCAGTTAAGCACATCTAGCGCCGGTTGAGTGTTGCGAAATGAAAGTGGAGCAATGTATCGATATAGTGTCCCGCAGGGGTAAACCCAGCGGCCTTCTCGTCAACCCACTCCCTCGGTTTACGCCCCTTACCCTCTCTGTCATTCCCCAAAGAAGAAGATGTGCAAGTTCAGCGTGCAACAGTGCCGGATGGTGTATAATCTTGCCAACAATACTAACTGCCTATGTCAATAAATTTGAGGACAATGACTTTACTTTAGATGATATTCTTCAAGACATTCACACACTTGAACAGGATTTGCAAATGTATGAGCGCAAGTACAGCGTGTTATCCGAGACGTTTTACGAATCATATATGAATGGTGAAGAACCAAACGATGATGCCTGGGTGATGGACTGGTCGGCCTGGGCCGGAGCTTACGAAATCTGGATGCGTCGTCGAGAACAGTATCAGGTTGTTATGCAGGCTTTGCTAGCGCGAAGTCCAGTTTTGACGAGCATTATCAAGAGGACAGCACGCCGCGAATCCATTCCAGTCTCTGCCTGACTACGAAGAGTTTGTCTATACACTGCAACAAAAACATCCCTCTATTGTCCGTTCGACATTGGTTGTTGCTCGACGAGGAATGGGTGTGGCTGCTCTGGTCGGGGAATTGCTCTTTTCAAGCAAATGTCGCCTGGCTGTCTACGAAGTCCTGACCTGGGATGAAGGGTCGGTTTTTATCCAAAGATACAGTTACGAAGTTTGGCTCGGTAGCGAGAAATTATATTGGTATGATCCGCAACCTCACCCTGGTGAGCCTTCACTTGCCAGTACTCATCCACATCATAAATATATTTCACCAAATATCAAACATAACCGTATCCCAGCTCCTGGCTTGAGTTTTACTGAGCCAAATCTACTGTTTCTCATTGACGAAATCAAGACTCAGCAAAGCGCAGCACTTGAATAGTGTTTTCTCCGCATTTCGGCCAGAGATCATTTTTCATGCCGCCGCCTACAAGCATGTCCCGCTCATGAAAGACAATAGCGAGGATGCCGTCACCATCCTACGCCGCGATCACATCGGCAAAACCCCCGACGAACTGGTGGTAGTCTGACTTCTTGAGAAGACCCCTAACCCCTAACCCCTAACCTCCACCCTTCACCCCCCACCCTCCACACACATGATCCCAACAGGGCAACTAATCCTCGCTGATGCATTCCTCACGCTGCTCTCGGTCGTCTTAGGCTTGATGATACGCCTCGAGATTATTTATGTGGGCTATTTTGTCCATGAAATCTGGCCCTTCATGCTTATCGCTATGCTGCTTCGCCCGGCGATTTTATATGCTTCTGGCGTTTATCAACGCCTATGGCGCTACGCCTCCTTGCGTGATTTTTTCAGACTGGCAGCGGCTGTTTTGGCGGGCACGATCATCTTGTCAGCCGTTACTTTGATGTGGCTTTACCCTCGTTGGCTGGACACGTTCCCTCGATCTTTGTTGATTCTCGAGGGGGGCATTAGCTTGATATTATTGGGCGGAGTTCGTGTTGGTTTGAATGTTTTCGAACGGTCTCCAGGGGATATTAATTGGAAGAAAGTGAAATGGCCCCCTCTCAAACGAACGCTAATTGTGGGCGCTGGCTCGGCTGGCATGTTGATGATAAAAGAGCTATTAACCAATCCACAGTTTGGTCTTAAACCTGTAGCCTTATTGGATGATGACACCAGTAAAATAGGTTATAAAGTACAGGGGCTGAAAGTTTTTGGCCCTTTGATTCGCTTGCCAGATATTGTTGATAAGTTGGATATCGAAGAGGTGGTTATTGCGCTACCAAGTGCCCCTGCACAGAAAATTCAGAATCTTAAGAGTATGTGTCAGAAGAATGAGATTCATTATTCGACAATGCCCTCCTTGGGTAGTCTATTGGGAGAAACAGCCTATCCAGATTCGCGTTTTCGAATGCCTATGTCCATGCCAGATATTGGTGCTGAAGAGATACAGGCCGTAGTCAGGGTTATGCAATCCCGTAACCTGAGTATCGGTTCTCAAACTTTAGCCCTCGAGGAATTGGCGGCAGATGTGGCCAATGCTTCTTATGGCGTCGCCGTGACCAACGGAACCAATGGTTTGCATTTAAGCATGATAGCTGCCGGTGTGGGGCAAAACGATGAGGTCATCACCTCTCCGTATAGTTTTATTGCCTCGGCAAATTGCATTCTCTACGAGCGTGCCAGGCCAGTCTTTGTTGATATTGACCCTGTTACTTTGAATATGGATCCGTCTAAATTAGAAGCCGCCATCACAGAGCGCACACGGGCTATCATACCGGTGCATGTTTTCGGGCAGCCGGCCGATATGGATCCTATTCTCGAAATTGCGAATCGTCACAACTTGTGGGTGATCGAAGATGCGGCTGAAGCAATCGGGGCGGCTTATAAAAACCGCCGTGTGGGTGCTTTGGGGGAAGCGGGTGTGTTTGCTTTTTACCCCAATAAACAAATGACCACTGGCGAGGGCGCTGTACTTGTAACCAATAATGAAGAATGGGCAGACCTTTTTCGCAGCTTGCGTAATCAGGGCCGTGACCAATTTAATGAGTGGCTGCAACATTCACGCCTCGGCTACAATTACCGCATGTCAGAGTTGAATTCGTCTGTTGGGGTTGTGCAGATGAGGCGGCTGGATGAAATGCTGCACAAACGGCAGGTTGTCGCCAACGGATATTCTGAGTTGATTGCCGATATCGAGGGTGTTACTCCGCTGAATATTGTGCCCAACACAACCCGCATGAGTTGGTTTGTCTACGTGGTACGCTTTGCTTCAACGATTGACCGCAATCAGGTTATGGCAAATTTGGCCGAACGAGGGATTCCTTCGCGTCCATACTTTTCACCGATCCATCTGCAACCCTTTTACCGAGAACAGTTTGGATTCAAGCCTGGTGATTTTCCGGAAGCAGAAGCCGCCGGACGGGCCACATTGGCATTGCCGTTTCACACTAATATGAACACAGACGAAATCCGGGTGGTCTGCGAGGCTTTAAGGGAAGCCATAAACGACGTTTAATCTGATTCGGCGGGTATGTGTAGGCCTGGATTTCGTTGCTCCCCTGCTCCCCTCCCCAATTCCCCAACCTCCGAATATAAGTTATAATTACATGACCTCGAACACCATCCACCATCCTGTGGAACCTCAACCACTGAATCATGCCTGCCTGCAACTGTATTTCCCAGCGGAAACATTTTCGTGCAAAACACATTCTTTCGTGTTTCCCAAAAACGCTTCCCAAACCCACAACCCCAACCCACTAACTAACCAACTATCTCCAGGAGAGTTCCCATGCAAGAATCCTACCCCATCGAAGATTTTAGTCTTGATCTTGGCAAATACATCGACACCCTCTTTCGTCAGTGGCGGCTAATCGCCATTGCCACATTCCTATGCGCTTTTACCGCTGGGCTGATCAGCGTTCTGTTGCCTAAGGGTTATGAAGCCAGCGTCCTGATTGCCTCGAC
>JBDRGC010000353.1:0-4394 GCA_043818215.1 Chloroflexota bacterium | reverse complement strand
ATTTACAATTCACCATTCACCATTTACAATTCTCCCGGTGATCTGGGATTGCGTTCCGTTACTCCAACCACCGTCACATTTGGGATTGCACCCGAAACCGAAGGGTTGGGGGGCTAGGGGGGCGTGCCTGGATGCTTCCCCAGAATGCTGAGATGATACACGATAACATTGTTAAGTGGTTGTAAGGTCAAAAGCCCAAATATTAAGCCATAATTGGGCAAAATCAATTGGAGGCAAAAACCATTGTCGTATTTAAACGTATCCACTAAAGTGCTCATAATCGACGACGATTATGCAATGACAGATCTTTTAAAAATGGTGCTCGAACCACAGAATTTTGAAGTCCACACAATCAATTCTGGTTCTAGTATTGCTGAGGTGGTTCGTGAAATCGATCCGGAAATCGTCATCATAGACCTTCTAATGCCTGGTAAAGACGGATGGCAAGTATGCCGAGAAATCCGAAGGTTTAGTCAGGTGCCCATACTAATTCTATCAGTAGTAGACAAACCCGGAATGGTCGAACATGCCTTAGATGCAGGCGCAGATGAATATCTACTAAAGCCCGTCCCTACGTATGTGCTCACCGCCCGTTTGAATACTCTTGTCCGTCGTGCTCGCGCAGAAAAAATGGCCGCTGTCTCAGATAGATGGAAAAAGAACGGCTGTAAGCATCAAATAGAAATCGCTCACATCTGGGCTATGAACTGACCAAGTAGCATTCCCAAACCAGCCACAACAAATCGCCCCGACCGGCTTAGGGCGATTTTTTGGCTCTATTGGTATAGCTGCCCAGCCCGGTAATTGATCCCCTGCAATGAATCATTCGCGGTACAATTGCCCCAATATATTTAAGTTGTTCCCCAATAACGATGACAGTTTTTTGTACACGGATTTCACGGATTTTTCTTTGGATTTACGCTGTACCGCAACGATGTCCGTATCATCGTGCCCTTCAGGGTAAATCCGTGCAATACCTGCACTTTCACCGCTCACCTGCCCCGGCGGGCGGTGCCGGGGGGTGCAAGTGTCCGTGTACCACCACCACAATATCTCAGAGAACCTGAATTTTGAAATCAACCTTTAGGAGGTAAACCGTGCAAACCTGTTCCAAATGCAATGCGCAATCCCACGATACCGCCACTCGCTGTGTGGCTTGTCAGTCCAACATGAGCGAGTTTTCCACAACTGCTGTGGCGATCAAAAAATTTCGTGGGAACCCCCGTGTTCGGAATGTGCGCCTCGTTGTATCCGCAGACGCCTGCCCCGTATGTGCCGCTCATGAGGGCACCTACGACAAAAACGAAGCTCCAACCCTGCCTATAGAGGGCTGCTCGCATTCTGGCGGGTGCCACTGTTTCTACGAACCGATGTTGAATGTGATATATCCATAAAAATCAGGTAAACAAGGTATACAGAGTAAACAGCAGGGCAGACACATGTTTACTTTGTATACTCTGTATACCTTGTTTACCATATACCTATTGTTTGTTCTCCTTCCCTATTTCTCATCACTAAGCGACTCCCTCACCAGCGACAGGGCACCCTCCCGGCTGCTAACATCTCCCACTGCTTGAGCCTCATGCACCATTTCCAGCAACTCGCCAATCAGGGAGCCAGGCTCCAACCCAAATTCGGATATCAGATCGTGCCCGGAAATCAACGCGCGGGGAGAGACTTGTTTTTCGGGGCGTTCCCACCAGGCCTCCAATAACGCGCCCACCACATCGACCTGCCGCGCCCATCTTTCTTGAGGTAACGTTGTGCCGTAGGTCGCCAGCAAATCCGCCAGAGACAGCAGGCAGATATCCACACCCGCAATGCCCGTAGCGCGGAAAAACCTATAGACTGCGCGGGGACTCGGCCCGCGTTCCGAGTGGGCCAGCAGGGTGGGACGCATGTGATGCCGAACCACCGCCCCCAAGCGGTCAATCTCAGTATTGCTCAAATGTAGTGCCCTCCCCCGACTCGAAATAATATCAGCGCCGATCTGGTCGTGATCGAAGAAACGGATGCGCCCATTCTCGTCCAGATGCCGTGTCTCGGGCTTGCCAATATCGTGATAGAGGGCTGCCAGGAACAATAAAGAACGCAGCGGCCTCTCAGGAACCAGGGAAGCCTGCAAATGCGCGCTGATCTGTTGGCGGTAACGTCCCAGGCGCATCACCGCTACCCCCAAAGTCAGGTTGGCAGAGGCATCGGGATCATGCTGCGAACCCAGGACGGTCAACAAAATATCCAGATTCCGCAGTGTGTCCAGGGTATGTCCCCACACATCTCTGACGTGAGGCGGAGACTGAGTGACATTTTTTAACGAAATAAGTTCGGGCAAGACATGCTGTAAAACGCCAAGCATATCCAGAGCGCGGATAGCAGTGTGCGGCTGGGGGCCGCCCAAGATGCGGAATAACTCATCGCGCAGGCGTTCAGAGGAGACACGCGGCAACAAGGGGACGGCCTGCCGCATAAATTTGCGGGTCTCAGGAAGAATGTGAAAACCAAATCCTGCCGCCATGCGGATGGCCCGCAGAATACGCACCGGGTCGCTGGTAAGCGAGGTGGGAGAACAGGCCCGCAAGGTCTTGTTCCACAAATCGGCGGCACCGCCCAGTGGGTCTAGCAAAGCCTGAGGATTGCACACATCCACAGCCAGGGCATTGACGGTGAAATCGCGGTCGCGCAGATCGCTTTCCAGATCAGGGCCGCGCAGAGCCGCGAAATCCAACACGCGGCGGGAACCTTGCTCGTCTGTGAAAATCAGCCGGGCTGTACCTCGCTCCGCATCCAACGGGAAATAGGCCGCGCCAATTTTGTTGGCAACCCGCCGGGCAGCCCGCAGAGCATCGCCGGGGAGGACAAAATCATAGTCGTGAACAGGGTGGGCAAGCAAAGCATCCCGCACCGCACCGCCGACGAGATACACGGGGGTACCGGATGGCAGAGCGGAACGAATACGCTCCAATAGGGGAGAAAAATTGAAGGGGTTTGTTGTGGGCACGTAGATCACCTGCGGGGTTTCCTTGTGACGCGCGGCCTTGGCGGCTTGCAAGGCCTGTTGGGGGGTGCCGCCCTGCCCGACCACGCTCCCGCTCAGCCGGGCCACCCAGCGACCAGTGTATGGGGTCAGGCTGTCGTTGTGGGGGGCAGTATTCCCTCGGGAATCAGTATCCCTAATGGGATTAGTGTCACGCTGCAAATCCCCTCCGTTCACTCCGGGGGCTGGAACCGGTCGAGGTTCACAACCCCAATAAAGGGCAGGCCTCGATAGTATTCATCCAAATCGAGACCATATCCAAACACAAATTGATCGGGGATAACGAACCCGCAATAGTCGATGGGCACATCCGCTTCGCGGCGTTCGGCTTTATCAAGCAGGGTGCAAATCTTCAAACTGGCTGGCTTGCGGACGGTCAGCAATTCCAGTACCGACGCAAGGGTGTGTCCGCTGTCGATAATGTCCTCGACGAGCAGCACGTGACGATCATGGATATCATCTTTGAGGTCCATGGTGAGGCGCACCTGCCCGCTGGATTGACGGCCCCCCGCTCCATAAGACGAGATAGCCATAAAATCAATGGTATGCGGAGTAGATATATGGCGCATCAGATCCGTGAGGAAGAGAACCCCGCCGCGCAAGATGCAAATCAAGTGGGGATCCTTCCCCTGGTAATCGCGGCTGATCTCTACTCCCAATTCGGCAATGCGGTTTTGGAGGGTATCTGAGTCAATAAGCACTTTGTCTAGAAATTCATGGTAGTCTTGCATGTCAACTCCGGCCAGTGTTGTAGCGTTTTCACGTTTTCACGTTTGCATGTTTACATGTTTCACGTCTTCACGTTTCACATTCCCCGCTGCACTTCGTGATGTTTGCGGCAGCGAGCCTCGTAGAGTTCTGATGCTCCTACAATCACTACAGGGTCATCGTATCGGGCCGGGTGGCCGTTCACCAGACGCTGAGTGCGGGATGCTAATTCGCCGCAAACCATGCAGATGGCATGAAGTTTATCCACTCGTTCGGCCTGGGCCATCAGAGCTGGCATGGGGCCAAAAGGTTCGCCGCGGAAGTCCATATCCAGCCCGGCGACGATGACGCGAATATCCCGCCCAGCCAGATTTTGAGTAATGGAGATGATTTCATCATCGAAGAATTGGGCTTCGTCGATGGCGACCACTGTGGTGTCGTCATCCACACGTTTCAGGATCTCCGAAGCACTCTGGATCGGGAGAGCATCGAAATTATGCCCTGCGTGGGAGGTAACTTTCTCTTCTGCGTAGCGATTATCAATGATAGGCTTGAAAACCTGGACTTTCTGACGAGCGATAGAGGCCCTGCGCAAACGGCGGATCAGTTCTTCCGTTTTGCCGCAGAACATGGAACCTGTGATCAATTCAAT
>JBDRGC010000352.1:0-8404 GCA_043818215.1 Chloroflexota bacterium | reverse complement strand
ATGTGACGCCGTGCTCGCTGTCTATCAACCTGATGAGAGGCCGCAAGTTCCACATGATGTCGGGCACGCGGTCATCGGAATCGATCCAATCATATTCGCCATCGACGGTCACGGAAACCCAATCAATCAAAATTTCGTCGGGCAGCACTTCCCAGCGGATAGCGCGCCAGTCGTTCACATCCATGAACATTATGAGCTGGGCTACATCCGGCTCCCCGACCCAGGCTTCGGCTTGTCCGCTGTCATAACGTCGAGCGGCGCGGCTCTCTGAGAACCATGCCAGGGCAGCGGGAATCAGGTCAGATTCGGTGACGATCTCAGTAAGCACGCTCTTCACCAGAGGGGGGTTGAACACCACACGCCCCACATCGAAAGCTAAAATTGCCAGCAGCATTCCAACAATAAAGAGCAATGCGCACAGAAAAGCTATTAATCGGGCCAGGGTGGTAAAGGATTTCTGCATAATTTTTTCTCCTATCTTGTCATCTCAAGAAGTTGAGGAATGCCGGCCACCGGTCCCAATTCTAGGGAGCGTGTCTCCACCAAAGTTGGGGGGTAGGGGGGCATGGACCATAGGCGTCGAGCTAAGGCCAGCGACGCCGGTTGAATATCCTGAACGAAGTAGGATGTCATTAAGTTAAGGGTTGGTATCTGTCGGATCATGGATCCGACAGGAGCAAAACAGGATTTTATGACACGCTCCAGGCGGATTCGCAATCCGCCGATAGCTAAACTTAATGACATTGACCGACCGCTGACCGCTGCTCCCCTGCGGTGACGCAACGCTGGAGTGGAGCAGCGGTGTGAAACAGTCTCCAATTGCCAGATTTCGGTTGAAAGACCTTCCAGGTTTTCACGGGGTGCTTGAAAAAACGGTCTCAAGGCTTCTGGCAGGCGCTTACTGCTTGAAAAGACAGGTAGAAACCTGGAAGGTCTGGTGCTAACTGAAATGAAACGCACCCTATTGATTCCCCAACGGCAGCTCGTTGAATGTGCCGGTTACCGAGATGGTGTCGTTGGGATCATTCTGATTGGCAGCTTCGAAGAAAAAGGTTCCTGTGATGGTGTCATCACTGGTCTCCTCGAATATGAACATGCCATCGGTGGCTGTGTACAGGGTAAAACCAAAATTTACAACCGCACTGGGGGCATTCGTTAGTGAAGATACATCGTAGGGCATCACTGTCAGCATGATGTCAGACAGTTCGTGGGGCAGGAATAGCGTTACGGTGTGCCGCTCATCCTGGCTGATTAGGCCAATAACGTATTCCGAGGTGGTGGATTGATCCTGAATACTGCCGCTCTCTACGATGATAAACGTTCCATCTTCGCTGTTGATAACGTAGGTAAATTCTCCGGGCAGCCAGTCGCCATCGCCTGTATCCAAAGCTCCATCTTCCAGGACGTCATCTTCCAGCATGTCCGTAAAGTCCATCTCCTCAGGTTCGAAGAAATAAATCGAAGCCAGCACGGCGTCGAACAGAGGTTCGATCTCTTCCCAACGGTCGCTCGGAGCGCTGCCAAACATGGTGAACTGCTGCGTGGGGCTGACTGCCATGATCACCACCCGGCCCGTCACTTCTTGATCATATTGGATGCCTTCGAAGTCTGCCTGCTCCGCGGGATAACCCCCCACGGTAATTTCGCGCTGATCCAGGATTTCAGTACTAGCGTCCATTTCGGCGTTGGCATCATCCAACATCTGCTCGATACTCATTTCCTCTTCGTTGGTGCCTCCGATAAGCATGATGAGCGGACCGAGATTGGGGTCTGCATCCGGTGATTCCATGCTGGTGATACCGAAAAACTCCTCGACAGTGTAATCAGGGATGGGCTGGAAGGCGTAGCCGCCTCCCACACTGCGATACTCGTCTCCCAGATTTGCGTCAGGGGCCGGTTGTGGTTCGTCTGGTTTATCAGCGGGGGCTTCGGCCTCCGCAGGGGCTGAATCCTCCACGGGGGCTACTTCTGCTGGTTCTTCCCCCCCCCCCGCCACCCAACAGGCTGCACGCCAGTGTGACAGATGCCAATGTGAGAATAGCGATCATGATGAAAAATACTTTGCGATTCATATGAATTATCCTTTTCCTGTAGGACGAATTTGGAAATTCGTCCTACGATACAGCCAGCGCGGCTCGACGGGAAACAAACCACTTGGTGATTTCTTCAGAGATGGCAGGGATCAACGCTAAACCAAGCACCACACCCCATTCTCCCAGAGTGAGGAAGTGTGTATTGAAGACCGGCTGAAGAAAAGGTATGTTGACTACCGAAAACACCAGAAGAAGCGATGCTCCAACGGCATATTGCATATAATGATTCGAGAAAACGCCAATTTGGAAAAGCGAAGTCTTCTCAGAACGCACTGTATAAGCGCGAAACAACTCACACAGTGAGATGGTGACAAAGGCCATGGTTTCAGCAGTCTGCACGTTTACATTGCTCCAATCGTGCTGCAAAATGTAGGTAATTGGGTTCATGCCGGAAGGCATAAAGGTACCAGCTTCTAAATGCCAAAGCAAGCCGAGACCGAAAGCCAACAAAGTCGCTCCGGTTTGAGTTATGGTCTGAACCACTAACCCCAAGCCCATGGTGCGATTGATGATGTTTTCGTTCTTGTCTCGAGGCGGTTGGTTCATGATATTTGGATCACCTTTTTCCATGGCTAAAGCCAGAGCAGGTGCTCCATCAGTCACCAAATTAAGCCAAAGCAATTGAATAGCTGTCAATGGAGTAGGAAGCCCAGCCAGCGTGGCTAAAAAGATGATCATGATTTCCGCAATATTGGAAGAGAGCAAGAAAAATACGAATTTGCGGATATTGCTGTAAATCACGCGCCCCTGCTCCACGGCGGAAACGATGCTGGCGTAGTTGTCATCGGTGAGCACCATATCGGCGGTCTCTTTGGTGACGTCGGTGCCGGTGATGCCCATTGCTACGCCGATGTCGGCTTGCTTTATTGACGGCGCGTCGTTGACTCCATCTCCGGTCATGGCGACCACTTCGCCATTAGCTCGCAGGGCTTGCACGATGCGCATCTTATGCTGTGGAGAGACACGGGCAAACACATCGGTGCGGGTGACTTCGTGACGCAAGGTTTCGTCATCCATCTGATTGAGATCGCTGCCGGTGAGTACCTGGCGGCCCTCTTCGAGCAGGCCAATATCCTCGGCGATGGCGCGCGCCGTGTTGGGGTAATCGCCGGTGATCATCACAGTGCGGATGCCGGCTTTGCGGGCTGTTCGCAGGGCAGGGGGAACCTCGGGGCGGGAGGGATCGATCATCCCAATCAACCCGACGAAGATCAAGTTTTTCTCAAGATCGTCTTCCACTTCACCGTCGTAGTCGTCGTCTAAAACCTGAGTGACCCGGTAGGAGACGCCCAAAACCCGCAAGGCGTCTTGGGTCATGGCATCATTGGCGGCCAGAATACGGCGGCGTTGTTCCTCGTCTAGCGGGACGGCCTGACCATTTCGGTCTTGGTAGTAGTTGCATTGTTGGAGTACCACATCCGGGGCGCCTTTCGAAGTGACCACATACCATTCTCGATGTTCGTCATCGGAAAATGGAGAGATGTCATCAGGGCGCGGGTCGTCAACCGAATGGACGGTGACCATGCGCTTGCGTTCAGAATCGAAGGGGATTTCTTGAATGCGCGGGTATGCCTGATTGAGAGGGCTGGGCAGTGCGCCGGCTTTGGCCGCGGCCACGATCAAGGCTCCCTCGGTGGGATCACCGACCATGCGGTAGGTGGTTTCGCCGTTCTTGAAGCTCTCCAGTTCCAGGGTGGCATCGTTGTTCAAGGCTCCAATCCACAGGGTGGTGAGAATGGCGGGATACTCAGACAATTTGACTAATTTGCCGTCTCGCAGAAATTCACCTTTGGGGGTGTATCCGCTCCCGGTGACGGAGATGAACTCTCCATCGGCGGCCACGCGAGTGACGGTCATCTCGTTTTGGGTCAGGGTTCCGGTCTTGTCGGAGCAGATCACAGTGGCCGAGCCTAGAGTTTCCACCGAAGACAGGCGGCGGATGAGGGCATTGCGCTTGATCATTTCGCGCATCCCCAGTGCCAGGCTGATGGTCACAACCGCGGGCAAGCCCTCGGGCACGGCGGCAATCGCCAGGCTGACGGCGATGATGAACATATCCAGCGGGGGCGTGCCGCGCATCCAGCCGACGAGGAATACCAGGCCGCAGACTGCCAGGGCTGCCCATCCCAGAGTGCGGCCTAGTTGGTCGAGACGGAGTTGTAAGGGGGTCTGCTCCTGTTCGACAGCTTGCAGCATTTCAGCGATCATGCCGATCTGGGTGTGCATCCCCGTGCTGACGATGACTCCCCGCCCGCGCCCGTAGGTGACCACCGTTCCCATGAAGGCGGTGTTCCTCCGGTCCCCGAGGGGGATATCTGCCTCCAGGCGTATATGGGCTTCTTTTTGAACGGGGACAGATTCTCCCGTGAGGGCGGCCTCATCGATGCGCAGGTTGACAGCTTCGATCAGCCGCAAATCGGCGGGAATGTAGTTGCCTGCCTCGAGAAACACGATGTCACCCGGAACGAGTTCGCGTGCCGGGATGCTTATCCGACGACCGTTACGCAGCACATTGGCCTCCGGCGCGGCCATCTCTCGTAAGGCAGCCAGGGCCTCTTCGGCGCGGCGCTCCTGAATTACGCCCAGCGCGGCGTTGAGAATGACGATAATCATGATAGCGGCGGCTTCCACCCAATCGCCCAGCAGAGCGGAGACGATGGCAGCCACAATCAGCAGTATGACCACGAAATTGTTGAATTGCTCCCACAGCATTTGCCAGAAGGTTGTGGGAGGCGCTTCGTCAAGTTGATTAGGCCCGTAAGTTTCCAGCCGGCGCGCCGCATCGTCGGATGTGAGTCCGTTTTGGGGAGATACAGCTAATTGTTCGAGTGTCTCATCGACCTGTAGCGCGTGCCAGGTTTCAGTATGTTGTGAAGCGGGGGTTTGTTCTTTTGATCCTGTATCAGTATTCATAATATCTCTTCAGTGATTGGTTCGTACCGCGGGTAAAATAATTTACAGCTAGGGAACGGTGATTAAATAACTTGCCCATTTCCAAAGTTAGGTGTAGTGCCGGTTGAGTAGGCTCGGAGGTACGGAGAGCCGTACACCTGCACCGAACGCAGGTACGGTGTCGAAACCAAACGGGGCTTGAAATGAGCTTATTTGCTGTAATCCGCTGGGTTTCGACACTTGCGCCACACGCAGTGCAGGTGTACGCTACAGCACGAAAAGCGTGTGCCTCCGCTACTCAACCGGCGCTCGCGTGAGGATACAAACGCGCAAGTTATTTAATTTTCATTCCTAAGGTACAAAGGAAAGGGGAGAAAGGAATCCAGAGATGGGAATAAGCTCCTGATTGCTTCGCATTATACCGCGTCCAATAATAATGGGTTATAGTGCTCGCTGCCCCCCCATATTATCTGTACTGACAACGGGCATGATGTAGACACGCAAAGCGAAACTTATTTCAATAGAACACGGACACTTGCCGCAGGTACAAGTGTCCGCGTTCTATAGATGTTAAGATAATGTTTTTGACTCCGCTTACCTAGATGTCATTCCCCAAAGCACCCTGCGGGTAGGCTACGCACGGGACGATGTGCGAACCGACGCTTTTCCTGGCAACAGCCGCCAGGACAAGTGTCGGTGAAGCAATCTCCTTCTCGCCAAGGATGAGATTGCTCACCTGCACTGCACCAAACGCAGTGCGGTGCAAGTGTCAGCGGTAAAGCTGCTTCGCATACTTATCCCTGTGGGACACTTGTCCCTTAGGGAATGACAGTCTGAGTCAAAATCTTTTTCTGGAAGTCTATATAAAAAGGCACGAATTACCATCACAGAGTGCCAATTTTACGCCAAAGCGCTTGCATGGCATACCAAAACCCAACTTTTCAGCCAGATCAAGGTCTTTTTGCGGTTGTCTAGATATAAGATGCGAATGCCCTATGGTAGACCTAAATGCTATTGCCGTAGAGCACTAAGTTTGATATAGTTTGTGACATCCGGAAAACAAATCCTGCCCCTTGCCTCCTGCACCTTGCCCCTTGCCTCCCGCCACCCGCCACCCGCACCATGAATGAAACCGCCCTTATTTCCGACGCCCGCCGCGGCGATTTAGATGCCTTCAACCGCCTGATTTTGGCCTATCAAGATATGGTCTACAATCAGGCCTATCGTGTTTTGGGCGAAGCCGCCGCCGCTGATGATGCCGCCCAGGAGGCTTTCATTTCCGCGTATCGTAAGCTGGGCTCTTATCGAGGGGGTTCCTTCCGGGCCTGGCTGCTTCGCATTGTCACCAACGCCTGCTACGATGAACTGCGCCGCCGCAAACGCCGCCCAACCACCCCATTGGAACCGGTGGACGATTTCGATGAAGAGATCGAATCCCCGCGCTGGGCGGCTGATCCTGGCGAGTCTCCCGAAGAGGCTGCCGAGCGAGCCGAGCTTGCCCAAGCCATCCAGCGTTGCTTGAACGAACTCTCCCCAGATTTTCGCAACGTGGTGGTGTTGGTCGATGTTCAGGGCATGGATTACGCCGAGGCCGCACAAGCGGCAGGCAAGCCCCTCGGCACGGTCAAAAGCCGGTTGTCACGCGCCCGCCGCGGGCTGCGGAAATGCCTCCAGAAATTTTGGGAACTTTTGCCCGCCGCGTTTCGTCTGGGGGAAGAGTTTCCGTCATGAAAAAGCAGATTTCCTCCCGCGACTGGGAGACCCTCTCCGTGTATTTGGATGGACAAGTACGCCCCCGGGCACGTACCAGCCTGGAAGCGCGTCTGCAAACTGACCCCAGCTTGAGTGCCGCTTTGGACGAATTGCGCCGTACTCGCAGCGTGCTGCGCAGCCTGCCGCGCCTGCGTGCCCCGCGCAACTTCACCCTCACGCCCCAAATGGCGGGTCAGCCGCGGGTGATAGCATCCCGCCTGTACCCGGCTTTCCGTCTGGCCTCGGCGCTGGCCAGCCTATTGTTCGTGCTGGTTGTGGCTGGCGATTTCCTCGGCCTCGGCGGCATGGCGACCGCGCCTCTCAAGGAAGCAGTCGCCCCCCAAATCGAATTTGCAATCCAGGAAGCAGAAGCACTCCCAGCTATGGAAGCCGTCGAGATGCCTGTAGCCGCGGAAGCCGGAGATAAGACCGCAGAACCACCCGCTCCGGCGGAACTCGCGTTGGAGGCAGAGATCACCGAGGTCGCCGAAGCCGATATAATCCCGCGTGTGGGCGGGGCTGAAAACGATGTGGACGCGGGTGTCATTGAAAAAGAAGGGGCCGCCGAGGCCGCCGAGGCGATGTCTCTCGACTATGAGGCTGGGAGCGTGGGCGAGGAAGAAGCCGCAGCGTCAACTCAGCAGCCTTTACCGAGCGGCACACCGGAAGACCGGGAAGAAACAGCCGTTATGGATGCGCTTGCTGAACCCCAGGTGGAAATGAGTAAATCCGAAGTAGTTACTAAATCCCATGTTCAGACGCCGGTAGTTGCTCCCGAAATCCCATCGGACCGCAGCCGCGAGACATCTGAAGTTTGGCCGCTGGTGAGATATGTGGAGGTCTTTCTGGGGATAGCAGCGATTGGCGCGGGAGTGGCAGCCTTTTATCTTCGCCGGCGAGGCTGGGCATGATCGCTGCCGAGGTGAAATTTTGCCCCCGCTGTGGAACCGCGTTGGAATCTCAGCATCGGATGGGAGGCGTGCGCCCGGTCTGTCCCGGCTGCGGGTGGATATTCTTCCCCGACCCCAAAGTGGCCGCGGCAGCCTTTGTTATGCAAGATGGGGAGGTGCTGCTCACTCGCCGGGCCAACACTCCTAAGCGGGGATTGTGGACGCTTCCGGTGGGCTTCGTCGATGCGGGAGAAGACCCGGCCCGCACCGCCGAGCGGGAGTGTCTGGAAGAAACCGGGTTGCGGGTGCGGGTCACAAATTTGCTGGATGTGATCTCAGGGCAGGCACACCCCCGCGGGGCGCATATTTTGATCGTGTACCGGGCTGAAATACTCGGCGGCGAACTACATCCAGGAGATGACGTCGACCGGGCGGGGTTCTTCAATCCAGATGAAATTCCCCCCTTGGCCTTCGAGTCGACAGAGCAAATTTTGGAACGATTTCTGTAGGACTTGCGCAGTACAAAGTATGCATTAGCGCGAATCTTTTTAACGCAGAGTGCGCGAAGATCGCAGAGTTTTTGCTTGGGTTTTTTCTGAGCGAACTCGGCATTCTTTACGAAGCATACCCGAAGGGTGCTGCGGTAATAATTTTGGTTGCGTCAGGAGGCCTCATTATGGTAAACTATTAGTATCCGTTCGAATAGTGGTCCGTTTCTATCAAAATTAATAAACTGGAAGGTATCATCTCAATAAATAGGGGAAAGGGGGTGTTGCG
>JBDRGC010000351.1:0-2976 GCA_043818215.1 Chloroflexota bacterium | reverse complement strand
ATCATAAAGATAGAAGATGGAAAGTTTGTATTCTACAAACAAGCCAATCCCTAGTGGAGGTCTCTTCGTGATAGAAAGCATCAGGAATTTTTGGCAAAAAAGCTTAAGGACTAGACTTATAGGCTATTTTATGCTTCTTGCCCTTATTACGGCTAGCGTAGGTCCAGTTCTAACTTTTACACTTTCAAGAAACGCTTTAGAAAGTTCGGTCATTGATCGGCTGAATACTGCCACTACGCTTAAAGAAGCAGGGTTGAACCGCTGGATCGCTGATCGAGAAGAGGACATAATCCTTTTGTCGCAAGATACTGTCTTGCTTACACAAGCAGAAATCTTGCTCACGTCCGAGGCAATTGATCCTCTCTTCTCTGCCTCCTACCAAGATTTGTCTGCTCATCTTGAAAATATTTTGGAATACAATTCCTCTTTTGCTGAAATTTTCATTCTCGCCGACGTTGGCGGGGAAATCATCCTCTCAACTAACCATGAGCGAGAAGGCGAATATCGCGTCACTGATACTTATTTCACAGAGGGTCGTCACGCTCTTTACACACAGAATGTTTACCCATCACTTACCACTGGCAAACCGATCATAACCATTGCTATCCCGATCATCAACCCAATAGGACAACATATTGGCGTTTTGGCGGTGCATCTCAATATGGAAAAGTTGGACACGATCATCCTTGAGCGCGCCGGCTTGGGAACAAGCGGTGAAACCTACCTCGTTGACCAATTTAACAGTTTCGTCTCCGAAGCAAAATTCGGGCATAATGAGTTTCCGCGCGGGGTCCATACCATGGGGATTGATGCCGCTCTCGCTGGCAAAGACGGCTCAGATTTGTACCTGAACTATGAGGGAACCCCTGTTATTGGAGTTTATCAGTGGGTAGAAGAGCGAAACCTGGCTCTTTTGGCTGAAATCAGTCAAGAAGAAGCTTTCACCCCTGCTCGAAGACTGACTTGGATTATCCTTCTGGTTGGATTAGGATCGGTTTTGATTGCCGGCATTGGCATTTATTTTGTTGCACAGCAAATCACCGGCCCGATCCTTGCAATCACCGCTACTGCAACCGAGATTGCAGCAGGAGATCTAAACAAGACCGCTCCTGTACTTACAAAAGATGAAATTGGCACCCTGGCGCAAGCCTTCAACAGCGTGACAGCAAGAACTCGTGACCTGATCAATACACTTGAAGAACGCGTTGCTGAACGCACTCGTGACCTTGAATTACGTTCGGCTTACCTTGAAGGTGCGGCAGAAGTTAGCCGGGCAGCGGCCTCAATTCTAGAGTCAGATGCACTTATCCGGCAGGTGGTAGAACTGATCAAAGAGCGGTTCGTACTCTATTATGTGGGCTTATTTCTGATAGATGAGATGCACGAGTGGATTGTACTGCAAGCCGGTACCGGCGAGGCCGGGCGCAAGATGCTGGCCCGCAACCATCGTCTCAAAATTGGCGAGGGCATGACAGGCTGGAGCATAGCCCACGCCGAGGCCCGCATTGCGTTGGATGTGGGTGAGGACGCGGTGCGTTTCGATAACCCCGACCTGCCTGAAACCCGCTCCGAGGGCGCACTCCCACTCCGCTCGCGCGGGCGCGTGTTCGGCGCGCTGACAGTACAGAGCAGCCAACCAGCCGCCTTCAATCAAGATATCATCACCACCCTGCAAACAATGGCAGACCAAATTGCAGTCGCTTTCGACAACGCGGAGCTATTTGCCAAAAGCGAAGCCTCCCTGGAAGCCGAACGCAGAGCTTACGGTGAATTAAGCCAAGATGCCTGGAAAGCGCTATCCCGCAGCCAATCCATTCCCAGATACCTTTCAGACGCTCCAGGCATAGCTCACCCCATAAAGGAACAGCAGCAAGCACAAACTTTGCAAGCCCTCCAAAATGGGCAAATTATCCAAGAAGATGGCCTCACAGCTATTATCCCCCTCAAAAGTCATGGACAGGTTCTGGGCGGAGTGAGACTCCGTAAACCTGAAGACAGCGGAGCATGGACACAAACTCAGATCGAATTAGTGGAAACGCTGTCCGAGCAATTGGGCGTAGCGCTGGAAAGTGCCCGGCTCTACCAGGACACCCAACGCCGCGCGGCCCGCGAGCGACTGACTGGCGAGGTCACGGCTCGGATGCGCGAAACACTGGATATCGAAACGGTGCTCAAGACGGCAACCCGCGAATTTCTCTCAGTTTTGAATTTGGCTGAAGTAGAGGTTCGGTTAAGCGACAATCCATAAACTTTATTGGGTCTCTGGGACACTTCGTGCCGGGGAAGGATGCAGGGATTAGGTTTTTATTACTCTAGGAAAATTGTCAGGAGGAAGTCTTATGTTCCAAAAAAACACTCTTTTATCGGTGATGATGGCTACACTGCTGGCATCCCTGATTCTATTAAGTCTAGCAGCATGTACCTCTCAGGATGCAGAACCCACCGATATTCCAATGCCGGCAACCGTGGTGGTGGAAACGTCCGAGCAGATAGAATTCCCCGAATCTATCGTTGCCAAATTACAGCGCGGCGAGGCGCTCATCGCCGGCGTGAAGGTTGATTCTCCGCCGTGGGGTTTCTTGGATGCAGACGGCAACCGCGTCGGTTTTGATGTGGCCCTGGTACGCGCTCTGGCCGAACGTTGGGGGGTGGCGGTCGAATTTGTCACCGTCACTTCAGCCGACCGGCTGGAAAAACTGGCCGCTGGTGAAGTAGACCTGGTCGCCGCCTCCATGACCCACCGGCGCGACCGCGAAGAGTTTGCCGACTTTTCCATCACCTACTTCCTGGATGGGCAGGCCCTGCTGGTGGCGGAAAACAGCGGCATCCAAACTTTGGCCGACCTGGATGGCATGGCCGTCGCTGCCGCACGCGGGACCACTTCCATCGAGAACCTGCGCACCGAAGCCGACAAGCTGGGCATCCAGGTGGCCGTGGTCGAAGTGGACGATCACACGACCGGTTTGCAGGAGTTGG
>JBDRGC010000350.1:0-19103 GCA_043818215.1 Chloroflexota bacterium | reverse complement strand
TTAGGGATTGGGGATTAGGGATTGGGGATTAGGGATTGGGGATTAGGGATTGGGGATTAGGGATTGGGGATTAGGGATTGGGGATTAGGGATTGGGGATTGGGGATTGGGGATTAGGGATTGGGGATTAGGGATTGGGGATTGGGGATTAGTGGATCAGTAAATCAGTGGATCAGTAGATCAGTAGATCAGTAGATCAGTGGATCAATAGATCAGTAGATCAGGGTGAACTGGTTTCCTGGTTTCCTGGTTTCCTGATTTACTGATTTACTGATCCCTGGTTTCCTAGTTCCTGCTTCCTGACAACCTCCCTCTCCCCCTCGTAGCTCATTCTTTTCAGTGCTTTCTTGGGCGAGAGCCATTCCATTTTGTCCACTTCGGGGTTGGGTTCGAACTTGCATCCTTCTTCAGGGGTCATATTCCAGAATAGCACCACTTTGGCGACGCCCTCGACAACGTAAGCCGTGCTCCCCGCGAAACTCTCTAACTGTGCCTGGCACCCCGTCTCCTCCCAGACTTCACGCAGGGCGGTTTCTTGCCAGCTTTCGCCGGGTTCGCGCTTCCCTTTGGGGAGCGTCCAATCGTCATATCCCTCCCGGTGGATAAGAGCCAATTTGCGACCTTTGGGGGTTTTGTTCCACAGCAGGCCTCCTGCGGCCTCGATGACATTGGCATCGAGGTTTTTCTTTGTGGTTTTCATTCGTACACCTTTTCCTCAGACAGTTCTGCGCCCTCGGCATCGATTTCTACATCTCGAGCCGTGGATGCCGCCGCCAGAAATTCTCGGAAAAACTCGTGCTGGATCACCAAATCCATGATCTCGTTGGTGCCGGTCCAAATGGTGATCAGCCGCACATCCCGCAGCAAGCGTTCCACGGGATAAATGTTCGTGTACCCGATGCCTCCAAGTATTTGCATGGCGTGGTTGACCACCGTCCAGGCGGTTTCGGTCGAGAATTTTTTAGCCTCGGAAACCAGGCGGCGAACTTTGCCCGGCGGTTCACCGGCATCGATGGCGCAGCCAACAACGTAATTCATGGCCCGGGCCGCATCCAATAAGGTCAGGCTGTCTGCAATTTTGAAGTTGACACCCTGGAAGCGGCGGATCTTTTGTCCAAAGGCTTTGCGTTTATCCGCGTAGCGCGCAGCAATCTCGAGTGCAGCCCGTCCCATGCCCACCGCGCTGCCCGCGGATGTCATGCGTTCCGGGATCATCATCTGGTGAAACACATCGCTTCCTCGTTCCACCCCGGCTTCTCCACCCAGCATATTGGAGATGTGAATCGGGGCATTCCGAAATACCAACCGTCCAGTGCCGCCCCCGCGGGTGCCCATCAGGCCGTAAACATGCTGAACCTCTACTCCTGGCCCGCGTTCCACGAGGAAAGCAGTCATTGCCTTCTTTGGGTCTTCGATCCCTTCGACTTTCGCGTAGACCAGGATGAGATCAGCGCCTTCGGCTCCGACAACAAAGCGTTTTTGCCCGGTGAGATAGAAGATGTCTCCTTCTCGCCTGGCTCTGGTGGTGGCCCCGAAGAAATCTGAACCTCCTCTTGGCTCAGTCAACCCCTCTGCGACTGTCAAGTCTCCCGTGAGCATGGGGATGAGATACTCTTCCTTTTGCTTCTCTGTGCCGAAGACGTGAATAGCCTCGCCGACGATCGAAACCAGGGAATATAAACAGGCCAATGATGTGCCCAGCAACCCTACTTCCTCCAGCGCGACCAGCTCAGAAGTCCAGGGCAATCCCTTTCCGCCCCAGCGGGGGTCGAAACGCAGGCCGAGCAAATTTCGTCTTCCGGCCTCCTCCAGGAATTCTCGCGGAAAGACTACCTTATCAGCGTCCATATCCAGCAGGAGCTGGCGCGGCACCGATGAAACAAAATCCCGCATCTTCTCTCGAAGTGCGAACTCGTCTTTACTAAGCAAAGCGTTAGTTGACATTTTGTCCTCCGTTTTTGGAATTTCCAGAAATAAATTGTCCAACGGGAATGCTTCGCAGTGAAACGTGAAGCGTGAAGCGTGATGCGTGACACTTGCACCGGCGGCAAGTGCAGGTGTGCGTGATGCGTGAAATATGTTATCACGTTTCACGTCTTCACGTTTTACGTTTCACGGAATTTTGGATGCTTATTTTTCTGGAGTTCCCTTACTCAGTGTTCACTGACAGCGAACATACATTTCAGATACGCCCCATCCTTGAACCCAATTGGATGATCCAGGGCGTGCCCTGTACGCTCGATCTCCCTCAGGGGATGGCCTACTTCTCGCGCAGCCCGGTGTACTGCCTCGAAAAATTCCTCCGCGCTCACCCGGCTGGAGCATGATGTCTGAACAAAGATTCCTCCTGGCTCGAGCACATTCAATCCCAGGCGGGTCAAACGCTCGTAAGCAGCCAGCGCTTGAGCCGCCTCAGCTTTTTGTTTGGCGAATGCAGGCGGGTCGATGATGACCATATCGAAGCGTTGCCCGGCGTTGCCGAATTGGCGCAGCACCGCGAAGGCGTCGCCGGTGAGAGTCTTGTGACGGCAGGCTGCCACCGCGGGGTGCTGCTGGTTGTGTGCGAAGTTGCGTTGTGCAGCCTTCATCGCTGGTTTGCTGATATCCACGCTGACGACTTCCCGCGCCCCGCCTCGGGCTGCGTAGACCGAGAATGCCCCGGTATAGGCGAAAACGTTGAGCACCGATTTGCCTCCAGCCAGCTTTTCGACCCGCGCCCGGTTGTCGCGTTGATCGAAAAAGAAGCCTGTCTTTTGGCCGCGGATTGGATCGGCCTCGAAACGTAAGCCATTCTCCAGGAACAGCATTGGTCTCTCGATGGCTGGCCCGGACAATACACTGCCGTCGCGCAGGCCACATAGATGTGCAGGCTGCTTTTGGACTTCCCGGCTCAGGCGCAGCACCAACCGCTCGATAGGGATGACGAAGTTCAATATCGAGAGCACCTCCCTCAGGTGGGGCATCCAGGCAGAGGTGTAGAGTTCGAGCACCAATGTTTTATCGTAGCGGTCGATCACCAGACCGGGCAGGCCGTCGTTCTCCCCGTGGACGAGGCGGTAGCCGGTGATGTTGGCGGGCAGGGCTGCCCGAATCTGGGCCGCAGCCTTCAGCCGGGCGGCGAACCACTCCCGGTTGATGGGGGCCGGTTCCCGGTGCTGCAAAATCCGTACCCGGATGGGGGAATGTGGGTCGTACAGCCCGATAGCCAGGAATCGCCGTTGGCTGTCGAAGATCACGGCCAGATCGCCTGAAGCTCCGTCGTGGCTCTGTTCCCTGATGGCCTGATCGAATAGCCAGGGGTGTCCCTGGCGCAGGGCGTGTTCCGCCGCGGGGGTGACACGCAGTGCGATCCTTTTTGCAGACGCAGTGGGGATATGTGCGAGAGAGGAGAGATCAAGATTGCTCATTGGAAACAGTGTAGCATGGAGGCCAGGTACGGGCAAGCCTTGATTTGCCAGACCTGCCACCTGTGTCCAATTTGTGCTTGTTGTCTGCGTGTGCTAAAATTGGTGTAACCACTCAGGCAATTCGCGAAGGTGCGACGCACTTGGGATTCGGAAAGTGCGTCGCACCTTAACTTAACAAGGAGATAGATAAGTGAAAACCTTATTATCAGGCAATCAGGCCATCGCCCGGGGAGCCTACGAGAGCGGGGTCGTGTTGGCCTCGGCTTACCCTGGCACACCCAGCACTGAAATATTGGAAACCATGGTCCAGTACCCGGAGATTATTTCCGAGTGGGCGCCCAACGAAAAGGTGGCCCTCGATGTGGCTATCGGCGGAGCTTACGCTGGCGTACGCTCGATGGCGGTGATGAAACATGTTGGTCTCAATGTGGCCGCCGACGCCTTCTTCTACGTCTCGATGACCGGCACTGAGGGCGGGTTGGTGATTATCTCTGCCGACGACCCGGCCATGCACAGCTCCCAAAATGAGCAGGACAACCGCTGCTACGCTAAATTTGCCCGCGTGCCCTGCCTGGAGCCGAGTGATAGCCAGGATGCCAAAGACCTGGTCGGCGCGGCTTATGAGATAAGCGAGCAATTCGACACCCCTGTATTGCTGCGCACCACTACCCGCATTGCCCATTCCCACACGTTGGTTGAACTTGGCGAGCGTCCCGCTGAGGCAGATGAGCGTCAGGTTCTGGATTATCGCATTGACCGCACAAAATATGTCATGGTTCCCGGCAATGCCCGCAAACGACACCCTGTCATCGAGGCGCGGGTGAAACAACTGGCCGAATTTGCCGAGACTTTTTCTCACAACCGGCTCGAGATGGGCAATACCAGTGTGGGCATCATCACCAATGGCATCGCTTTCCAGTACGCCAAAGAAGTTTTCCCCGGGGCCTCGATTTTGCGGCTGGGGATGACCTACCCTCTGCCCCCGAACCTGATCCGCGATTTTGCCAGCAAAGTGGACCGGCTGATCGTGATCGAAGAGTTGGACCCCTTCATCGAGGAGGAAATCCGTCTGATGGGGATTGCGGTGGAAGGGAAGAGTATTTTCCCCATCACGGGCGAATTCGATCCCGACCTTGTGCGGCAGTGCGCTATCCGCTCGGGCTTGCTGTCTGCCCCAGGTTCGGCACCCAACCCACAATCGGAGAAAGGGTTTTCCCTCCCGCTGCGGCCTCCCCTCCTCTGTCCGGGATGTCCCCACCGCGGCGTTTTCGCGGTCACTAATAAACTAAAATTGCTCGTCAACGGCGATATCGGCTGCTACACCCTGGGATTCTTGCCGCCGTTGTCGGCCCTGCATACCTGTGGCTGCATGGGAGCCAGCATCGGCGTGGCGCACGGAGTCAGCAAAGTGGGGATCAAACAGAAGAATGTGGCCGTGATTGGCGATTCGACTTTTTTCCACACCGGGATGCCGGCCCTGTTGAATGTGGCTTACAACCAGAGTGACACCGTGACGCTGATTTTGGACAATCGCACCACGGCCATGACCGGGCATCAGGAGAACCCGGCCACTGGACGGACGCTGGCGGGCGAGCCGACCTTTGCGGTGGATTTCGAGGCTTTGGTGCGGGCGATGGGCATCGAGCATGTTTATAACGTCGATGCTTATGATCTCAAACAGGTCGAGGCTGCTTTGCGGGAGGCCCTGGATGTGGCTGGCCCGGCAGTGGTGATAGTCGAACGCGCCTGTGCGTTGTTGCCGGAGGTGCGGAAAGCATGGATGCCCATCGAGGTGGACGCCGAACGCTGCAATGGCTGCGGGTTGTGCTTCGAAATTGGCTGCCCGGCAATTCTGCGTTCCGAGAAGGCCGATCCGAAGTCGGGACGGTTTTTGGCAGAGATCGATCCTCTGCTGTGTACGGGATGCGAGATTTGTGCGCAGGTTTGTGCCCGCGGCGCGATTTTTACAAGAGAACAGATGCAGGCGAAGCAGGAGGTGGAAGCGTGAAGGAGATCAATTTTTTGGTAGTTGGTGTGGGGGGGCAGGGTGCGCTGCTGGCCAGTAATGTGTTGGCAGAGGTGGGGCTGCGCGCCGGATTCGATGTCAAGAAGGCTGAAGTTCACGGCATGTCTCAGCGCGGCGGGAGCGTCAACAGCCACGTGCGCTGGGGGGCGGATGTGAAGTCGCCGGTGATTGGCCGGGGCGAGGTGGATGTACTACTTTCGCTAGAGAAGTTGGAAGCCTTGCGCTACTTAGCGATGCTGCGCAAGGATGGCACTGCTCTGATTGGTGAGTCCAAGATTCCGCCGCTGACTGTCAGTTCTGGAGATGACAGCTACCCCGATGATGATGAAATTAGCCGGGCTTTTAGCCAGGTGACGGATGATTTCTATTTTATCCCCACGTTGACGTTAGCTGAACAGGCCGGCACTGCCCGCGCTCACAATGTGGTTTTGCTGGGCGCACTGTCAGCGCAGATTGGAGGCGTTTCCCCGGATGTCTGGCTGGAAGTGATCGAGGAGCGCGTGCCGAAGAAGTACATCGAACTCAACCGCAAAGCGTTCGAGGCGGGGAGGCGGGCTGGTCTGTCTCAGGTGTAAAAAGGAGGGGGAGGGGGGTAACCGAGATTTCCGTATCCTGCTCCCCACAAAGACCCTAAGGGTTTCCACTAGACCTATCGTAACGATGATTATGGCGGAAGCCCTTAGGGTCTATGCTTGCTGATTGATCCACACCTCGATCAGGGAGAGAATCGAAGTAAAATCTTCGCGTTTGTTGATAATGTGGTTGAAGTGTTTCATGCCGCTCCGGTAGGCCTCGTGGGTGTCCAGAGTTCTGCGCTCCAGAGCAGTATACGCCAATAGAATGGGATCGCTGCCCTGCTGTTCCCGGACGGCTGCGGCTATCTCGGCGCCATTCTTGTTTGGCATCATCATATCGATGATCCACACCTCAGCCGTGATGCGGCCATTAATGATGGCGTCGTATGCGATCTGTGAATTATTGAAAGTCATGAATCGCCAATTTGTGTATTTCCAGAGAATGTATTGTTGGAAAATGTCTGTTACTGAAGTTTCGTCGTCGATGATGATCAGGTCATAGTCTGCATTTGTCATTATTCTCTCCGGGTTGTTTGGTAAGTTGGCGCCTCGTGAAGCGTGAAGCGTGGAGCGTGTTTCGATGTTATTATGGGAAACCTGCTCGCTATAAACACCCACGGCGTGTCTCAACATGCTTCAACATGTTTCCTGTACCAGACCCCGAATTCATTCGGGGGGCCTCGTGATACGTGAAGCGTGATGCGTGATGCGTGAAACGTGAAAATATGAGCTACACCTAACGCCTAACACCTAACGCCAAACACCTAACGCCAAACACCTATCGCCTAACACCTATCGCCTAACACCTAACACCTAACACCTAACACCCAACCTTTTCGATCACTGCAATATACAATGATGCCTCTGTATCGATAAACTGCTTGACCTCCCACCCCGTCCCTTGCAGTATGTCTCGCATTTCATCTTGTGATACTATCAAGTAGTCAAACCAGGGGTTTCTGTATTGGCGGTACCGCACCCGCAGACGCAGTTGACCGGGCATCCGTCCCCGCTGGCGGTTGTATTCGTGGTATGCCAAATGAACGGGATCGGTGGTTTGATAAGGGTCATTGCTTTCGGCGATGATCCGCCCCTGGGGGGATGTCAGCTTGTGGAACCGTCTCAGCAGCCACTTCGCCCGCCGGTAATTCCCGAACAACCCGAAGTTGTTGCCCAGCATCACGATGGAATCGAATATCCCCAGTTTCGAGCTGACTTGAGTGATGGAGAGTGTCTGGGCGTTTTTCAGCCCGCGCAGTTGGCACACTTCGATTGCCTTCGGGGAAATATCGATGCCGAGCACCTCGTGCCCCTGATCTTGCAGGTATAGCGAAATGCGCCCGGCCCCACAACCGATATCCAGCACGCGCCCGCGCATGAATTTCATAGCCTCTTTGTAGTGAGCGGGCCAGTCTTCGTATTCAGCGAAATATGCCCGCGGCCCGGTAGAGGCCGCAATGAATCCATCATCCCTTTCGACTATCTCTCTAATATCTTCCCCGCGGAAATAATCATTAATCTCGTGCCCGTAGGCGTCTTCGTGGTCTTTCATGTTATTGTCCTTGTAAATCTGCTAACGGACGACCGGTGACGGACGACCGGTGACCGGCCGCGGTCGGTGGTCTGCCATCCGTCATCCGTCCTCCGTCCTCCGTCATCCGTCGTCCGTCATCCGTCGTCCGTCATCCGTCGGCGGTCGGCGGTCGCCCCAAGCACCTCCGCCAGCGCGCCCTCCGGCTCGAAGCCATAAGCCACTGCCAGCAGCTCCACCGGGTGAATCGCCGGGATTCCTGTTCCGTGGGTGATTTGCCAGCGGCAGGTCTCGCTGTCGCAGACAACCAACGGGCCGCCAACCTGCTGGATGAAGTCGAAGAGCGGCTGTCCCACGGCCATCGCAATCTCGTATTTTTCTTTTTTGTAGCCGTAGGTCCCGGCGATGCCGCAGCAGGTCTTATGCCCCTCGATGATTTGCAACTCCGGGATGAGTGCCAACACCTCGACCGCCGGATTCCCGATGCGGTGGCCGCGATACTGGCAGGGCTGGTGGTACGCCAGAGTCAGCGGGATGGGAGTCAGTGGAGCAGGGGCTAGGGGACTAGGGGCTAGGGGACTAGGGGCTAGGGGACTACCAGTTGGTAATACCCTGTTACCTGATTTCCTGGTTTCCCTAGTCCCTGATCCTTGATCCCTAGCTCCTAATCCCTGATTCCTAATCCCTAGTCCCTGATCCCTGATTCCTAGCATCCCAATCAAAAACTCACTAAAATCATAAGTATTCTCCGCAACCAGCCGCGTATCCTCATCGTGCATATCCAGCAGTTCGGGGGCTTCTTCTTTGAGAGTCAGCGTGCAGCTTGTGGATGTGCCCACAATGGGAATTCCCTGCCGGGCGTATTCGACCAGATTGCGGACGTTGCGCTGGTGGAATTTGCGGGCCGCAGCGAATTCTCCATTGGAGAGCAACGGCAGGCCGCAGCAATTTTGTGGCGGGACGATGACTTCGAAGCCATTGGCCTCCAAAACGTGAACCGCAGCCCGCCCCACCCGCGGCTCGTAGTATTCGGTCGAGCACCCGTAAAAGAAGACAACTTGTTTTACCGCTGAGACCGCAGAGTCCGCTGAGATTCTTTTTGTTTTCTCTGCGCTCTCCGCGTGCTCCGCGGTAAAAATTTGTGGTGTGCGCTTTCGAAACCATGTCGTGAAACGTTCGCGCGCAAATGGCGGCAGTGGCGCGTCTTTGGCGATTCCCAGCGCTGCTTCGGTGATGCTACGAATCACGGGATTGCCCAACAGGGCATTCGATAGCGGCGCAATGGGCTGGCCCAGATTTCCCAGCAGTTCTGTGCGGGCAATCAGGTTGTTGCGCAGCCGCAGACGGAGCGGCACTTTGCCCTGCTCCACCAGTGTGTGGCGGGCGCGGGCGTTCATCTCGGCGATTTTCACTCCCTCCGGGCAGGCCAGATTGCAGGCCCGGCATCCGCTGCAATAGTCCACCGAGGCGTCGGGCGTGGGCTGCCCTGCCATGCGGAAGCGGCCACTCTGCGGGCCGGCATACTTCGGACCGGGGAACAAATCGGTCACCGCGGCCACCGGGCAAGCCGTGACGCAAATATTGCACTTCAAGCACTGATCTAGGCTGAGTTCGGGTATCGAGAAGATTATTTTCTGTTCACTCACGTGCTATCTCCTCTCCCACCACGTACCCTGTCACCAACCCCACTCCCTCCAGTGAGCGCTCACGCACGAAATCGCCGCCGCCCAACGCTCCCCCCACCACGAACAGGTTGTCATAACCTGACCGGAAATTCTCATCAGCGTCAATCCCCGCCCGGAAAATGGGATGCCCTTGCGGATGCAGAAATTCTCGCCGGAGCCAATCTGCCCGCTTTTCGGGAGAATCCACCGGCAAGCCGAACACCATTTCCTGTGCATAGCCGAGGTGGTTTGTCGAGATGCCGCCGCCCAATATCCCGCCCGTTGCCAGGACGAAATGCTGTGCAGCGTGCGGCGTGGAGCGTGCCGCGGCCTCCGTCCAAACAGCGTTTACTCGACCGCTGACCGCCGACCGCTGACCGCTGACCGCCGACCACTGACCGCCGACCGCCGACCACTGACCGCTGACCGCCGACCGCCGACCGCTTCCCGCTCCACGCTCCACGCCTACAACCTCTATCCCTTCGTAGACTTGCCCTCCCGCCTCCCGAATGGCCTGCACCAACAAGTCATGCAGCCTCATCCCGGGAATCGAGGGGGGCAGGCCGGGTAATTCGAAGACGCGGCGGCCCAATGAGGATTCCAGTTCCCGCGCCGCCCGGAGTGAATCATGCAGCCCCAGCACCGCCGGGAAACCCACGCGGGCCGCGTTCCCCAGGCTCGGAATCAAAGTCTCGGCCACCTCGGCCCGGAATTCGGGTTTGTCGAACAGCCGCGCCAGCGCCATTGTGTCCACCCGGCGGCGGGCGCGCAGGCTAGGTAAATCCAGCATTACGGCCTCCGCGGGAATCCCCTGTGCGCTTAAGTTGGCAGCGGCGAAGTGGGGATAGAAATCGTGGTATCCCTCGAATCCGACCAGTAGCATTGGGGCGTCACTGTGCAGGTCGCCGGCAATCATGGTCTCCGGTGCCAGGCAGGTGGGCCGGAATGCCCCCGCCGCGGAGGGAAGCAGCCAGTTGCGTTCCAGCGTGCCGGGCAGCGGATACCCGGCCTCAGCGCACAATGCTTGAAAATCACGCAACGCGGCATCGATTTGTTGAAGGCTGGTGCGCGCGTAGGGATGCATGGGTTGTTCGAGTACCAGCCGGGCAATGGCCGAGACTGGGAATTCGACCGGTTTTGCAGCCGACACCGGGTAGTAACCGAGCACGTCGATGCAGCCGGAACCCCAGTGGGTGGCCCCCCAGCCTTTGGCGATAACTTTGGTGCGCAGGCCGCGGCTTGCAGCCTGCCAGGCCGCGGTCAGTCCAGCGAGACCAGCACCGATGACGACAACGACCGCCGACCGCTGACCGCTGACCGCCGAGTGCCGACCACCGACTGCCGACCGCTGACCGTTGCTGTCAAATATCGTTCGTTGTTCGTCGGTCGTCGGTCGTCGGTCGTCGGTCGTCGTCGGCAGCTCATAATTCTCCGCCCCCAACCGCGACGCACCCGGCCCCGGCAGATGCTCCACATTGAGCACATTCAGGTAAATCAATTCGTTCAGCCGCTCCTGTTGTAACTGTTTGCTCCACAGGATGGGCAATACACCTTTCCAGCGTTCCTGCAGGAAATCGTGCAGGGCTGTGTTGACATCTTCGACTGAAGACTGAAGACTGAAGACTGAAGACTGAAGAATATCCGCCGCCCGCAGGGTACAAAATCCCCCCTGGCACGGCCCCATGCCCAGGCGTAAATCCCGGCGGATGTCGTCGAGGGTGTGGACGTCGCCGCTTTGGATGGCGCGCTCGACGTCGGCACGCGTGACCAGCTCGCATTCGCAGATGAGTTGACCGTAGGTGTGGGTGGCTTCGATGCGGGCGAGACGGTCTCCAAGAACATGGTGACGGGAGACGGAAGACCGGGGACGGGGTAAACCAGTCGTCTGTCGTCCGTCTGCCGTCGGAAGCTCTTCGAGATGTGTTCGGCACTCCCGCCGCGTCCCCAGCTTCTCGCAAATCAAATCCGCAGTGATCTCTGCCATTTTGCGATATGTTGTCCATTTGCCGCTGGTGATGGTCAACAGGCCGGAGACGCCATCCCGCGCTTCGTGATCGAGCAGGACGAAGGAGCGGGTGATGTCGCGGCTCTTTGAAACCTCCGAAACCTCCGAGTTCTCTGAAGAACTCGGAGGTTTGGGAGAAGACCCCCCGGGTCTTGTTTCTTCGTAAAGCGGCCGTACCCCTGCCCAAGCCCGCAGCATTCGCATTTCTTCGAAGCCGGGAATGATCTTCTTCCCCTCCTCCAGCATGAGCTGAACTTCCCACGGCTCGATGGCGAAGTGGTCGGGGTCGGGTACTTGCTGGTCGGTGGTGCCCATGATGGCAACAGTATGCGCGGGGACGAGGATATCGCCATCGGAGGGCATTTTGCAGCGATTGATGACTGTGTTGACGATGCGGTGACTGACGGCGACCATTGTGCCTTTGCCGGGACGGATTGCAATTTCTATTCCGGCGGTGGCACCGATCTTGCCGGCCCAGGCTCCTGCGGCGTTGACCACCATGTCGGCGTGGATGGCGATTTCTTCATCGTGAACCAGATCGCGGCATAGGGCGCCGGTAACGTGACGGGGGACGGGGGACGGGGGATGGGACGTATCGGTCCTCGATCTTCGGTCTTCCGTCAGAAGTCGAATGACTTCGTGATATGTAAACACTCTCGCCCCATGCTCCCGCGCCGATGCCACGTTGGCGTGGGCCGCGGCAAAGGAGTCGACAGACCCGTCGGGGACGCGAAAGCAGCGAGTAATCTTCGGGTTGAGTAACGGCTCCTCGGTCAGCATTCGGCGGGGATCAACCTCCTCGACAGAAATCCCTGCCCGGTGGCAGCCAACCAGAAAGGAGTCGGCGTAGCCGGGATCATCCCACGGGGTGAGCACAAAGAATCCTCCGGTGTCTTCGATGCAATGGGGCATGATCCGCCGCAGGATGCGGTTTTCCTCGATGCACTCTTGGGCGGCTTCGGGGTCTTTGACAGCATAGCGCGCTCCGCTGTGGAGCAATCCGTGGAAGCGTCCGGTGGTGCCGTGAGTGAGATCGCGTTTTTCGACCAGCACGCAGTCAAAGCCGCGCATTGCCAGGTCACGCAGTACGCCGGTTCCTGTGGCTCCTCCGCCGATAATGAGAATTTCGGTGTGAATTTTTTTCATAGAATATCGTAGGACGATTTTGGAAAATCGTCCCACCGCCGCGTAGAGCGACTGGTCGGCGGTCGTCACTATACCCAATCCAACGTCCGCGTCACGGCCTTCTTCCATCCGGCATACAGTTGCCCGCGGGTTGCCGCATCCATTTGGGGATGCCAGGTTTTATCGACTTGCCAGTTGGCGCGCAGGTCGTCGAGGTTGTCCCAAAATCCGGTGGCCAACCCGGCCGCGTAGGCTGCGCCCAGGGCGGTGGTCTCGACGACTTGGGGGCGCACCACGGGCACGTTGAGAATGTCAGCCTGGAATTGCATTAGCAGCTCGTTAGTGACCATCCCGCCGTCCACTTTGAGAGCTTGCAGTTCGACACCGGAGTCCTGCTGCATGGCGTCGAGCACTTCGCGGGTTTGGTAGGCGCTGGCTTCCAGTGCGGCACGGGCGATGTGTCCCTTGTTGACGTAGCGGGTCATGCCGGCGATCACACCGCGGGCGTCGGCGCGCCAGTGGGGTGCGAACAGACCTGAAAATGCGGGCACAAAGTAGATGCCGCCGTTGTCATCGACTGTGCGGGCTAAATCTTCGACATCGGTTGATTTTTCGATGATGCCCAAGTTATCACGCAGCCACTGCACCAGCGCGCCGGTGATGGCGATGGAGCCTTCCAGCGCGTAGACCGCGGGTTGGCTGCCGAACTTGTATCCCAGGGTGGTCAGCAGGCCGCTTTCGGATGGCACGATTTCAGTCCCCGTGTTGAGCAGCATAAAGCAGCCCGTGCCGTAAGTATTCTTGGCTTCTCCGGGGCTGAAGCAGGTCTGACCGACCAGTGCAGCCTGCTGGTCGCCCAGGTCGCCGCACACGGGGATGGAAACCCTGAAGGGGCCGTTTTTACCGGTGGCTCCCCAGGTTTTCGGGTCGCTGGAGGGGACGATGCGGGGCAGCATTTGCGGAGGGATGCACAGAATCTCGATGATTTCTGCGTCCCAATCCAAAGTCCGCAGATTCATCAACAGGGTGCGGCTGGCGTTGGTCACATCGGTGACGTGTGACCCGCCATCGGGGCCGCCGGTCAGCCACCAGATGAGCCAGGAGTCGATATTGCCGAAGATGGCCTCGCCCCGTTCGGCGGCGGTGCGCAAACCATCCACATTGTCTAGCAGCCACTTGATCTTGGGGCCGGTGAAATAAGTCGCCAGCGGGAGGCCGGTCTGGGGGCGGAAGCGGTCCTGCCCGCCGTTAGCAGCGAGTTGATCGCAGATGTCTTTGGTGCGCGTATCCTGCCAGACGATGGCGTTGTGGTAGGGTACTCCGGTGCGGGGGTTCCATACCAGGGTGGTTTCGCGTTGGTTGGTGATTCCGAGACCGATGACGGAGGACGGGCGACCGGCCGTGTTAATTACTTCTTGGATAACTTCCTGGGTGCGTTGCCAAATCTCGAGCGGATCGTGCTCCACCCAGCCGGGTCGGGGATAAATTTGACGGTGCTCTTTTTGCGCAATGCTGACAACTTTCCCGCTGTGGTCGAAGATCATGCAGCGGGTGCTGGTGGTTCCCTGGTCGATGGCAGCGATATAGGTCATTGGGTAGTCCTTAAGTTCTGAAGTCGAGTAGTCTGGCCGTCGCCGGTCGTCGGTCGGCCGTCGCCCGTCCGCCCTACACCCAGTTTTCGATGGCGAAGTCGGGCGCGAAGGGGTTGACGAATCGGACACCTTCCAGTACCGCGCCGCTGTCGAAGTCCTCGCTGAAGATCAGCGGTACCTGGTTGAGACGCGCCGCGGCCCAGATTTGGGCGTCGTAGTAAGAGAGCGAGTAATCACGCACACCGCGGGCGGCTTCCAGAACGATTATGGGGGTGAGGTCGAAAACTCGAAAAGCACGCGAGATTATCTCCATCTGCTCTGATGCTTGTTCTATTGTTAGCTTGGGCAGTTTCCCGCGCGTGGTCGCGCTGAAGAATTCAGATAGGCACTGCACACTGAGGCGGCCTGCCCCTGCTGCCTGCAACGCAGCTAGTATTTCTATAGCCTGACCTTGCTTCTCATATTCTCCCCGATCGTGGGCATACACAAGCACATTGGTGTCAATCAGTATGGCGGTCATAGCGGCTCAATCGCTCCTCGTATAACTCACCACGCGTCCAGTCGCGGGGTTGTGATTTCAGGGATCCCTGATCACGCAGAGCCAGCATGAACTGGTAGGCTTGCTCCCAGGCTTGGGGGTCAGGTTGTTGGCTGGTCGGGCCACCTTGCAGTTCGCGGTCGAGCGCCATACGGATCACTTCAGCTTCGCTCTTTCCGCGAAATTTCGATAATTGTTTTAGCAGTATTTGCTGCCGCTGCTGAATATAGATTTGTTTGCGAATCATTTGGGCCATCGGACACTCCTTTGTAAACGCGATTATACATCACATTATACACAAAGCGACGCCCTGGGACAAGTGGGCGCCGGTGCGCACCGCTGCGTTGGTTCATTGGTACATTGGTACATTGGTACATTGGTACGTTGGTATGTTGGTTTGTTGGTTTGTTAGTATGTTTGTGTTGTGGATGTTTGTTTGGGTTGGTTGCCATCCCAAAGGGGCAGGTATCCGGAAATTCCGCAAATCCGTACTCTGCATCTGTTGGGTTGGTCAGCCGTCAGCCGTCAGCTGCCTGTCTTCTCGGTAGGACACCGGAATGGTGTGAGTGGAAAGGAGTGGATTATTTCGGCTGCAGAAGGAATCAGCCCTTGCCGTTTTGCCAGAAGGATCACTGCTAAAGTTCACTGATAACTGCTCACCGGCTGCTGGGTTCGTGGGCCAGAGAAGGGTGGGGAGGAAGAGGGGGAGAAGTTTTTTGAGGGGAGGCATGGGGTTTGCTCATTTATAAATAGTTTGCGTTCAGGAGTGCCAGTTCTTCCGGGTAGTATGGTAAAATGAAAGACATGAATGTCATCAGCTTACAAGAACCTGTCTTACTAACCGAAGTTTACACAATTGCCAGGGATGAGGGTCAGGATGCGGTTGAGTTTGTTACCGAAGCTGTACGCCGCCATCTGGCGCACTACCGGCAAAAACGCATTCTCGCGGCAACAGTTGCCTGGTATCGTCTGCCTCCAGCAGTGCGCAATCAATACCGGGGACAATACGTCGCCGTTTACCAGAATGAGATTGTGGATAGTGATCAGGAACGGCTGACCCTTTACCGGCGCATCCATGGGCGCTTTGGGCGCCGTTCCGTATTGATTATTGAAGGGGGCGACCATCCTATGCCCATCTATCGCACCCGTTCCCCTCGATGGGCGTAGGGAAGCATAATGCCAACCCCATATAGCCACACGAACTTCCCACCCGCGCCCATCCTGGAGATCCGCCTCAGTCCACCGCTGGAGTGTGCCTAGACGGGCCGGTTGCCGGCTTTGATTGATACGGGAGCAGATTTTACGATTGTACCGTTACATTGGTTGATCCAAATTGACGCCCCGGAAGTCCGTTCGGCCTATGTGCGGGGATTGTGGAGTGAGCAACAGTTGGTCACGTTGTACCTGGTGGACGTTCACATGGGAACGGGGGTTATATAGGGGGTCGAGGTCATCGGGATAGACATGGACGAAGAGCGTTTCGGGGATGAGGACGAGGAAGAAAATGAAATCATTTTGGGGCGGAATGTGTTGAACAAATTGTTCCTGCTTCTGGAGGGGCCAAACCAGCAGACTCGCATTTTGGAAGGGCTGCCAAGAAAGTTCTGAGCGGTAACTTAATCACCTCACCACCACCGGCAGATAGATCTCAAAACCTACCGGAACCTCCACCCCATTTGCTTAATACTCCACTTCCGCAATCTGCTCGAAATCCAACTCGAACTCGAATTCGTCCCGCGCGTCGAAATCTTCCATCTCGTCAAGCGGCCCGGCCTTGACGCCGCGATTGCACAGCGAGCGGTAGAGGCAGTATTTACAACGCCATTCCTCATCGGTGAGGGGAGCATCCTCCTCTCCGATAGCCTGGATTGCATCGATCAGCCCGGTGATATACTCCTCGTCCGCCGCGAATTGCTCGGTGCTGTACGCGAATCGCTCCGGGAGGTTGGGGAAGTTGGCGAACCAATAGACCATCTCGATCTGTTCTGGCTCGATGGATTTACCCTCGTTACCCCCTTCGGGGGTAATAAAATGTGCGCCCGCCCGCACCAACAAATATGGATAAACCCGCGTTTGTAACTTCTCTGCCAGCCACTCGCGGCGGGTCTGCTTGCGGGATGTTTTCCAATCGTAGATGGTGATTTTTCCCCTCACCCCCGACCCCCCCAACCCCTGTCCCACAGGGAGAGGGGAGTCAAGGCTCCCTCTCCCCTTGGGAGAGGGTTGGGGTGAGGGGGCTGGGGGCGAGGGCCAGACAACTAAATCATACTTCGCCACCAGCCGATAATCCCCCATCGGAGCAGATAGCGTAATCTCAGGACGTTGCGCACAGCCAGATAAAGCTGGGCCGTGTTGGGCGTAATTACCCCACCATTGAGAGAGCATCTCATCTCCCGCGGCCATCTCCGCCAGCCGCTCCGCCGGGACACCAAGCAGGAATTGTTGTACCATGCGGTGGAAAGTAGCCCCCAGTTGCATATACCGTTCGTTTTCCAGCGCAGGTTCAGCCTGCACCGCCGGCCACGCCAGCCGCTGGATATACTTCAACTGAAACCGCCGCGGGCAATCGGCAAAATCTTGCAAAGAACCCTGGCTGAATTGGAAATTGGTTGGAAGTGCCATTAGTTATCTCTCTATGTTGCGGCTGAACCAGTCCGCGCAGGTGGACTTCGTGTACTTCGTTGATGCGACTTGAGTCGCCGGACGACTTTCGCAAATCATCCCCGAAGGGAGAAGCCACCACCCACCCATTCCGAAATCCGTGCTCTACAGACTGCGACTCGAGCCACCCCGACGATGGCGGAGTAATCTTGCCTCCTGCCTCTTGCATCTTGCATCTTGCCTCCGCTCCTATCTCAAGCCACAAACGGCAGCGCGGGCTGGCTATAATGCCCTATGAAGCTGTATCACATCGCCTGGTGTGCCAATTCGAAAAGACAGATATCTCAGTGCCGGGTTGAACAAGAAATGTTTTCGGTCGTGTGTTACGAACCAGTCCGGATCAACTTGTATCGCTTTGGCCAAGACGATGGCATCGGGAGGATAATCTAACAGTTGTTTTGCCACTTGGGTATGCTCATCCAATGGATTTTCCCCGATTTTGACGCCTGTTGCATCGAGTAACTGTGCCAGTGTGTGCAGTCGCGCCGGTGCTTTGCGGATGATAACATCATTACATTCCTGGATTACGCTCCTACCTGCTATTATTCTAAAGTATCCTGCTTCACCCAGGTAAAACAGCAAACGGGAGCCGCCTGTCGGTGACATGACTGCTGCAACAATCACACTGGAATCTGAAAAGAGTCTAAGGGGTTGGTTGCTGGGAGGCATATTCTTCCCGTACCTCGCGCAAGGACATAAGCATTGATTCCAAAGTCTCACCTTTAGCTTCGAGTTCAGTGCGAATCTGATCGGCGAGTTTATCTACTTGCGAACCATAGGGTTTGAGCAAGATTAATCCGTTTCCCAGGTCAATCATATTCAGCTCTTTACCTTTTGACCAGTTGTACTTGCGGCGCAAGTTGGCAGGCAGGGTAATTGTGCCTTTACTGCGAATTTGAAGAGTACTAATCATCTTAATCTCCCAAAGGCTAGAAATCCAAAAATCTTATCCAATTATATCATCAGTGTTTTTATCTATTCCTATACTCGTGATCCCCAAAATCCCTGCAAAGCCACAAACGGCAGCGCCGGTTGCAAGTCGTCTTTGCGACCCGTATTCCAGGTAATCACCAATTCCTTGCGGGCGCGGGTGATACCCACGTACAGCAGCCGCAACCGCTCGCGCACGTACTCCATGCGGGCCGCGTGGGTGGGCGCTCCCTCCTCGGGCCACTCATCATCACCGGTAGCGAAAGCCGCTTCCAATTGCGCCAACGCCTCAGCTTCCAGATTCAAACTATCACGAATGAACCAGCGCTCCGGCATATAACGGTCGTATGCCATCCCCGACGGGAAATCGTAATTATTGACCGACATCAGGTACACCCGATCCCACTCCAGCCCCTTGGCCTTATGCACCGTCGCCACCACCACCTGCCCTTTGTACTTGTCGGGGTCGAAGCCGGTGTCGTCGGCGCTGAAGCCCAGAAAGCGCCGTTCGTTGCGGGCGATGACGGCCAACTCCCCGGTGAGTTCGGGCAGACGCCAATCCTGGTGCGATTTTTCAGCCTGACGGAGCACCACCGCCAGCTTGTGAGCGATAGCCAGTTCCGCGGGTTCGGTGAACAAATCTTGTGCCAGGGTGAGGATGATTTGGTTGACCGGCAGCAGGACGGTGCCCTGCCAGCGGCGGACGTACTCCCGAAAGGTGAGCAGCCTCTCCTGGATTTCAGTAGTGGTTGCTGTTAAATCAAGCGCGTCCAGCCCCTGACGTTCGAACCGCGGCCAAACGAAATCCTCCACCTGCGGCAGGTTCTCCAACCCTTTAGCGGTTGCCTCCACCTCGGGCCACAAGTCGGGGTCTTCCCGGTCGGCCCGCCGCCAGACTTTGTAGACCGTCGCCAGCTTGCGAGGATTTTGCGGGTCGGCCAGGTAGTTGAGCAGGTTGCCCAGCGCGCCGGCTGCGAAGCGAGTGGTGCTGGTGCTGCGCAGCAGGCCGTCGACGGCTGCGATGCCGCGGGCTTGCAGAATGTCGAGCAG
>JBDRGC010000349.1:0-10909 GCA_043818215.1 Chloroflexota bacterium | reverse complement strand
AATCTCACCATCGCCCCGAACGGTGATCCCTGGGTCTCCATGGCGCTTTGTGGGGGCGCCAGTTGTTTTGGTGCTATTGCCCATTATCACGTGAGCGGCGAAGCCTGGACATTACTCGGAGAAGTGAATCAAGATAATTCTATCAGCCATATCGTTTTCGACGCCGATCAAACCCCCTGGCTCTTTACCGAAGCCGGGGCTTTCGAAATCAGCGCAGACTCCCCCGAACTCGTGGCGCCATTGTACGCCTGGGTAATAACCACAGATATCAATGGGGACATCTGGTTGGGGGCAAACTATGAGGGTCAGAACTATCTTTGGAGACAGCAAACGAAGTGAGGAAACATATAAACAGCCGCCAACGATTCCACGAAACCATGTACTACGGCAACCCTGACCGGATTCCATACTTCGAGGAGGGCATCCGCCCCGAGGTCATCGCTGCCTGGCGGGAGCAGGGTCTGCCCCCAGGTGTAGACATCTCAGAATTATTCGTCTCCGACAGGCGAGAGGAAATCAAATTAGATGTGGATCCCCACCCAGAATTCCAGAAATGGCCTTTCACCCTCGGAGAACTGGATTCCCTGCGGGAGCGACTCGACCCCGCTGATACCAGCCGTCTCCCAGAAAATTGGCAGATTGAACGGCTTCGAAACCGCGATCACGTGCTGATGGTGCGGGTACACGAGGGGCTTTTTCTCTCGATGGGCGTGGGCGATGCAAAAAGCTTCACCCGGCTGATGTACCAATTGGTCGACAAACCCAGTTTTGTGCGTGAGTACATGCGCATCCAGGGGGAGTTCGCCGCCCGGCTGACCGAGCGAGTGCTGCGGGAGGTGGAAGTCGAGGCTGTAATTTTCAGCGAACCCATCGGTGATAACAACAATGCCCTGATCTCACCGCGCATGTACGAGGATTTCGTGCTGCGCAGTTACGAGCCGCTGCTGGATGTGGCCCGACGCTACGGGGTGAAGACGGTGATTTGCCGGACGTATGCCAATATGCGGGTATTGATCCCCAGCCTGCTGAAGTGGGGAATCGACTGCCTGTGGGCCTGCGAGGTGGAGCAATCAGTGATGAATTACCCTGCTCTGCGGCAGGAGTTTGGACGCGATTTGAGGTTGATCGGCGGCATTGATTTGGATGCCCTGCGTGAGGGGAAGGAGGCCATCCGTCGGGCAGTGGAAGAGGTAGCTCCCCTGGTGCGCGATGGCGGTTATGTCCCTCTGGCCGACGGGCGGGTGCGCGCAGACATGCCCTACGAGAATTATGTTTACTACCGGCAATTGCTGGCGGAGATCAGCGCGTAGGGGGATTGTGACCATTCATCAGTAATTCTTTCTGCGTCCTTGCGCCTTTGCGTTATTATTCTGCCGATGTAGTATAATTGTAGAATAATTTACTACACAGCGAGGTGTTCCCATGCAATTTGTGCCTTATCGCTTCCTGCGCAATCAACCCGGAGAATTGCGCAAACGCCTGCAAAACGAAAACGAACTGGTCGTCACCAGCAACGGCGAGCCTTTCGCGTTGATGATTCGCATCGACCCGCAGAGCCTGGAGCAGACCACGAATCTGGTCGCCCAGATTCGTGCCCAGCAAGCCCTATCCACCATTCGGGCTGAGGCCCGCCAGCGCGGCTTGGATCGCCTCTCGCTGGAGGAGATAAACTCTGAAATACAGACTGTGCGTCAGTCCCACGCTGGCGAGAGCTAACATGCTGATCGTGCTGGACACCAATGTCTTGGTTTCGGGTTCGTTGAATCCCTTCGGCACTCCGGGGCGTATCCTGGATTTGCTGCTCACCGGCGTCATCCGCATTGCCTACGATGACCGGATTCTGGCAGAATATGCAGAAGTGCTTGCCCGGCCACGTTTCGGATTCGACCAGCGGCATGTTCAAGTCGTACTGAGCCGCATCACCAGCCTGGGGACAAGAGTGACTGCCCTTCCACTACCTGTGGAAAGAAGCCAGATACCTGACCCCTCCGATCTTCCATTTGCCGAGGTCGCCATCGCCGGGTGCGTGGCTGCTCTGGTCACAGGAAATATGGCTCACTTCGCCTTTGTGCCTCAATTCGAAGTTCTAGTTTTGCCCCCCGCGGCCTTTCTGAATGAATTGTTTGATGAAAGGTGACTACTACAGTTGAGCGTAAATTCTTTGGCAGTTGCTCACCGCGGCACACAATATGTGGAAGGCGGTTATGTCCCCCTGGCTGATGGGAGGGCGCGCGCAGACATTCCCTACGAGAATTATGCTTACTACCGGCAATTACTGGCGGAGATCAGCGCGTAGGGGAGGAACCATCGATAGATGGCTGAGATTTGGATGTTTTTTTTGGGGGGGATGGTGTACGGAAAATAACCTGATGGCGATTATCGACTTTCAGAAAATAATTTTATCTCCGCGTATCATTGCGAGGAACGCCCCTTGTAACGAAGCAATCCCCCCCACGGTGAGCAGGAGATTGCTTCGCAAAAAAACGCTCGCAATACCAACGGGTACATCTGTCCCTGGTGTCTAGGGATACCCTTGCGTTATGACATCCGGGTAAGCAGAGTCAAAAACATTATCTGAATAACTATAGCTATCCTCCAAGCTGGGTAACCTGCCGTAAGAAGCTAAAAATCGAAACTCCCAGCTTAACCCCTTCTCCTGGAGAGATTTGTAAAGTCTCTTCTTCATCAACTTGCTGGATTAGCAGGTAGGCAGCCCCCAACCCGGTCAGAGCACCAATGATGGCTCCAATCAACAAGATTTTGGTTTTTCGATTCTTGTTTTCATCACTTACAAATTCGTCGTTTGTGGTCATAGATCATGCCCTTTCTATATTTTGTGTGAAACGTGAAATCGTGACGACGTGAAGATCGACTTTCACGTTTCACGTCTTCACGTCTTTCGCCTCAAGGCTCGCAAAGCCGCCAACGCGCTCTGAATGCGCAAGACAGGCTCCACGACCTTATCGGCTCCTTTGCGAACTATATCGCGGGCGCTGGCGAAGAAATCTTGGGCCTGACGAGCATAAGGCGGGATGTTCTTATTCAGCCAGATAACCGCATACGCAAACCCGGCAATGATAACCAACAAGATGAGGGCCATCGCCAGGGTGGGGATGAGCAGGAATACCAACGAGGCATCCGCCGGCTGGCTCACGTTCCCGCCTTGCGCGGCGGCAATTGCGGTCCACACGGCTAATCCCACAATGAGAATCGCCCCAATGATCAGGGGAAATGTGATTTGCCAGAAAACTTCCCGGCGGTGATCTTGATGGGTGATAGGGTTGCGTTCAGGTAGAGTATCATTCATAGTGAATATATTTTAGCACAATTCGGAGCCTTCAGTCACCAGTATCAGCTATCAATCTCCAATCCCTCGCGCAGCATCCTCGGCAGGGGACAATCTCCAATCTCCAATCTCAATTCTCCAATCTCCAAACCTGATACAAACCCAGGTTGCCTCCCTCACCGTCCGAATAGAACGTTTCCATGATTTCGAAGCCTGTTTCTTCAGCCAGTGAGCTTAGTTCACTCTCGCTGAAATGGTGGACGTAACGCAGTCCATAGCCGCCCCGCCGCCAGTCGAGCAGGTAGTCGCCGGGGTCGACATCGGTGTCTGCAAGGCCGGCCTCTTCCCAGGGCTGGATGCGGGCGCGCAGCCGCTCGCTGTTGAGAAACTGCCAGTTGGAGTGGATGAAGCGGCCTCCAGGGGCCAGGAGGGAGCGTATTTTCATCAGGGTTTGGCGTTGGATGGCGCGGCCGGGGAGGTGGTGCAGTGTTGCGAAGGCGAGAATGACATCGAATGGCGACCGAAGACCGAAGTCCGAAGACTGACGACCGACCAATGAAGACTGAAGACTGAACACTGAACACTGAACACTGAATACTGCACCGCCCCAATCGGAGTCGGCCAGGTCGGCTTGGGAAAAGGCGAAATTCGAATGGCCTGCCACACCCTCGCGGGCCACTTCGAGGAGTTCGGCGCTGAAGTCCAGGCCCAGGTAGGGGCCGCGATGTCCGCGCCGGGCCAGCTCGCGGGCCAGTTCCCCGTTGCCGCAACCTAAATCAAGGATGCTGGCCTCGGGCGGGAGGCTCTCCAAAATCCGCCTCACGCCGGGCTGCAAGCGCATCCGCGTAGCAGAGAACTGATCGGCAAAGGTCTGGTAAAATTGATGGTTGAGAGTAAGTAGTTTTGTGGCAATGGAATCGTCCATATATTTATTATAGCGTGAAACGTGAAGACGTGAAGACGTGAAAACGTGATAACATAATTTCCTGCCTCCTGCCTCCTGCCTCCACCCTCTACCCTCCAATGACCTCTACCAAAACATCTCTCCAAGAACAATCCTGGCTCCAATCCCGGCAGCACAGCCCCGAGAAATTGGCTCTGGCGCGTAAGGCGTTGGAGGAGATTCGCGGCGGCGAGAAGGTGTTCGAAGCTATCCGCCATCATCCTTTGCCCGGTGGTGAGGGCTATTTTGGCAAATCGGTTTTGGTGGCGGCTTACAGGCAATTAGTGGCGCAGGGAGAATGGGAAGCCGACCCGGCTTTATTGGCGAAAATTCGATTGAAACCCATGCGCACTCTTTCGGGGGTGACCACAGTGACGGTGTTGACCAAACCCTATCCCTGCCCGGGGCACTGCATCTTCTGCCCCTCGGATGAGCGCATGCCCAAGAGTTACCTGCCAAACGAGCCGGGGGCGATGCGCGCCCTGTACCACAAGTATGACCCTTACGAGCAAGTCGCGGCCCGCATCGCAACCCTGCACGATGTAGGCCATCCGACAGACAAAATAGAATTGCTGGTTTTGGGTGGCTCCTGGAGCGCGTATCCCAGGGATTACCAGGAATGGTTCCTGCGCCGCTGTTTCGAAGCCATGAACGCGGATATTGATTCTCACCGCGAAGTACGCGCGGGCAGAGATGAAAATAATGGTTTTGTTTTCTCTGCGGACTCCGTGTTCTCGGCGGTAAATGCTGACCCAGGTTCGAAAACGCTGGAAGAAGTTCAAGCCATCAACGAGACCGCCGCGCATCGCAATGTGGGGCTGGTTGTGGAACTGCGTCCCGACCAGATCACCCCGCAAGAGTTGAAGTGGCTGCGCTCCCTGGGAGTGACCAAAGTCCAGATGGGTGCGCAGAGCATGGATGACCGTATTCTAACCCTGAACAAACGCGGTCACACGGCGGCGGCAACGCGGCGGGCGATGACCCTGCTGCGGGCTGCGGGCTTCAAAGTTGTGCTGCACTGGATGCCCAATCTGCTGGGTGCCACCCCGGAATCCGATCGCGAGGATTTTCCTCGTTTATGGGATGGTCTGGCCCCCGACGAAATCAAGATTTACCCCACCCAACTCTTGGCCGGCACAGAACTGTACGAGTATTGGCAGCGGGGCGAATACGTCCCCTACACCACCGCTGAACTGGTCGATTTGATTACCGATCTGAAGACCACCATCCCGCGCTATTGCCGCGTGGACCGCGTGATCCGTGACATCCCCTCGACAAGTGTGGTGGCTGGCAACAAGCGCACCAGTCTGCGGCAGGACGTGCAGCGAGAGTTGGGGCGGCGCGGCCAACGCTGCGAGTGCATCCGCTGCCGGGAGGTGCGCGGCAAGCGAGTTGCGGTTGGCGAGTTGCGGCTGGACGATATGATTTATCGGGCGGATTTCGCCGAGGAGCATTTCATCTCATTTGTGACGCCGGATGACAGGTTGGCGGGATTCCTGCGGCTGTCTCTGCCAATGCCCCACTCACCCGACACAGGGCTGGCAGACCTGGCGGGGGCCGCGATCATCCGCGAGGTTCACATTTACGGGCAATCCCTTCAAGTGGGGGAAGCGAAGCAGGGGGCTGCGCAGCACACCGGTCTGGGCACGCGGCTCCTGCTGCGGGCCGAGGCAATCGCCCGCCGGCGGAGATTCCGCAAGTTGGCTGTCATCGCGGCTGTCGGCACACGGCGCTATTATTTAGAGAGGGGATTCGAGCGGGGAGACTTGTATCTCGTGAAGCGTGAAGCGTGATGTGTGTCTCAACATGCTTCAGCATGTTTCCTGTAACAGACCCCGAATTCATTCGGGGGGGCTGCTTTTGCAGTACTGCGATTTATGTGTTATTCTAAGAGTATTGGCAACGCTTGTCTATTTGGTGATAAAGAGTTCTACATAAAAAAAAACAACGAATTTAGAAAGGAACGAATTTGAATCTCTGGAACGAGACATAGCCTTTGGCAAGGTGTTTTTTCACTCATTGTGTGTCACTCTGACCGCTCAAATGGAGCGAATGCACAGGCTCGAGGTAAAAATTCGTTTTATTCCTCATTCGCTGTAGTATTGCCAGCGGAAAACTATTATGCAGAACTCTCGGTGATATAAGGAGCCGCCTATGACGGCATTTTGCCGTCATACGCACCGTATGAAACCCCGGCGGTGGCTCAGTCATAGATGGGTTTTATAGGAGAATACGCATGAACGAAAAAGACGAAAAATCCGACGAAAAAGAAATGCAAAAGCACGAAGAAAAATCCGCCGAGGAGAAAAGCTACGAAGAAAAACACCGGCGTGACCCCCTCGGCTCATTGATTTGGGCTGTGATCCTGATTTGGGCTGGGGTAGTGATGCTGGCCAATAATTTCGGATTTCTGGATCAATTAGGGATTGGCGGCCTCGGCCTGCCCTTTGATTTCCCTTTCCCCGCGGAAGCATGGTCAATCTTCTTCCTGGGCGCGGGGGTGATACTGCTGATCGAAATCTGCATCCGGCTGATTATCCCCAATTACCGCCGCCCGGTGATGGGAACTTTCATCCTGGCGATTGTCTTCTTCGGAATAGGCCTGGGCGATTGGGGATTGATCTGGCCCCTGATCTTGATCGTCATCGGGGCATCGCTGCTCCTGCGCGGGATGTTCCAAAAACGGTAATGAAAGACCTCCGAGGTTTACCCAAACCTCGGAGGTTTGTTAATCTCTCCACCACCTGCCTCACAACTGCCCAAAATCAAAACTCATCAACTCGCCCCACCAATAATACAGCGGGGTACTCCACTGCTGGCGGCCAATGCAGCGGAAGTAGGGGGACTCGAAGGCCAGGATCAAATCGCCGATACGGTAGCGCGGCAAGATGGGTGTCGAGACTATCAGACTGCCCATCTCGCCGGGACGCATCTCGTGGAGCATCTTGATCCCGGAGCGCGTTTCCACCTCGAAGAAGAACAAATCGTAATTGGGCACCCAGGCGCGTTTCTCGTCGCGCTGCTGGCCGAACAGCCCCTCTGTGGCTCCGTAAATCTCGCGGATCACCGCTCCACGCCCGTACATAGCGTTGAGCGCCGGTTGGTGCCTGGTGTTGATTCCCGGCGTGCTGCCCAGGGTCATGACCTGCGTCTGCCACACATCTTTGGGATAGAGTTTATATTTTTTATGCAGGAACTTGCCGAATTCCAGCGCAGTGGGGGCCACCCCGCCCACCAGGGTGACGTTTTCATCCTTGCATCTTTCGTAAGCTAACTCGAAACGGACTTCCCAATCCCGCATGGTTTTGCCGCCCCCCAGGGCATCGATCTCTTCTTGGGTCGGCAGCGAAGTCACCGGCGTGGATTTGGAGACATGCCTGGTGTAAATCCCCGAACTGTAGCCGTACTCGACTTCCCGCTCACCGGCCTGCACCGTCCCCACCACCGAGGGGAAATTCAGGTTGAGATTGACTCCGGCAAAAATCTCGAACTTCTTGCTGCTGGCTACGTAATTCATCACCGCCCTCCCAGCGCTGACGCGCATCTCCAAATCTGTGGGCGTCATGGGTATGAACTTGGACTCGCCTTTGGTAGTGCCGCGGGTGATGGCCCAGCCTATGGGTTCCTCCCACAATAGCAGACTCACCTCGCTTTTCATGACTCGCGCAATAAGGGGTTTGTAGCCCTCATCGTAGGGCGTCGCCGGGAAGGCCCTCCGGTAGTCTGCCAGAGTCTCGATATTTTCACCACCGTGCTGCTGGCCGTAATCTGTCTTGGCGTAATCTTGGAGCAGGCGGTGCAATACCGTTTCTTGGGCCTGAGCGGGATTCGCCACGGCCGCGTGCCAGGGTTTGAGTATATGTTCTAGCATCATCATAGCTGATTTGGGATCGATTTTCATGGATTTGTTCTCCTCGTAACTTTCTCGACGCCGAGAAAGCGTGGTTTGCTAGAGCAGAGATTAGAGATTAGAGATTGGAGATTGGAGATTGGAGATTGGAGATTGGAGATTGGAGATTGGAGACTTCATCCAATCTCCAATACCCTACGGGCACGACATCCCTAATCTCCAATCTCTAATCTCCAATTTACATCTCAATGCCAGATATTCTCATAAGAATGGTCTCCTTTGAGCAATTTCCCATCATCGAAACGCTGCGGCGCGAAGGGAGAAATATCCACCGTTTCCGCCTGCCCGTCCAGGATCAACTCTGACATACAAGCCCCCACTGCAGGCGCAATCTTGAATCCGGTTCCGCTGAAGCCGCACTGCAAATAAAAACCTTCCGGCCCGGCCGGCCCGAGGATGGCCCGCTGATCGGGGGTGATGCCATCGTAGCCGCCGTGGTCGCTGTGCAGAGATGCCTGCTCCATTATTGGGATGCGCTGGCAAATGCGCTCGATGGCCCGTTCGACGAAACCGGGCTGGGCGCGGTCAACGTAACCCTCGGGGGCCTCGCCGATGGGATTGCCATCTTCCAGCCCAACCAGGGTCAGGCCGCCGGTTTCTGGGCGGAAATACATCGAGTTAACATCGTCAATGGCAGTTGGGTGCATTAGCCCCATCTCCGGTGGACGCTGGACGAACATGGTATCGTGCTGCCAGGTATCAACGGGGATCGCTACCCCTGCCATTTTGGCGACTCCGGCAGCCCAGGCACCCGCGGCGTTCACAATCACCGGGGCGGAGAAATCCCCTTGAGTGGTGGTCACCCCGCTCACTTTCCCAGAATCAACCCGAATGCCAGTCACCGTGCATTCCTGCACAAGACGGGCGCCCTGCCTGCGGGCCGCGTTCATCAGGGATGCAGTCGCCGCGCTGGGGTCCGCGTATCCGGATTCGGGTTCGTAGGCCGCCATTTCGAAATCGCCGGTCGCAAAGTGCGGCGCCAGACGTTTTACATCCTCAGCGGTTACCAGTAAACTGGGAATGCCGATGCGCTGGTGCATGGTGATATTGGCTTCGAGCTGCTCGACATACGCGGGCTTGACCAATTGGATGAAACCCGTGCGAGTGAAGCCGGCATCTCCGCCGACCATTTCACGCCAGTTGTGGAAATATCGAAACGATTCCCAGGCCAGCCGGGATTCCGGCTCCAGGTCATAGTGCATTCGCACCAGTCCGCTGGATCGTCCGGTGGCTTCGGCAGCGATGAAACGCCGCTCCAGCACGAGCGGTTCAAGGCCGCGCTGCGAAAGGTGAAAGGCCAGGCTGGCTCCGTGAATCCCTCCCCCAATGATGATGACATCGGCTGTGGTACTCATGAGAACTCTTTTTGTGAGTCGCCCCCCGGCCCCCAATTCTGGGGGGGACATTTCTGCTTTTATGTCTCTTTACCCTATGGGCAGACACGGAGAGTGTGCTCCCCCAGGATTGGGGGCCGGGGGGAGCGGGGGAGCAGGGGGGAATGAAATGGTAAATGGTAAATGCTGAATGGTAAAATGTAAATGAAGTGCAGACAGCGCCACAATCATTTACCATTTGTAATTCACCATTTACCATTTAAAATTCGGTTTTGTCGGTGGGTACGCATCTTTGGGGATGCATACCCAAAGGGCATGATAATGCAGCACTAACATTTTGAGCAACTACTTCTACTCCCCCCAGGATTGGTGGGTTGGGGGGGCCATAGGTTAGCAAACCCTGGGCTTCCCGTCAAGTGTTTCGATGTGATTTGCCAGGTGTGACGCACTTTACAAGTGCGTCGCACCTTCGTTTTCAATGGTTGCCATTTTATGCAATATGTACTAGACTCTGCCAGAATATAAAATCGTATCTTCTCCAAAAGAAGATGTGCTGGGTTGCGTCGGCTAACAGTCCACGAAGGTGGACTTCGCGCATTTTGTTGCTGTGACTTTCGCGCAGCATCCCGTGCGTAGCCCACCCGAAGGGTTTGCAAGGGACCAGTCGCCCTGACATGGGCTGAGTAGTTTGACAATGTCACATTAATGTCACTGCGAGCGGAGTTTACGGAGCGTGGCAGTCTCCTTCATGCCAAGGACGAGATCGCTTCAGCGGTAAAGCTGCTTCGCAATGACAATCATCAAGTTTGGTTGCAGTCAAAGGCCGCACTTATATTACTTGAGCAAGGAAGATCATTATGGAATGGCTTGCAGACCATCAAACCTGGATCGCACTACTTACGCTTACTGCTCTGGAAATCGTACTGGGGATTGATAACGTCATCTTCATTTCGATTCTGGCCGGCAAGCTCCCCGAAGACCAGCAAGACCGTGGCGGCAATGAAACTGGTGATGATTTCGCCAACATCCTCGAAGAAGGTGGTCGGCTCGGCTGGCGCTGCCGCCGTTACTGGCAACAACGCCGCAACGCCATGTTCTTCACCGATGGCACAGCTTGTTTGGTCAAGTATGCCACCACGAAGATACAGCGTCATACTAAGGTGATTGGAGCTAAAAGCCCTGGAGTTTACCCTGAGCGGGGCCGAAGGGATGGAGATTAGTTGTATTGGGGTGCAAGACTGAGCAAAACCCCCATGTATCCAAAGCGGAAAACCAACTTGCTAACACCTGTCCTGAGCTCGACTTTGTCCAAACGGAACCTTTTGGGTGCGTCCATTGGTTAGGGGGGGAAGCCGGAAAAAGGTCTATCGCATAGATTTTTGGCCGCGATTCGGCGTGTTTTCGGGTTTGAAACCTCGAAAAAGATGCCTGCATCA
>JBDRGC010000348.1:0-3497 GCA_043818215.1 Chloroflexota bacterium | reverse complement strand
TGATGCAGGCATCTTTTTCGAGGTTTCAAACCCGAAAACACGCCGAATCGCGGCCAAAAATCTATGCGATAGACCTTTTTCCGGCTTCCCCCCCTAACCAATGGACGCACCCAAAAGGTTCCGTTTGGACAAAGTCGAGCTTAGGATAGTGCTGAAAAACCCCCTGGACGAAAAACTGCCTTACACATCCGCCCCACTTTGGGTCAAAAAATGGTAGTTTTTAGGGAACGCACGTGCAAAAACGCCCGTTTTGTGGGAGAAGCGTCCCACTTTCGCGGAAAGCCGTTTTTGAGAAGGGACTTTTTCAGCACTCTCCTAGATACCGGTTGCTTCACCAGCCGGGCGGTTTTGCTCCAAACGCGTCGCAAACCATGACCAAACTTGGCAAATCGCGCCGCGTACCCTCCGGGCGATAGCCCGGTCTGAGTGCAAGCGGGGTTAGCCAACGCCCTTCCTTTATCCAACAAATTCATCCAACGATACGGCTTCATTCGGAAACTGCTTCAATAATTGTTTATCCACAGTGACTAGCCGAACTTCCAAATCACGCGCTAAAGCAACAAATTCACAATCATACGCGGAACACTTACTCTCATTGGCCAATTGTAATACTTGCAAAGAGACTGCTTCATATTCGCCGTCTTGCATTAGCAAAGTCGCCTCCCCCATTATTCGGATTGCATCTTCTAGCAAGAAGACGCCCTTTCTCATGTACAAAGCTAACACGTTGCGAAATTCACTTCGCCAGAGAATTGGCGCAACCCATTGTGCATCTTTCAACAACGCTTTTTCTGCCTGCTCTGAGCGCTCACTACTCAAATACAAATATCCTATGATATTGGTATCAACGACGATCATGGCCGTCCCATCATCTTTGCTTCATTGAAATCACTATCTGTTATGGGATAACGCGCTGTTTTTTCTCGCAACTTTCGCGCTCTCGCCAGGGACGCCTCAGGCTGAATTCTGTTACTCCGTATAGTGCTCTCAATACAAACGATTATCTCGCTATTGAGGCTACGCCGATTCATCTCGGCGTAACGTTTTAGGTGGACATATAGATCATCAGGAATATTTTTTACTGTTAGAGTAGGCATCTTAACCTCCATGGCGGTTCCATTTATCCACCATTATGGATGACTTTTTCCTTCTTGTCAAGCGTTCTTCAAAGTAGGCGGCTAACGGGATGATATGCCTGCATAGGTATACGGTTCTTGCATAACCACTCAGGGTGCGAATTGCGTAAGTCCTAATATTGTATACTACCCCCCCTTCTTCTTCCGCAGCCAGCGCACGCTGTTGGAGCGGCACCGGGGACAGATGCGTTCCACACCGCTGCCGTAGGTGCCTCCCCAGCGGTGGCCGCAGTTCACGCAGACGAACTCAGCATCCGTGTTTTCATCTCTGGGCTTAGGGTTGCGCGGGCTGGGTACCTTGGTTTCCTTTAGCGTGATGCCGGTTTGCTCCACTTCTTCCGGGGTCACACTTTGGCGTTTTTCTTCCGCCGCTTGCATTATGGTCTGCCAGCGCGCCCCCTCAGCCGCCGAACACCACTCCAACAATAGGCGGTCGGGACGCAGGTCTGCTTTTTCCAGCCCGTCCCACAAACCATCCATCCGCCGCGTCGTGCTGCGGTTGGCGTCGATATAGTGGCAGTCCACGTAATGGCAGCCTGAAACCAACACCACCGGCGCTCCCTTTCTGAAAGCATACCAGACGAATTCCATGCTCACCCTGCCGGAGCACATCGTGCGGATAATGCGGGCGTTGGGCGGGTAGGCCATGCGGGCCACACCAGCCGTATCGGCGCCGGCGTAGGAGCACCAGTTGCAGGCAAAAGTGACAATGGAATCCATGGGATTCTCATCCAGAATAGCGTCGATTTGCGCGTATATGGCCTGGTCGGAGAAATGGCGCATTTGGATGGCGTCGAATTTGCATTCCGCGGCGCAGGTTCCGCACCCGGCACATGCCGCAGTGATCACGCGGGCCACCTGCTTCTTCTCCCATTGGATGGCCCCGAAGGGACAAACGGGGGCGCACAAGCCGCACATCTTGCACAAGTCAGGGTCTACCACTGCGGTGATGGCCTCGACCGCGAACTTGCCCTTGTTCAACAAAATGCCAGCTCGAGAAGCAGACGCACTGGCCTGGGTGACGCTCTCGCGCACATCTTTGGGACTCTCGGCGGCCCCGGCAATGAAGACCCCCTTAGTGGGCGTATCCACCGGCCGCAGCTTGGGGTGGGCTTCCCGCAAAAAGCCACTGGGCGCTTTCGACAGGCTGACCATCTGGCGGACAATCTCGGTGCTGGTAGCAGGCACTGCTCCCACGGCCAGAACCAGCATATCAAGTTCATGCTTTTCCAGCCGGTTGCCGGTAGTGTTTTCCACAGTGACCCACAGATTGCCAGTGGCAGAATCCTCCCGCACCTCACCCGGTAGCCCGCGGATATAGCGCACACCGTTGCCCTTGCTGCGCATCAACAGCTCTTCGAATCCCTTGCCAAATGCCCGCAAATCCATATAAAACACAGTGGCCTCGATGTCGGGGTAATTGTCTTTCAGGTATTGGGCAGACTTGATGGTGTTCATACAGCAGAAATTGGAACAATAGGGGTTGCCCCGCTCAGGGTCTTGAGTCCGCGAGCCGACACACTGGATGAAACCAATCCGCTTGGGTTGTTTCAGGTCACTGGGCCGCCCCAGGTGTCCCTCCAACGGCCCGCCCGTGGAGATCAAGCGCTCGAATTCCAGGCTGGTTACAACGTTGGGGAAACGAGTGTAGCCATATTCGTCCAACGCGGTTGGGTCGTACACATCCATGCCGGTGGCCACGATGATGGCCCCCACCTCGACATCGACGATTTCATCCTGCATGGCAAAATCGATGCAGTCCTTTTCACAGGCCTCGATGCACTTGCCGCAAGCGATGGGATTCTGCCCCATGCACTCATCGGCGTTGATAATGTAGGCCGAGGGCACGGCTTGGGGGAAGGGAATATAAACCGCTTTGCGGCTGCCCAGCCCCATTTGAAACTCATCGGGCACAACGATTGGGCATACCACTGCGCAATCGCCACACGAAGTGCATTGATCCTCGTAAATGTAGCGGGCCTTCTTGCGGATGCGCGCTTTGAAGTTGCCCACATATCCTGAAACATCTTCGACCTCGGCGTAAGTTACTAATTCAATTTGGGGATGTCGACCGACATCCATCATTTTGGGACCGAGTATTCATATACTACATTCGATATCAGGGTAGACCTTATCCAATTGAGCCATGATGCCGCCAATGGAGGGCTTCTTCTCCACCAGATAGACCTTGTGCCCGGCGTCTGCCAGGTCGAGGGCCGCCTGGATACCTGCCACACCGCCGCCGATGACCAGGGCTGCGTCTGTGACCGCGACCTGCTCCTCGTCCTGAGGATAAAGCCAGTTGGCGCGGGCTGTTGCTACCTTGACGATACCCTTCGCCTTTTTGGTGGCTGCCTCTCG
>JBDRGC010000347.1:0-3801 GCA_043818215.1 Chloroflexota bacterium | reverse complement strand
GAGAGTGTTTTTCAGTGCAGTCATGTACCACTACAATGGCAATTTTCCCAGAATTGTGTGAGGAAGGTTTGTAGTAGGACACGAGAGTGTCCCTTGTGCTAAATACGATGCACTCTCGTGCATCACTACCAACCAACTTGACATTGCCCAAATACTAAGGTGGGGGCCTCCATTTTTTTCACAGGTGACAGTCATTTCGTCCCCAAAGGTATGCTACGCGAAAATGATTGTCACCTGTATCAAAGAGGCGCAAAACCATGCAAAAAACAAATCACAACCACACCCAACGCCCCTCCCTGTGGCCGCAGATTCTCATTGCCGCCCTCACCCTGGCGGCGGTCGCGGCAGCCATCTTGTTTGGCCGCCTAACCTATCGTGAGACCCGAGAGTTGGCTACAGAGCAATTCAACCAGCAGCAATTGATATTGGCGCGTTCGGCTGCCGCGGGCATCGAAGGTTATCTGGATGAAATCAACGAAGAATTGCCAGTGCTGGCAGCGATGTCCCCAGTTCAGGCGATGGCCCCTGAATCTCTGGTGTATATGCAACTCGTATACAGTGACGAATCTGGGAAGACATCCATACGGCTGTTGGACGTGGACGGTATCTTGCGTTTCATTTACCCCAACGAGGGCTGGCGAAAAGAATTAATCGGTCAGGACTATAGCGAAGAAACTTACTTCATAGAGACCCAGGAGACAGGGGAGCGTGCCTTCTCCGGGGTAATAACAAACGAGATGGAGGAACCGTGCATCCGGGTGGCATACCCAGTGTTCATCGAGGATGAAAAAGGAGCCAGAGAATTCAACGGGGTCGTTGTCGCATCTTTCGATATCGAAGAGATCGCCAGACTTTACATCTCCCCCATCGTATCGGGCGAAACGGGCTACGCCTGGCTGCTGGACGAAGACGGCGTCTTTTTGGCGCATTACAAGGCTGAATTCGTTGGTTGGAACGCCTCCGAGGTGCGCGCGGAGCAAAACCCTGATATCTCCTACGAGGCCATCGAGCAGATCCAGCGGCGGATGCTGTCCAGCGAGGAAGGCACCGGGCGCTACATTTCCGGCTGGCATCGCGGGCAGTATGGGGAGGTTGAGAAGCTGGCAGCCTACACGCCTGTACATGTCAACGGCCGCATCTGGTCTGTGGCGGTGTGCGCTCCGGTCAGCGAAGTGGATGCACTCGTCCGCGCCGCAGGCCGCGCTGAATTGTACACGCTGGGCCTCGTCATCCTGGCGCTGATGGCGGGCGGGGTTTACCTGCTCATAACTTCTCGCCGCTGGTCACATTCCCTGGAGCGGGAGGTGGAAAAGCGCACAGAGGCGCTGCGTGAGAGTGAGACGAATTACAGTCTGCTCGCCGAGAACGTGACAGACCTCATCTGGGTCGCAGATATGAGCCTGCGGTTTACCTATATCAGCCCCTCCGTCAAACATATGCTAGGCTATAGCGTCGAGGAAGCCATGTCCCTGACATTGGCAGATATCTTGACTCCGGTCTCCCTTGAAACCATAATGAAGGCCTTTGCAGGAGAACAGGCCGTGGAAGAGACGGGCACAAATGACCTGTTCCGGTCGCGGACGCTGGAAGTGGAGGCCTTCTGTAAAGACGGCTCCACAATTTGGACCGAGGTCAAAGCGACCGGCCTGCGTGACCCAGACAGCCAGTTGGTTGAAATTCTGGGGGTCTCACGCGACATCACCGAGCGCAGGCGGGCGGCGGAGGAACTTCATAGAAAAGAAGAACATCACAAAGCCGTGATTGAAAATATTTTTAAGTTTGTTCCTGAAGGTGTTCTCGTACTAACAGAATCACTGAATCTCCTAAAGCAAAACAAGGCATTCGATGATATTGTGCAAAAGTATGCACCACTGCTTGGGTACACTGAAGAGGAACTTGCTCAAAAGATAATCGAGCAGTTGCGCTGCAAAATTGAAAGCGAAGATTCAAAAGAGATTCATATTTGGAACAAAGATCGATCGAGAACCGGTTTGCCAGAAGGGAATCAAAGGGATGAACTTGTTCTTGAATTCAACACTGCAAGAATATTTCTTGCAGAAGAAGAAGAAGAAGAAGAAGAAGCCAGTATTGTTGTATCCTTAAAAGACATCACCGAGCGCAGGTGGGCGGAGCATGAACGAGAATGCCTCTTAGAGCAGATCAGCCTTGGGCGCGCCCGGCTCGAGATACTCTCGAAACAGTTGCTGGAAATCCAGGAGGCCGAACGTCGTACTATCGCGCTGGAACTTCACGACCGCATCGGCCAGGATCTCGCCGCCTTGAAACTCCACTTGCAATCTGCAAAACGCTTGGGTGATATTCCTGCTTTCAAGCAGCACATGAATCAGGGCATCGCCACTCTTACACGTCTTTCGGAGCGGGTGCGTGAGCTGGCGCTGGATTTGCGTCCTTCGATCCTGGACGATTTGGGCCTGGTGGCCGCGCTGCGCTGGTATATCGACCGGCAGACACGAGACACCGATCTGCGCATCGAATACGACCTGAAGAGTCCTGAAACTCGTCCTGAAACGGAGATCGAAACCACCTGCTTCCGGGTGGCCCAAGAAGCGCTGACCAATATTCTCCGTCATGCCCAGGCCACTCAGGTGCATGTAGCATTAGCCTCAGAAGAGGGCTTTCTGCGGCTGGTCATCCAGGACGATGGCATTGGCTTTGACTCTACCGAGGCTTATGAGCGGGCTTTACGCGGGGAGAGCATGGGCCTATTGGGGATGCGCGAGCGGGTTGAGTTGAGCAGCGGCGACCTCAAGATTGACTCGTCACCTGGGGGCGGGACCATCCTGGAAGCCCGCTTTCCTTTTACCCTCTCCCACCCCCCAGAACGCCGCGAGAGTAGGAGGAACTTCCAGTGATGTTGATAAAAGTTTTGCTGGCAGATGATCACGCCCTGGTAAGGGCAGGTTTTGCCGCCATCCTGCGAGATATCCCTGGTGTCGAGGTGCTCGCCGAAGCTGCCGATGGACGCCAGGCCTTACAACTTGTCAAGGAGCACCAACCCGATATCGTGCTGATGGACATCGGCATGCCCGGGCTGAACGGCATAGAAGCGACCGCGTGTGTGGCGAGGGATTACCCGGCTGTGGCTGTTATCATCCTTTCGATGCATACAGCCGAGGAATATGTGCTGCAAGCGCTTCACGCCGGTGCCCTCGGCTACCTGATCAAAGACGCCGACCCCGATGAATTAAAACTGGCTGTACAATCCGTGGCTGCGGGGGAAATGTATCTCAGCCCCGCCATTTCAAGACCCGTAATCGAGGCTTATCTGAGCCGCACCCAGCAGGGTTCCGTCCTCAACCCCTTCCAGGTGTTGACTCCCCGCCAGCGACAGGTACTGCAATTGATCGCCGAGGGGCATTCTTCTCAAGATATTGCCGGAATCTTGAACATCAGCTTGAAGACGGTGGGAAAGCACCGTTACGATATGATGGATCGATTGGACATTCACGATCTTGCCGGGCTGGTGCGCTACGCGCTGCGGACAGGGTTGGTAAGCCCCGAGTGATATGCAATTCAAGGGGGGCAAACAAATCTGGGTCTTTGGGAATCGCCGTGGTTAAAACATTTTGGACACGGATTACACGGATAAACACGGATTTTTTATCATTTTCTCCGTGAGACTCCGTGAAATCCGTGCAATCCGTGCAATCCGTGTACGGAGTCACGGCAAATCCCAGAGAGCCCAATTTGTTCTTACTTGGCGATTCATCGCCATAACAGCCGAGGGCGTGACCCTCGGTTTTTTGTTTTCTACAGGACAACGTCACATGCTAACCGCAC
>JBDRGC010000346.1:0-11203 GCA_043818215.1 Chloroflexota bacterium | reverse complement strand
CCGTGCTGTTCATCGGATTCTTCTTCCTGGAAGGGTTCGATTACGGAGTAGGCATTTTACTGCCTTTCCTCGGCAAGAGTGACAAGGAACGCCGGGCCATTATCAATACGATTGGCCCATTTTGGGATGGAAACGAGGTGTGGATGATCACCGCAGGTGGTGCATCGTTTGCTTCTTTCCCTCATTTTTATGCCACCCTTTTCAGTGGTTTCTATACCGCCCTCATCTTGATGCTCTTAGCGTTGATCGTACGCGGGGTTGCTTTCGAGTTCCGCAGCCAGCGCGAGGATCCAAAATGGCGCCGTAACTGGGATTGGGCGATTTTCATCGGCAGCCTCGTACCTGCCATCTTATGGGGTGTGACGGTTGGTAACCTGATGCGCGGCATCGCCATCGACGCCGACATGAACTACTTTGGCGGCCTGTTCCCGCTGTTGAATCCCTTCTCCCTTTGGGGCGGACTGGTATTCTTGGGCCTGTTCACCATGCACGGCGCAATTTTCTTGAGCCTGAAGACCATGGGCGACCTTGCCGAACGCGCCAAGAAGACCGCCTCCAAAGCCTGGATCGCGGCCCTGGTCGTCACCGTCATCTTCGTGGTGTGGACTTTCCTGGCAACCGACATCCTGACCAAACCAGGCGTCAACGGCCTGATTCCCGCTGCACTCGCCGCGGTAGCTCTCATCGCCGCAGGCTGGTTCCTCAAGGCGAAAAGAGAAGGCACCGCATTCATTATGGGAGCGTTGACCATCGTCTTTGCGACCATCATGGTCTTCGCGGGACTCTTCCCCCGTTTAATGATTTCGACCCTCAACCCGGAGTGGAGTCTGACCATCTACAACGCCTCCGCCAGCCCTTACACCCTCAAGGTAATGACACTCGTGGCAGCCATCTTCGTCCCGATTGTGCTCATCTACCAGGGTTGGACGTACTGGGTCTTCCGCAAACGCGTCAACACCGACCCACAGGATTTGACGTACTAGGAGCAGGGAACTAGGGGCTAGGGACTAGGGGACTAGGAACTAGAAAACCAGGAGGTAGGAAGCAGGAACCAGGGAGCAGGAACCAGGAAACCAGGAAGCAGCCTACCTCCTGTCCCTTGCCTCCTGCCCCTTACCTCCTGCCACTTGCCTCCTGCCTCTTGCCTCCTGCCTCTTGCCTCCTGTCATCTGTCCTCTACCCTCTGCCCTCTACCCTCTACCCTCTGTCCCTCGCCATGAACCCCCGCCTCCTCCGCCTGGCCCGCGACAGCCGCACAGCTCTGGCTCTGACAATCTTGGCTGGATTTTTGGCTGGGCTGCTGATTGTGTGGCAGGCGCGCTTACTTAGCTTAACCGTCGACCACGTATTTCTGGACGGGGGTACGCTTCCTCAGGTGATGGGGTTGCTGCGTTGGATGCTGGTGGTAATCGCCTTGCGCGGGCTGCTCTCCTGGTTGAGCCAGGTCAGCGCCACGGCCGTCGCGGTGGGAGTCAAAAACGATTTGCGGGCGCGCCTGTTAGCCCATATCGAAGCACTCGGCCCAGCCTACACCTGCGGCGAGCGCACCGGGGAATTGACCGCCTCAGCCGTAGAGGGTATCGAAGCACTGGACGCCTATTTCAGTCAGTATTTGCCCCAATTGGTGTTGGCCTCCCTGGTTCCGCTCTCCATTTTGGTCTTCGTCTTCCCGCTCGATTTTCTCTCCGGCGCAATTTTGTTGGTCACCGCGCCGCTGATTCCATTTTTTATGTATCTGATCGGGAAAACAGCCGAAGCCCTGACCAAACGTCAGTACGAGACCCTCAGCCGTCTCTCGGCTCATTTTCTTGATAGCTTGCAGGGAATTACCACGCTCAAACAATTTGGGCGCGCCAAAGACCACACTCGAACCATCGCCGAAGCCAGCAACCAATTCCGCGACACGACCCTGGGGGTGCTGCGGGTCACTTTTCTATCTGCGTTAGTTTTAGAGTTAGTTGCCACCCTCAGCACGGCAGTGATAGCCGTGGAAGTCGGTCTGCGCCTGCTGTATTTCAAAATGGCTTTCGAACAAGCCTTCTTTTTGCTGATCATCGCGCCAGAATTCTACATCCCCTTGCGGATGCTTGGCCTGCGCTTCCACGCCGGCATGTCAGGCGTCAGCGCCGCCACCCGCTTATTCGCCATCCTAGACACTCCGGTGAGCACTCATCAGTCTCCAACCTCTATTTCTCATTCTCCAATCTCCAATCTCCAATCTCCAATCTCCAATCTCCAGTTCAACAACCTCAGCTACACCTATCCCGATAGCGACCAACCTGCTTTGCGAAATATCTCCCTCGACATTCGAGCCGGCCAGCAGATTGCCCTGGTCGGGAAAAGCGGAGCCGGGAAAAGCACCCTGGCACAAGTGCTGCTACGCTTCATCCAGCCGAGCGATGGGGAAGTACAGGTGGACGGCCATCCCCTGGCCTCCCTCGACCCCGAAACTTGGCGCGCCCAAATTGCCTGGGTGTCGCAACAACCCCATATCTTCCACGACACGATTGCCGCCAATATTCGTTTGGCGCGCCCCGAAGCGGACATGCGGGCTGTCATCGCCGCAGCCAAAGCTGCCCGCCTGGACGAATTTGTCCGCTCCCTGCCGGATGGCTATCAAACCGTCGTCGGCGAGGGTGGCGCCCGGCTCAGCGGCGGTCAGGCACAGCGTCTAGCCCTGGCGCGGGCATTTCTGAAAGACGCGTCCATCCTGCTGCTCGACGAACCCACCTCCAGCCTCGACCCCGAAAATGAAACTATCTTGTATGCCGCTACCCGCCGCCTCATGCAGGGACGCACGGTCATCACCATTGCACACCGCCTGAACACCGTCTATCGGGCCGACCAAATTATCGTGCTGCAAGATGGGCAAATCGTCGAACACGGCACCCACGCTGAACTGCTGGCCCGCGCCGGGGTTTACGCCAGTCTGGTGGAAGCTTATCCTTCACCGGCCCTCACCCCCCCCCTCTCCCACAGGGAGAGGGGGGAGAGTCTCCCTGTGGGAGAGGGTCGGGGTGAGGGTGAGCAAGCTGCAAATATCGCTGCGACCTCAAGTCGCCTGACTCCCTTACTGCGCCTGCTCACCTTTCTCGAAGGCTCGTGGGATCAAGTGGCCCTCTCTGTGGCCCTGGGAACGATCACCATTGGCAGCAGCATCGGCCTGATGGGGGCCTCCGCATGGCTGATTTCGGCTGCTGCCCTGCACCCCTCCATCGCCGAACTCAATGTCGCCATCGTGGGAGTGCGTTTCTTCGGCCTTACCCGCGGCGTGGCGCGCTACGCTGAACGTCTGACTTCTCACAGCGTGACCTTCCGCCTGCTGGCGCGCCTGCGAGCCTGGTTCTACGCGGCCCTGGAACCCCTGGCCCCGGCCCGTGTGACGCACTACCGCAGCGGCGATCTCCTTAGCCGGATTATTTCCGATGTGGAAACCCTCGAAAATTTCTACGTCCGGGTGCTTGCCCCGCCGTTGGTGGCGATATTGGTGGCGGTGGGAACCAGCCTCTTTCTGGGACACTACGCCCCGAGCCTGGGATTGATCCTGATAGGTTTCCTGGTGGCCGTTGGGGCGGGGATTCCTTTTTTGACGCGATTTTTATCCCGGGGGCTTGGACAGGCTCTCGTGCTGCGCCGTGCCGAGCTGCACACCCGGCTGGTGGACAATATCCAGGGGTTGGCCGACTTGCTGGCCTTTGGGCGCGCCGCGCAGCATCGCCAAAACATCGAGGCCGCCGGCCAATCCTACGGAGAGATTCAACAGCGCATGGCCTGGATCACGGGGCTGAATGACGGCTTGTGTACGTTGCTGGCCAACCTGGCGGTGTGGGCAGTGCTGATCACCGCTATCCCGCTGGTCACGGATGGGAAACTGGATGGCGTGATGCTGGCAGTCCTGGCGTTGATGACGCTGGCTGCCTTCGAAGCGGTCACTCCGCTACCGCTGGCCGCGCAGATGCTTTCTAGCACCACGCAGGCTGCCCAACGTCTGTTCGAAATCGTAGATGCCGAACCAACCGTCACGGATCCACCTCAGCCTTTGCCGGCCCCCGCTGCGAGCAGTCTATCCGTTCAGGGTTTGAGTTTCTCGTATGCTCCAGCAGACGCCCCCGCACTGAACGATGTCAGCTTCGAGCTGCCTGAAGGCGGCAGCATCGCCATCGTCGGGCCGAGCGGCGCGGGGAAATCCACTCTGGGCAAACTGCTCCTGCGCTTTTGGGATTATTCGCACGGGGATATTCAACTTGGTGGGCATTCGTTGATGGCTTATGCCCAGGACGATGTCCGCGCCCGGATCGGCGTGGTTTCGCAACGGGCTTATTACTTCAACGCCAGTATCCGCGAAAACTTGCAAATTGCCCGACCCAATGCCAGCGACGAGCAGATCGAGCAAGCCGCCCGCAGCGCACAGATTCACGATTTCATCGTCAGCCTGCCGCAGGGCTATCACACCCCCATCGGGGAACAGGGCATGCGTCTGAGCGGTGGCGAGCGCCAGCGGCTGGCAATTGCCCGCGCCCTGCTGCAAGACGCCCCCATCCTGCTGCTGGACGAACCGACCGCCAACTTGGACCCCCTGACCGAACAGCAGGTTTTGGAAACCCTGTTCGCATTGATGCGCGGGCGCACCTCGCTGCTGATCACCCACCGCCTGGTCGGGCTGGAAAACGTGGACGAGATTTTAGTACTCGACCAGGGACGTATCGTCGAGCGTGGCACTCACGTCAAGTTGCTGGCACAAAAAGGGCTTTATTGGCGTATGCGGGAACTGCAAAACCGCATTCTGGGAAATGATTGACGAGGGTTCCGCACATTGGCCGACGGCAGACCTTTCGATTCAACTCAGGACAAGCCGCAGACCGCAGACCGCAGAAACATAGGGAAAGTAGGAAGCATACCTTAGCGATTGATGGTGTGTTGTGTTACACTGTAAACACGGAATCCCACTATGAGCCACTCCCACTCACACCACCACGATACAAGTAAAAATATCAAAACGGCTTTCTTCTTGAACCTGGCCTTCACCATTCTCGAAATCTTTGGCGGGCTTTGGACGAACAGCCTGGCAATCTTATCCGATGCTGTCCACGATCTGGGAGACAGCATATCCCTCGGTTTGGCCTGGTATCTGGACAGCTACGCCCAGCGGGGTGAGGACGACCGTTTCTCGTATGGCTACCGGCGGTTCTCTCTGCTGGGGGCGTTGATCAACACCATCATCCTCATAGTAGGGGGGCTTTTCGTGATAACCCAGGCCATTCCACGGCTGATTGCGCCGGAACACGCTAATGCCCCAGGGATGGTCTTGTTCGCCATAGTGGGGATTCTCGTCAATGGAGCGGCGGTGCTACGCCTGAAGGACAGCCAATCCATTAACGCCAAAGTTGTGGCCTGGCATCTGCTCGAAGATGTGCTTGGCTGGGTGGCTGTCCTCATCGTTGCCATTATTCTGCTGTTTGTTGATATTCCAATTTTGGATCCGATCTTATCGGTATTGATTTCCTTGTACATCCTTTACAACGTAGTGAAAAACCTGCGCGACACGCTGGCCCTCTTCCTGCAAGCAGTTCCAAAGGATATCGAGATCAAGATAATCAAAGATCAATTATTGGGGATCGAAGATGTAAAATCTACCCACCATATCCATATCTGGTCACTAGATGGGGAACACAATGTGCTAACAGCCCACGTAGTTGTGGACGAGGCCGTTACCAAAGAAGAGATTCTGTGTATCAAAGGGGAAGTCAGAGAAGTGCTCCGCGACCATGATTTCACTCATATCACGGTGGAGATCGAATATGGTGATGGGGATTGCGCAATGGGTTGATAGAAAGCCCCATCGAATTTAATCATCACACCACCAGCGGGCCATATCCTCTCCAAAGAGGCCAATCCTATCGCCATCTTTCACCAGTACCGACAAATCCAAATTTTCAGGGTCTTCTCGCACCTGGCAATATCCAAGCCATTTTGCCATGGAGTTGTGGGTTGCCAGCAATTTGGAATTCATGAATATGGTAAATATTTCATCGACTTTGATCCCAATTCGTTCCAAGAGCGAATAAAGAGTTTCGCTTGCAATTGCTTCGACGAGGATCACACTATTCGCCGATGGACGGCTGTCGGGCGCAAAGCGGCGCAATTTTCCGTAGAGGTGAATATCTATCATTTTTATGACCATCCTTTTATTAAAATCAAGGTAACTTCTCAAACAGGAGGGGGACATCCCCCGTCCCCCATTTCCAGGGCGATTTTTTCCATGTCGCTTTCAGCGGGTGAACTGGTTGCCCCCGTCAGTAAAGTGATGAGTATCGGCCAGCTTGACGAAGTCGAGGTGCTGGTCTATATCCCCGAAGATCAATACAGATAGGTCAGTATCGGCCAGAAAGTGAGCATCACAGCCGACTCGTTCCCCTGCGAAACCTTCGAGGGCCAGGTGCAATATATCGCTGACCACGCCGAGTTCACGCCTCGCAATGTCCAAACGGCAGAAGGGCGCAAATCTACCATTTACGCGGTCAAGATCGTTGTCCCCAACACCGATCAAGCCATCATGCCCGGCATGCCCGTTGATATTGAGTTTTAGTCTATGAGAAGGTCGGGTCTCAGGATTGCCAGTCCTCAGAGGACGGGCAATCCTGAGGGATACGTTACTCTTTTGTGTTGCTCGTATTTACACAGCCTCGTTCATCAACTCTCGAATAAAATTAGCGTGTTCTTCTTCGTGGTTAGCAAAGGTTGCCATGAGTTGCGCTATTGATCCGCTAGACCCCCAGGGGAAAACCATAGGGGCTTCTAGTTTATCCGGCGGCAGTTCTCTAATCGCTGCTTTCAATAGTTCACGGGTTGTTTCCCATTCGCTGACCACATGTTTATAGCTGAGCGACTCGCGCTCGGAGACGGTGGATGCATTGTAATGGTCGATGCCGCGTTCTGCGGGAGTATCCGGTACATCGCCGGCCGCATGGGCGTGCAGCGAAGCAATGCTGGCGTCGTCCCAGCCAGTGATATGTGCAAGCACCTCTTTCATTTTCCAGGGCGGATGGATATCGATGTTGGGGTCCACGTCTGCCAACACGGCCCGCATTTTCTCTCGGGCCTGGTCAAGCTGCTGAATGATGCGGGTTTTTTCGTCCATAGCTATTTCTCCAATCGAGTATGACTCGTATCGTCTGTATCGTCTCTCCCTCTTTTTGAGTTGGAAGCAGATTTGCACACCCAGGCCGCCAGCAACAGAGCGATCAGCCCTCCACCGTCGAAAATGATGAATCGCACAATCGAGCCGCGGGCGATAGTATACTCGATTGGCAGCCACCAGAGAATGAATGCCTCCCCAATGATGCCAATAGTCTGCATGATTATGGCCTCGTAAAGCGAAGTGCGTTGCTTGTGGGGATATATCAGGGCGACAACGTAGGGCACATTCCACATCAAAAAGAGCACGCCAAAGCCCCGAATGGCTGCCTCGCCAGCCGCACCCTGCAATTCATACCAGGGTGCATATACTGTGGGCGAACGCAGAAATGCAATAGCACACTGCACGTTGATGAATATGACCGCTCCGATCAGAGCGCGCCCAAACCAGAGACGGCGTGCTGAAACAGGTATCATTTGATTTGGTGTCCTTGATAATCGTGTAGCGGATAGCGTGGTGTGTGGAACGGGGAGCGTGAAGCGTGGTGCGTGAAGTGTGGTGCGTGAAGCGGGAATATCATTCGCCATTCGCCATCCGCCATCCGCTCTCCGCCATCCGCCCTCCGCCCTCCGCCCTCCGCCCTCCGCCATCCGTCCTCCGCTATCCGCCATCCGCCATTCGCAACGCTTCACTCTTCACGATCTACACTGTTGCCAGCAGTACCGCCTCACCATCGATCATCACCGTGCCGTCCTGATTTTTGCAGACCGTATCCAATGTAATGATAGGCTTATCGGCGCGGATTTTGGCTACCGTCACAGTGGCGGTAATCGTATCTCCAATGAAGACCGGGGCTTGGAAGTTGAGCGTCTGTTTGATATAGATGCTGCCGGGGCCGGGAAGCTGCATCCCCAGCAGGGCGGAGATCATCCCGCTGGTCAAAATGCCATGCACCAGCCGCCGCCCGAAGCGGGTTTGAACAGCGTATTCCTCGTCCAGGTGAATGGGGTTTTTATCGCCGGAGATTTCCGCAAATGTGCGCACATCTGAATCTGTAAAGGTTTTGGTAGTCGAGGCACTGTCGCCAATTTTGATCATAATTAACTCCTTATGAAATGGGTATAGTCTAGCAGTTTGTCGGAGAAAGAATTTAGGACACAGATTAGCAGGATTCACACAGATTTTACGATTATTTTAGCCAGAAAATCTGTGTGAATCTGTGTTCTATGAGAGAAAATCTGACTTCTACGACAGTCTGCTAGCAACTGATCAGGATGGGTAACGATGCAAAGCGTGGATACCGGAATGGCCGATAAGTATCCGCCCATTCCATAAATCCGTGCTATTCTTTTTTGAGTCATCGGTGCTTCAAATCACATTCGTCGGCTGATCATCTGTGAGCAAGGCCCGCATCCGTTCCGGGTCGCAGTGGGACAGGCACAGGGCGGCGCGTTCCAATTTCCCGCGGCGGAGGTAGGACAAGGTTTCTTCTTCCAGCCAGGGAACTTGAACGGACACACCTTCGATTTCAATCGTGTTATGCGTGACCGCCATAGAAGAAATCCATGTGTCGCCTTGTCTGCGTTCCAGTTCTCCAAAAATCTCAACCAATTGACCGTCAATCTCCACCTGCCCGATATGGGATCGGTAGACTTCGCTCTCTTTGAATTGGACGGGATTGGTCATGAATTCAGCCAGGACTTTCTCGGCCCGGTAGACGTCCTCGGCGCCGAATTCAATATCCACATCATTGACAGGGGTCGAGATGCCGTACAGGGCTGCCACAGTCCCACCAACCACTTTATAGTCGATCCCGGCCTCGTTGAGTTTGGCAGCCACCTTGCGGAGGACGCTCCGCCAGCGTGGTTTGGTGGCGCGATCCATGCCTCACCAGCGCTCGTAACGCACCAACTCAGAGAGTGGCTTGCGTTTCTTAGCCGGGGGAGAATCAGCCGGATAGCCTAGCGGCGTGAAAGCAATCGGTTCGACATCTTCGGGCAGGCCAAGTATTTCCCGCGCCGCATCTGGTTTGAATGCTGCAATCCAGCAGGTTCCCAGCCCCAGGTTGGCGGCCTCCAAAATCAGGTGATCCATCGCAATGGCAACATCAACGGCGGAGTAGTTTTCGCGGTCGTATTTGCGTACCCACCCCTTTGATGGGAGAGCGCAAGCGCAGATGATCAACGGTGCTTGGGTGAACCATTTTTGCCCGTAGATGCGTTGCAGTTCGTCTTCCCGCCCCTCGGTGTGGATGACGATCAATTGGAAGGGCTGCCGGTTGGCTGCCGTGGGGGCCATGCGGGCGGCCTCGAGTACTTGCAGAAGTTTTTCGTCTTCCACAGGACTGTGCTCGTAACTGCGCACACTGTATCGGTGGGTAGTGAGTTGTGTGAATTCCATAGTTTATCTCCTTTGTGTAGTTCCGACCGCCGACCACGGACCGCCGATGACTGTCTGTCGTCTGCGGTCTGTCGTCTGCGGTCGGTCATCCGTCGTCCGTCATCGGCCAGCTTTCATTCCAGCAATCGCTCCTCGTAAATCCGCCGGATGGTAGTCTCGATGGCCGGCTCGCGCACTTCCAGGTCACGCAGGCGGTAACGCTCCGAGAGCCGCCCGATCAACTCCGAGGCGGTTATCGAACCGCGCTCGAAGCTGTATGTCACCCAGCGGCCATCGCGAGCGGTGATCTCAGCACCATTTATATCATAGGCGGCGTATTTTTCCGCGAATTCGACCACCAGTTTGCGCTTGCCGCCAAAGCGATCTCGCAGCGCAGATAAGGCCCCATCGTAGAGCAGCTTGCCGCGATCGATGATCATCACCCGTTCGCACAGCTTTTCCACATCCGAGAGATCGTGGGTGGTTAGCAAAACGGTTGTGCCGCGCTCCTGGTTGATATGGCGGATGAACTGGCGGATGCGTTCTTTGGCGACCACGTCCAGGCCGATGGTGGGTTCGTCCAGAAAGAGCAAGACCGGATCGTGCAGCAGCGCGGCGCATAGGTCGGCGCGCATGCGCTGGCCCAACGAGAGGGCGCGCACCGGGGTGTGCAAAAAGGGGTCCAGTTCCAACAGTGCGCGGAATTGATCCAGGTTGTGGCGGAAACGGTCGGGCGGGATCTTGTAGATGTGCTGCAACAAGTCCAGCGACTCGATCACCGGCAGGTCCCACCACAGCGTCGTGCGCTGGCCAAACACCGCGCCGATGGTGGCGACGTGGGCCGTGCGCTCGCGCCAGGGCACGCGCCCGTTGACCCACAACTCGCCACCCGAAGGCACCAGTAGTCCGGTCAGCATTTTGATAGTGGTGGACTTGCCCGCGCCGTTGGGGCCGAGATAGCCCACCAGTTCGCCGGGCTGTATGTCAAAGCTAACCCCGTCCACCGCTCGCACCAACTGATATTGGCGCGAGAACAGATTGCGCAGCGCCCCTACGAGTCCCCGATGGTGTGTATAGATTTGGAAATGTTTTTGTAGATTTGATACGGTGATGATGGGTGACATAGCTTTACGTCCCCGTGCTGGCGTAATGCCGAATGCCGAAGCGCCAAAAGGTCAGAGCTGCCATCAGCGTGCCCAGACCGACCAACGGTGCGAGAAAATGGGCCAGGGGCGGCAGGTTGAACGGGTCGGGCTTGTCCAAAAAATATAGAGCAGGGTAGTAGTTTAAAAAGATGGCCGGGATAACATAAGTGAAAAAGTGGCGCATCCAGTCACGATAGATGTGCATGGGATAAGACATCATCTCGTTGCCGCCGTAGGTGAGAATGTTGATGGCCTCGATGGATTCCACGGTCCAAAAGGTGATGGTCGAGCCGACGATAAACAGTCCGCCGAAAAAACTCACCAGGCTGACAAAAACAACCGGCAGATAGAGGACCTTGACCGGGGTCCAGTGGACGTCTGTCAACGCGATGGCTGCCCCAAAGATGACGATGCCTTGCATTATGCGCCCCAGGCGTCGGATTTCAAACCTGGACCCAAAGACTTGCAGCGTGATGCTGACCGGTCGCAACAACAACTGGTCAAACTGGCCCTGGCGCACCTGGCGGCCAAAAAAAGGCGGATC